>NZ_CP045798.1:2020000-2357500 GCF_000746025.2 Thermanaerosceptrum fracticalcis
ATAACGCAGGAGAAAAGTAAGGTTATGAGGCGTAGGAAACTTAGGTGCCGAGCCAAAGCCGCCGTACACATGGTCAAAATAGCGCCCTAGCCCGTGATAAGCTCTATCAATAACCTGAGGTGAAAGCTCACCGGAGGCGGGTACCAGGTAATTTTGCACCAGAGACCGGGTAATCTCCTCTCCGGACTCTATTAAAGTGTTCCGCTCCTTTATCCACATTTGCTTAACCCTTGTAAGAATCTCCATGATTCCCGGCATGCCCCGGCGGCTGTGTTTGGGGAAGTAGGTCCCTGCAAAAAAGGGCTTCTTCTCAGGCGTCATAATGATGGTTAAAGGCCAGCCTCCATGGCCTGTCAAAGCCTGGCAAACAGTCATATAAAGATGGTCCACATCGGGGCGCTCTTCCCGGTCCACCTTAACGGAAACAAATCCCTCATTCAAGACTTCTGCCACTTCAGGGTCTTCAAATGACTCCCGCTCCATAACATGACACCAGTGGCAGGTACTATAGCCAATGCTTAAGAAGATGGGCTTATCTTCCGCCTTGGCCTTGGCAAAGGCCTCGTCACCCCAGGGATACCATTCTACGGGGTTGTGGGCATGCTGCAGCAGGTAGGGGGATTTTTCGTTAATTAATCTATTCGCTTTTTGTTCTGTTTTCATAAGATCACCTCATTTTAGTTATTCCCAAATAGAGGTGGAAATCAGCTTTTATCATCTCCACACAGCTATAAACAATTCTAATGAAATTTGTAATCTTATACTGAGATTATCTCTGAAAACATGAATCCTGGTTAAACTATTTGGAGAGCATATTTTTTGGGAGGTGGCTTTTTTGAGTGAACTTATAAATAATCGTGAATACCGCAAAGAGAAAATTAAAGAAATCATCCTTGAACTGCATCAGGGAAAAACAGTAGAAGAAGTGAAAAGTAAATTTAATGCGCTTGTCAAAGATATCGCCCCGGTTGAGCTTGCGGCCATTGAACAGGAACTGATAAATGAAGGTCTGCCCATGGAAGAAGTGCGCAGGCTGTGTGATGTACACCTGGCAGTTTTTAAGAAAGCATTGGATAAAACACCCGAAACTCAACTATCGCCGGGTCATCCGATCCATACTTTTAAGCTAGAAAACCGGGCAATTGAAAAACTCGTCCAGGAAACAAAAGACATCCTTTCGCAATTGAGGAATGATTCAAGCCAGGCTGTTATTTTGCAACTTCGCGAAAAACTTAATCTGCTTTGGGATGTGGAAAAGCATTACAGCAAAAAAGAGAATCTTTTATTCCCCTTCCTGGAGAAATATCAAGTAACGGGGCCTTCTAAAATCATGTGGTCCCATGATGACGAGATAAGGGATCTACTTAAAGAAACTAAGCGCATGGCGACAAATTATACTCCCGATTTAAGAAATGAGCTTGAGAATAAGCTGGAGCTGGTACTGCAGAAAATACAGGACATGATCGCAAAAGAAGAAAAAGTACTCTTTGAAACAGCCTTAACTGTTTTATCGGAAGATGAGTGGTACCATATCATGCAAGACAGTGATGAGATTGGCTACTGTCTGATTGAACCACAAAATGAGTGGAGACCGGTTAATCTCAATGTCAGCGACAGCGTACATGGTTCTGAAGCGGATAAATTCAAAGGATACATCAAATTTGAAACCGGGGTTCTTAAGCCGAAGGAAATTGAGCTCATCTTTAACAGCCTGCCTGTTGACATTACCTTCGTAGATAAAGAGGGTATAGTTAAGTATTTCTCCGCAAGTAAAGATCGTATCTTTGTAAGAGCTAGATCAATAATCGGTCGTAAGGTAGAAAACTGTCACCCTCCTGCCAGCGTAGAAATTGTTGAAAAACTAGTAGCTGACTTCGCAAGCGGTAAAAAGGAGCACGAAGATTTTTGGCTGCACCTGGGAGACAAGTATGTATTTATAAGGTATATTGCTGTTCGTGACGAGAAGGGAGAATTTATTGGTGTTGTTGAATTCACCCAGGATATTAAACCTCTTCAATCAATTACCGGAGAAAAAAGAATCGCAGATTAACCGTTATTAAGACAATGTTGATAAAAATAAGTGCGACAGCGGGGACGGTTCTCGGCTGTCGCATTAACTTCTGATACTAACAGTCCTAGTCTAACTTTTTGTAATCCTTAACCGGGGAAACTCTGGCGATATATACCTGATTTATCATCACGTTACCATACTTTTGCCCATTGGCGTCAGAAACATTGAAATACTCTTCTTTGTAATTGATACCATTAGTTGATTCCTGACTTGACCAGTATTTTAAACCGATAATCCTACCCTTCTCATCCTTAAGCCAGTTTAAAAAAACCACCGTATGGCCTGTGTTATTTTCCCGGCTAATATCCATAAAATCCCCGGCTCTTGCATTTTCCAGACTGGTGATTCTTCTGCCAATACCGTATTTCTCTACGGCGGTGCCTACATTATTCACACTTTTGTTGCCATTGGCTACATACCAGGTGAGGACGAAATCGTGGAGCTGGTCATAGGACATTCCATTAAAGTCATCAGGATCGAGCCCCAGCTTTTTATTGCGGTTCTGCATGGCCTTAAAGAATACTTCAAAGGTTATGCCCGAACAATGTGAGGCACGATTTCCACTAGGATGAGCTTTCAGGAGAAGTCTATCTTTATAATAAAGGTTTACAGTTACACCGTTATAATTGGCATAATCCTTATTTAGCAAATATGGATAACGTCCTATAGGATAACTCTTAATCACATCTAGAACATAGCTGTTCAACGTAGTATCGTAGCTGGAATCTGGCTTTTCCTCTTTCTGCTCTTGACTAGCAGTAGATTCCCCTGTTGCCGGGACAGGAATTGCAGACTTACTCCTTGCGACCGTTTCTGCGGATGCCAACATCGTCTTCCTGTTTACAATCGCTTCTTGTTTTAGCCGACCAATTGTATCCTCTTTGTTAACGATATTTTCCGTGGGAGCTTCAGGCAAAGGGGAATCTTCAACCACAGGCTCCTCAATCTGCGGGGGCTTGTCCACCAGTTTTAAGGTTGAGTACCTTTGATATGTAAGGTTTATACCGAATACTGAGGCAATAATAATAAGACTAAATATGGACAACTGCAACCTCTTGAAATGCTTCATTATCTTATCCACTATCTCTTATCTCTCCATGTGCTATGTATTTTCTATTTCTCTAAAGTTCCAACTTCTATGGCACTATTATAGTGTAAATCCAACAACTTTTTCAAAGTTAAATTTTGTTAACCAAAAGCGTTTGGCATTGTTTAAAAATAGATAAAGGCCGCTGCTGCTTGCTGCGACCTTCGTTTTTTATCTGTTCCAATAAAAGTAAAAAAACTAATCTTTTTCCGGCCGTAAAACCGCTATAGACTACAGGATTTACGGCAATGTCAACTTCTTAAATCCGCCGAAATCTTTAGCCATCTGGGCATAAAGGGGTTTCCCCAGAAGATGCTGATAAATTTCATCGGCTTTTTTCTCCGGATCCACATCCTCAAACTGCCGGGGATAGATCACTTTACCCAGGTAATAGGCATCAGCGAGGGCCGTATCAATATTGGTGGTGTAAAAATTATAGGGCAGCTGGGAATAAAGCTCTCCTTTCCTGACGGCAGACAAAGCTTTGTAAAATGCAGGATTTTTTTGATAGTCATCCTGTACAATTGAATAACCGGCTAAATCAATAAAAATAATATCAGGATTCCACTGGATGAGTTTTTCTTTATCGATCATGATAGACCCGGTTTTGCCCGTTTCATCCACTACATTCTTTGCGTGGATGGCTTCCAGCAAAGAATATTTACCCTGTGTGCTTTCTATGCCATGGGCTCCTCTGGCTCCTAAGGCTCCCACATACACAGTGGGTTTCTTGTTGTCGGGAATATCCTTGGTGCGATTATTCAAGTCTTCCTTACATTTCTCCATGTAACCAATCAATTCCTGAGCCTTTTTCTCCTGACCCATAATTTCGCCGATCAGTTTTAATGAGCTGTAAACGGCCGGATCAAAGGCGGATACTTTGCCATAGCTCAAGGCCACTACGGGAATACCCGTTTTTCCTTGCAGAGCATCGACAGAAGCCTTGTCTGCATTATAAGTAGTGAATATTACGTCAGGTTTGACTGCCACAATCTTTTCCGGATCAGGAGCATTGTTGGGCCCGCCGGGACCGATGACGGGAAGACTGGTCAGGGAAGGATAAGCCAACAGGTAAGGCCTGCCGGTGGGATTGTTCTTTTCTAACTGCTCCACTCCCACCACCTTGTCTATACCATTGATGTAGCAATAAAGCCGCAGGGCCCCCGGGCCAATAGCCACCACCCTTTCGACCGGTTTTTTCAGGGTAACCTGCCTGCCCAGCATATCTGTCACCATAAAAGAATTGGCAGCCTTATCCTGTTCACCCTTGGGTACACAGCCCCCCAAAACTAGAACGGCGGCTAAAAGCAGGGTAATAAATAATGGGGATAATTTAATTTTTCTCATATCATTGACTGCCTCCTTTTAAATAAAAATTACAGAGGGATAACCACAGGAATCTCCTGGTATTTATTAATGACAACGGGAACAGCATAGACACTCTCCACATTTTCCGGGGTGATCACTTCAACCCCGCCGGCAGCAAAGACAGCGCCTTTTTTTAGCAACAAATACTTGTCGGCGAAACGAAGGGCCAGATTAAGGTCATGCATGGTCACAACGGCAGCAAGCCCCCGCTCTTTCACTACCTTCTTAATAAGTCTTGTCACTTCCACCTGGTTTCTCAGGTCCAGGTTGCTGGTAGGTTCATCGAAAAGGAGCAGGTCCGGCTCCTGGGCCAAGGCCCGTGCAATGACCACTTTCTGTAATTCCCCCCCGCTGAGTTCATCCAAATATCTCAGGGCCAAATCCTCCAATTCCAAGAGCTGCAGGACCTGGACTGTAATTTCCAGGTCTTTTTTGGTCACATCCCATTGGATATAGGGCTTGCGTCCCAAGAGCACGGCATCAAAGACAGTGTTCCTGGGATTTTCCTGTTTTTGGGCCACATAGCCTACTCTCCGGGCCAGGGCATTGAGATTCAATTGTAATAAAGCCTCTTCCCCCAGGCAAATTATACCTCCCTGGGGCTTAAGGATCCTGTTCAGGCATTTAAGCAGGGTAGACTTCCCGGCCCCGTTAGTACCCAACACAGCTAAACATTCCCCTTTTTCCAGAGCAAAGTTAACATTCTCCAGCACAGGACGGCTGGGATAAGAAAATTTTAATCCCTGCACAGACAAAATCATTTTCTCTGCGGCCCCCTTATCAGTAAGTAGAGGAAGAGAGGTGCCCCTAAAAAAGAGGTAACAGCCCCCACGGGCAGTACTACAGGATTAATTATGGTCCTGGCGGCGGTATCGGCAGCCAGGAGCAAGAGGGCCCCCAGTAAAGCGGAAGCCGGAACCAGGAAACGGTGATCGCCGCCAATAATGCGCCGCGCCATTTGCGGCCCCACTAACCCGATAAAGCCAATAACCCCCAAGAAAGAAACAACAACAGCAGTAATCAGGGAAGAAACAAACATACCGCCCAGGCGCACTTTTTCCACATTAACACCTAAACCCTTAGCCCCTTCTTCTCCGCTGTCCAGGGCATTATAATCCCATGTCCGGGTCATGAAGTAAACCAGGGAAAAGAAAACAAGTAAGGCCATCAGGCCCACTTCCCGCCAGGAAGCTCTGCCTAAATCCCCAAAAGTCCAGAAAACAACGGCGGCCACTTTTACATCTTGGGCAAAATATTGGATAACGATGGTACCGGCGGAAAAAAGGGAACTTATGGCCACACCTGCCAGGACCATAGCTTCCGGAGAAAAAGACCTCAACTTGGCCAGGGTCAGGATGGCCAGGGTTGCCGCCATGGCAGAAATAAAGGCTGAGAAGGTCACCAGATAGGGATTATTAATAATTACTGCATCAGTGCTGGTGCTCTGGAAGCTGCCGGCACCCAGGACAATAATAGCAATATTGGCCCCAAAGGCTGCAGCACTGGCAATACCCAGGGTTGAAGGGGAAGCCAGGGGGTTTTTCAGGTTGTTCTGCATTACACAGCCTGCCACAGCCAAACCGGCACCGGCTATCACACCTGCCAGAACCCGGGGCAGGCGGATATTCCAGATTACCACATGGGAAACACTGCTTCCCTGTCCCAGCATAGCCAGGAAGATCTGATAAGGATTAAAAGCAATGGCCCCGGCATTGATAGCAGCTAGGGACAGCAGCACAATCAGAAATAACAATAACAACAGCACAATTTTTTTCCTGCCCGTATACCGGATGTAGCCCCGGGTAATGTAGGAAGTTTCTGCACTATTTGTCATGTCCTTCAGTCCTTTAATCTTCGTCATACTTTCCACCAGACATAGGCAAATTTGGCCCTCACCTGTTCTGTCACCAGACCAGCTTTTTCCCGCTTTTGCAAAAAACTTTTGATATACTTGCTTTGTCTCTCTGAGGGGCCGCCCGGCAAAGGCAAAGCAGAAACGTAGTAAGTATAGGCCTCCTCCAAAGTAAACCTGTTTTCCCACTGGCTGTCCCAGTAAGTTATTTCAGGATAGTAACCCATCAGCCAGAGGATGTTGCAGCAGCAAGAGAGCCCTTTCCCCTGTTTATGCTGATCCCAGCCAGGCAGCAGTTCCTTCGCCAAAACATCGCGGATGCTTTCCTCCCTTTTGGCGAAAGTGCTCATAAAACAATAGCCTCTGCTGGCCCTAATCATTTTCTCCAGGGCTTTTTTACTGTTCACGGCAGGGCACATGGAGGCAAAGACTAAATCAAAACCTTTCTCCCAGTTCAGTTCTTCCAGGGAGACCTGGCCCCAATCCAGTTTGAAAAAGAAGAGATTCTCCACTTTTTCCTTTTTTTTATTCTCTTCAGCAAAGGCCAGCATTTTGGCAGAAATGTCAAGAGCGGTAACTTCCTTGCTCCGTCTGGCCATTTCCACGGCATATTTGCCGGGTCCACAGCCTATATCCAGGACAGAGCTTTCCGGGGTCAGCAACCCTTTTTCTGTTAACAGGGAAAGGAGCTTCAACAGGCGTTCCTTTCCCTCCGTTCCCTTATAAACATGGGTGCCGAAATGATCAGCCCTGCCGTCCCAGAAGGATTCACTCTCCTGCCCTCCCGGCCCTGACCTCCATAAGCTGTCATAATAGGCTATATCCATCTTTAAAAACCCCGGCTGTAGTCTTGAAAACAATCAAGACACACCTTTTTCCCATCCTGGATCCTTGCTTTCCCTTCATGGACACCCTCACCACAGCTTTCGCAGACTAATGTAGCAAACAGCCGGGCTTTCTCCGGCAGGGGAAAGTGGGGTTTTTTGAAGTCAAAGAGCTCTTCCAGTTCTGCCTGGAGGATATATTCCTGGCGTTTATCCCTCTCTATTTCCTCTCGGAAAGGTTTTAAGACTATGCGCAACCCCTGGCCAGTTTTCCGGCTGAAAAAGGTAAAGGCCTGTTTGCCCGTACCCCTGTAGATAAGGTTCCCCTTACCCAGGCTGCATCCTGTAAGGACCTGGATGGCATCGACGCCGCAGGCATCATTTTCCGTAACACAAACGATTTCTTCATCCCGGGAAAAAGTAATCCCCATCTTGGCCATGGCCCCTTCTACAGCCCTGACCCCAATGGCCAGGCCGGGGCACTCATGCCCGTGGAAACTTACTGCTTTTTCCCATAACTTTAGATCCGTCATAAACTTCTTCCAACCCCTTTCATATTCTTAAAAAAAAAATAAAGCCATAAAAAGTCGACCTGACGCTTCCTGCGCCATTCCAACCTTCATGGCTTACTTTTTTTGTATTGCAAAAGTCATAAGTTTTGTTGCGGAACCTTCTTGGCCCCTGTCTGTTTTTCATTGTAAATCAGACGCCAAATTTTGTCTAGTTTTTAATCAATGACATAATCTATAAAATCTTCCCAGCATACCCTTCATAAATCAGTCTGACCCCGGCCAGCAGGCCTTCCTCGTTTTCAAGGGCCTCCAGGTTATAAAGAAAAGCTTGGGCCATACTGCGCAAAGGCAGATACAGCACATCCCCCTCCCGGAAGGGCAGCCCTCCCATTTCCCCTGTTACATCTTCAGAAGATGCTGAATCCTTAAGAACACGGAAGGTTTTCTCCCCTTCTTTCACTAAAACCTTTTTTTCAAAACGTTCCAAGATAAAGCCCCCATCTTCTGTGGACTTTCTAATTTTTAAATCCAGGAGCCCTTCCAGAGCATCAAGGGGTACATAAGTAACGCCTTCTACCAAACGGGGAGGGCTTGCGGCAGAAAAAATCTTGCCTTCCGCCATATAGGCTGACGCACCGAAAAAGAGGGCGCTTTCCCTTTTCTGGAGGGCTTCTGCTGCCGCAAAAGTCACAGGGAAAGAGGCCAGATAAGTCTGGGTGGTGGAACTGCTGCCCACAGTTTTGGTTATATCAAGTAAAACAATGAATTCATAGGTCCCAGGTGTATCGCAAAAAACGTTGATGCTGCTCTGCCCTTTATTGACCATATCCACGCGGAAGCGGCTGCCCTCTCAGTTACAGGAGCTCCTTCTTTTTTGCTTTCTGATGATCCCGACAAGGAAGACGCCTGTCCTGTCGGCGCAGGGACATTTGCCCCGGCCGCCGGGGCTGTTTCTTTGACTTCTCCCGGTTTCTCCGCCTTTTCTTCCAAGGAACCATAAACTTCAGGATAAATTATCTGGGCCAGGTAAGCCAGGGCCTGGGGATATTCCAGAGCAGGGTTGTATAAAAACCACCTGGGCGGCAGGTAATGGACTCTGCCCTCCTTAACAGCTTTCAGCTTCTGGAAGGAAGGATTGCTGCCCAAGTCAGCCTGGATTCTTTCTTTGATTTCCGGCAGACTCCCCATGACCGTAACCACAATGACATCGGGGTTTTCTTCCACCACTTTCTCCAAACTGAAGGGACTGCGGGTATGATAAGTTTTTAGGGGTATGCTACCCGCCGCAATATTTTCCGCACCCAGGAGCTTCAGCATACCTCCGGTAACGCTGGTTTCATTTTCTACGGTTATTTCCCGGGCTGAAGCATAAATAATCAAGGCTTTTTTCTTTTTCTCCGGTTTCTTTTCCACAATTTCCCCGATTTTTTGCTCCAACCCTTTATTAATTTCTTCGGCTTTCTGGGGATTGCCCAGGATTTTTCCCATTAGTTTCACTTTTTCCATAGTATCTTGATGAGTCCGCATATTTAAAAGCAATAAAGGTATCCCGCTGGCTTCCAGAGCCGGCCCCAGATTTTCGTGCATGGCCGTCCGCCCGATGACCAAATCAGGTTTAAGGGCTGTCAGTTCCTCCAGGTTAAGATTGGCAATATGGCCCAGAGGCTTGGCAGCGAAGGCTTCCTGGGGAATGTACTGGGCCGTGGAAGGACGACCGATGATTTTGCCCCCTAAAGCATAATAGATGCTGATATAGTCATCGGATAAGATTACCACCCGCTCGGGTTTTTCTTTGATTTTCACTTTTTTACCGGTATCATCGGTGATTTCCAGAAAAGCAGCTGAAGAAGCCGTTTCCTGCTTTTTGCCGCAACCGGCCAGGGCGGAAACCAAAAAGGCAATCAATAGAATAAGAGCTATGGTTTTCTTTTTATTCATGTTTATAGCCATTCCTTTCGCCTCCTAATTCATGAAGGGTCTTTTTTATAACCCGTCTTCGATATCCCCTTCTCCTTCCAGATATACCTGATAAAGGAGAGATCTTTCTTCCTCACTGGCTTGCCAGTAACCCCTCTTATCGTATTCCAGCATAGTTTCCAAAAGGTCTTGATAGGCAAAGGCATTGTTTTCTTTCATCCTTTGCCTCATTCTTTCGTCAGCCACGTAAGTCTTGTGGAGCTCCCGGAACACCCACTGCCTCACTTGACCGGTAGTGGCCGCCAGCCCCAGGATATTTAAAAAGCGCTTGGCAATTTCTTGGCCTCCCCGGGAGGGATGCTTAAGCATAGCTTCGATCCAGCGGGGATTTAAGAAACGGGTGCGCACCCCCCTGTCGATGGCCTGGTCTGCCTTTTCCGTTTCCACCGTCTCCCCTGTGGTATCGGTGATGAAAATTTCCGGTGGCCGGCCCTTTACGCTTTTTACGGCCTGGGCCAAACCCCCCAAAAATTCATAATAATGGTCCAGATCCGTAACTTCATACTCATGGCTGGACCTAATTTGCCCCACCACATCCACCGCTTCCAGCTGCCGGGCATAAAGATCGGGCATAGGGGTACCCCGGAAATTTTCACTGTATACATTCCGTAAGCTGGCAAAAAAGGTCTCCCCTAACTGCTCTTCTCTCTGCCAGTTTTTGGTTTCCAGGAGTTTGGTTACTCTGGTGCCGTATTCACCCTCCTGGGGCCCGAAAATCCTGGCCCTGGCCAACTCCCGGGCTTTTTCTTCGCTGAAGCCCTTTTCTAAGAGCAAAGCCTGGAGCCTGCGGGTATGGGCTAAAAAATAATTCATTTCCTCGGGTTCATCCCGCAAGGACAGTTCATATAAAAGATTGTTCAAATCATGGATCAGCTGGGGAAACATGTCCCGGAAAAACCCACAAATATTGATCACCACATCAATGCGGGGACGCCCCAGTTCTTCCAGGGGAATTATTTCATAAAGGGTCTGGTACAGACTTTTCCTTCCCCGGAAGCGAATTCCCAGATAGTGAAGGATTTGCCCGATAGTTTCCCCTTGGGTTCGGGAAGTTTCCAGTCCCCAAAGCACCACCGCCGTACTCTGGGGAAAGACCCCGTGGCGGCGCCGGTATTCCTCCCATGTTTTGCGGGCCAGGGCCCCCCGGCGGCAAGCTATTTCCCCGGGAATTAAGCGGGGATCAAACTGATACAGGTTGTAGCCTGTGGGGAAAATTTCCGGATTCTTAAAGCAGTCCCCCGCCAGTTTAGCCGAGAGGTAGCAGCCGGCCAAGGCTTTTAACAAGCCTTGCCCTTCATGATTTTTGCAGGCCTCCTCTTTGGCCTTGAAACCTGTCTGTAAAGCTTGTACTATTTCTTTTTTGTGTTCCTCCGGATAACCAAAATCTTTTGGCAGTTTACCTTCCCGGCAGAAAACTTGCACCAATCTCTGGGCTTCTCCCGCCAGTGAAGCCAGTTGTGCAGTTGCCCCAGACTCCATGAGCCCCTCGTAATCCAACCCTTGGGCTTCAGCCAAAAGGCGGGAAAGGGATTTTTGCCCCTCCCTGTCATAACGCAGGACGTATTCCATATAATGTCTGCCTTCTTCTTCCCCGTAACCCTGGCCGAAAATATGGAGACCTAAAGGGATGAGGGCCCTTTTCATACGGTAAAGTGCCTTTTCCAGTTGAGGCAAATCCTCGGCCATGATTCCTACCTGACGGGCCCTTTCTAAAAGAAGTTCCTTGATTTCCTCACACTTGCCTGGACTCAAAGAGCGGGCTTCCCAGTATTCGTGAAGCAAAGCCTCCAGTTGGCTGTACTCCCCGTAAAGTTGGCTTTCCCCGAAGGGCGGAGGTTGATAACCCACCAATAGGGCATGGGAACGCCTTTTGGCCGCCATGGCTTCAGCCGGGTTTCCCGCATAATACAGGTAGATATGGGGGATCTCCCCCAGACACAGATCGGGGAAACAGGAACCGGACATGCCGCACTCCTTGCCCGGCAAGAATTCCAAAGTACCGTGGGTCCCCACGTGGATAATGACATGGGCCCCGAATTCTTCCCTCAGCCACTGGTAAAAGGCCAGATACTGGTAAGGAGGGGGTAGGTTTTCATCATGGTAGACTTTTTCCGGGTTTTCATGGACCCCACGGGTAGGCTGAAGGCCGATAAAAACATTCTCCAGCACCACGCCGGGCAGTAAAAAGTTCCCGTCCGCCGTCATAACCTCCCCGGGGGCTTTTCCCCATTCTTTTTCCAACCGAGAAAGAGGCACAGGACCCTGATATTTTTCCAGAAAAGACTGCACCGGATAGAGGATATAACCCCTTTCCCGGTAATCCCTGTTCCAGCGGGGTGAGTTTACCAGCCTGTCCGGAGCAAATATTTCCCTCAATTCTTGGGCCGTCAGTACCTTGGTACGATAGCCCCCTTCCTGGAGATACTGAAGGAGGTTGGCCACCGAGGCGAAAGTATCCAGAAAAGCACCGCCGAAAATACTGCCTTCTCCCGGCGGGTAGTTATAACAAACAATGGCCGCCTTTTTCTCCCCGCGCGGGAGGCTCTGTAGCTTAAGCCAGCTCTGGACATGTTTTTTTAATCTTTCTACCCTTTCGGCAATTATGTCAATTTCTTTTAAATCAACATCGTCCTTCTCCTGATGGGTAAGGCGCCCGATCCCGCCCACAGGATAAGTGAGAATGCTGCCGTCCAGTTCGGGAAGCATGACAGAAATGAGGAATTCACTGCTGTTAATCCCCTGTTTTGCCTCCTCCCATTCTTTAATCTCCCGCCTGTTCATAAAAAAGGGATGCAAAACAGGTACATCAAGTCTTTGCAAAAACTCTACCCCGGCCTGGGCATCTCCTCCCATGGGTCCTGCCCCCAAACGGAAAGACAAAAGATTGAGGAGGAGCCGGGGCTTTCTTTCTCCCCCCTCCTGCAGGATCTTTTCCAGACCCCTGATTTCCCTGCCGGTAAAGGAGGTCAGGGCCACCGGCAGCACATTGGCTATCTGGCTTAGTTCCGTCCTGATTTTATGTACTGCAGGTCCTGTCCGGGCCGGATAATTATGGCCGTAATAGAGGAGGGCAATGACAGGTTTCCCCTGTTCATAGCCCCAACGGGCAAAATAAGCACGGGCATCAGGGAAAGTCTCCCTTGTCAAGGGATCCATAATACTTACAGGATCCGCTGTCTGAGGATTACCGGGCCGAGGCAGGTAAGTCAGGGAGCCGTACTCCCGCAACAGCAGCAAAAGAAAGTTTCTAATATTTTCTTCGCCGGCAAAACGCCAGTATTCCAGAAGACGCAAATAATTGCGCAAATCCCTCAAAATACCTATCGGCATCAGGGAGGCGGCCTTTTCCCCTATTTCCATCATTTTTTTCATCTTGGCCAACGAGGCCTCTCCCCCCTCACCGGACATCCTGGACCCATCCAAACGCCCCAGCCGGAGGAGACTGCGGATCCCCGAATTTTCCCCGCCAAAAGGTACGATAAACCCCCGGAAAGCTTGAGCCCGGTTTAAAAGATAAGCCTGGAGTTCACCGGGTGCCCCCATCAGGTCCAAGATCAAAAACCGGGAGGCATCCAGGGCCTGGTTTAACTTCTCCTTCTTGGCGGGCGGAAGTTTCTTCTCACCGTTAAATAGGTGAAGTCGGAAGGCCCCGGGATATTGACTAAGGAGCTTATCCCTGACGATGACCAGGTCCTCCAGGGCTGCATAAGAAACAGTAACAACCGTTATCTCTACCAAAATTTACACCCCCCTGATAATGCTGTATCTATCTTTCCCGTTCAAATTCGTGTAAAAAACAGGTCACACAATGCTTAACAGTCCGGTGACTTACTTCTTCCAACCTTACATAGCGACCGCCCATGACTTCTGCCAACCGGCGGGCTAAACCCAGAGAAAAAGCCCCTTCTTCCGTGTCCAGGACCAAAGAGATAATTCCTTTTTGTCTATAGATTCCAGCAGCATTTAAGGCTGCTTCCAGGGGGTTTTGCCCTTCTCGGGCCCAGTTGCACCGTCCGTCGCTGACTAGGATCAGGATAGGGGTCAGGGCTTTGTTTTTGCGCCGGGCCTGGGTGATAACCTCTAAGCCCTGGAGCAGCCCTTCGGCCAAAGGAGTTTTCCCTCCTGTAGCCAATTCTGCCAGATATTTTTGGGCCCTTTCCGGACTTGGAGTCGGAGGCAGCAAAACCCGGGAACGATCCTGGCGAAAAGCCACAAGGGCTACCTGCTGCCTTTTGCGGTAAGCCTCCTTAAGGAGGGAGAGGAGGGCTCCCTTTACTGCCCCCATCCTGGCCCTGGCCCCCATGGACCCGCTGGCATCAACCACAAAAACCAGCAAATGCTGGGGAGGATTTTCTCTGATTTTTTCCCGAAAGTCCCGGGGCTCTATCTTTAAGAACCCCCCTTCCTTTTTGCGCCAAGGCTGACACAAGGCCGCCGCCCTTAAGGTGGCATCAAGGGCCACATCCCCTGCGTTTAATTCCTTTCCCCGGGGATAAGTCCAGCCGGCGTACCGTCCTCTCTTCTTTCTGCACTCCCTGGTTCCTCGCCAGTCTCCTCTCCCCTTTCCTCCTGCCCCTGCCAGGCCGGGGGGAAGAATACCGTCTGAAAGAACTATTTCTTCAGGGTTATCTTTTCGCTCTTCAGCCTGACCCATGCCCTTACGCCAGTGGTTACCAGGGGGTAACCCCTTTTTTTCTTCCCTTCTATCTTCCTTTTCCGGAGGTGCTCCCGCCCCAGGCGGAAGAGGTTTCCCCTGAGCCTCCCCGGGCTGCCGGCTTTGACGGTGGGGCAGAGCATAGGCGGCGGCTTTCTTCACATCCTGGACCGTTACCGCCTTTCTTCCGTCCCAAGCAGCCAAAGCTCTGGCACACTCCACCATGACCAGCTCCCCCGGTGACCTTTACTCCCCGCTGCCTGGGCCAGTTCTGCCGCTAAACCCAGGATCTCTTCTCCGGTCTTTACTTCCGGCAGGATCCTGCGGGCTGATTTTAATTTGCGGGCAAGCTCCGCCCCTTCCTCCTGCCACAAGGCCAGAAAACCTGCAGGGTTTTCTTCAAAGACCAGCCTTCTCTTGACTATTTCTTTGCGCAATTCCTCATCTTTTATGCCCTTCACTTCTACATATAAACCAAAGCGATCCAAAAGCTGGGGGGAAAGCTCCCCTTCCTCGGGATTCATAGTGCCCACCAGCACAAAACGAGACTGATGACAAAGGGAAATCCCTTCCCTTTCCACCCTGTTGACTCCGGTGGCTGCCGCATCCAGTATTTTTTTTACAAGGAACGGGGGCAAAAGATTTATTTCATCTATGTAAAGCACATGGCCGTGGGCCTGGGCTAAGATACCGGGCTGCAGCACCTTTTCTCCTCTTTGCAACATTTTTTCTAAATCTATCCCCCCTACCAAGCGGTCTTCCGTGGTATTAAGGGGGACTTCCACTATTTTCAAGGAGTCATCCAAAGTTACCAGAGAACGAACCAGGGAAGATTTGGCCGTCCCTTTGGCCCCGGAAAGGAGCACCCCCTGAACCCGGGGATTAATCAGACTCAGAAGCAGGGCTTCCTTGGCCTCCTCCTGTCCTACGACGGCCCCGAAGGGATATAGTTGTTTTCTGCTCATTTTTTCTCCCCGTCAAAGATGATTTTTTTAACGGCTTCTTCATCCAGGATCCCCGACTGAAAAGGCAGGCGTTTCATACGGTGGGGCAGAGCCAGAAGGGCGCTTTCCCACAATTCGTCTTCCCCTACTTCCTGCTGTCCTTTATAAGCAGCCAGAGTTTTAGCCGTCTTGATCATGGTCAGATCGGCCCGATGACCGTCAACTTCCAGCACCAAGGAAAGGCGGGCTGTTTTTTCATAAATTCTTTCGGGCACCACAACTGCAGACAGCAAGGACCTGGCTTCTGTAATGCGCCGGAGCAGCTTTTCCTCCTCTGCCTGGTAGCGGGCCGCAAACCCCGCGGGGTCTTCTTCAAAGGCCATTCTCCTTTTGATGACCTCCATGCGCATAAGAATTCCCTGTTCCCCTTTTACTTCCACCGAAAGGCCGAAGCGGTCCAACAACTGGGGCCTGAGTTCCCCTTCCTCGGGGTTCATAGTGCCCACCAGCACAAAGCGGGCAGGATGACTAAAAGAAATGCCTTCCCTTTCCACAGTATTCACACCCATGGCGGCGGCATCCAGCAGCAGATCCACCAAGTGGTCATCCAGGAGATTCACTTCATCCACGTAAAGAATGTTGCGGTGGGCCCAGGCCAAGATTCCCGGCTCAAACCGTTTTTCCCCCGCTTTAATGGCATGCTCCAGGTCAATGGTCCCCGCTACCCGGTCCTCGGTAGCATTTATCGGCAGCTCTATAACCCTCATTTTTTCTCTGATGACGGAAAATTGTCCATCTTCCTTCTTTTTCTTACAGTCAGGACAAAGGGAACTCTCCTCCCAAGGATTGCAGTTAAAGGGACAGCCCGCTACTTTTTCCAAAGGAGGCAAAAGGCTGGCCAAAGCCCTTACCGCCGTGGATTTAGCCGTTCCCTTCTCTCCTCTGATCAATACCCCGCCTAAAGCAGGATTCACCACATTCAGTATCAGGGCTTTTTTCATCCTTTCCTGACCTACCAGGGCAGAAAAGGGATAATAGGATGTTATTTCCATAGATATAAACCGCCTTTCTTTTTCCTTTTATTCAACCCTGCGGCATAGCAGGACAGCACTGCCATAAAGCAAGAAGGCTCCAACTTCACTCTGCGCAGCTTTCCTTCTCTGCCTTCCTTTTCCAGGTAAGCCCTGGCCTTTTCATGGCTGGGGAAATAATGGACTTCCATTCCTTCCCGTCCTTTTATTTCTACGGCAAATTGCCCCAGGTTTTTAGCCAGTTCTCCGGGTCTCCCCTCCCTGACTACTTGTCCCTGGTACATAAAAACAATGCGCTGGCAAAGGATTTCGGCCTCTTCCAGATAATGAGTGGTCAAAAGCATGGTCATGCCCTGCCTGTTCAACTCTAAAAGAAGCTGCCATATTTCTTGCCTTATTTCCGGGTCCAGACCTGCCGTGGGTTCGTCAAGGACCAACAGTTCCGGCTGGTGCATGAGGGCCCTGGCCAGAAGCAGCCTCCTTTTCATGCCTCCGGAAAAATTTTCTACTTGCCGGTTTGAAATTTTCCAATCCCGTAAATGCCAGTACTTCTCGGATTTTACGGTCCCTTTCCTCTCCCGGGATATGAAAAAGGCGGCCGTGAAACTCCAGGTTTTCCCAGGCTGTTAATTCACCTTCCAGGTTATTATGTTGAGGGATAAGTCCTATTTTGCTCTTAATGCTGTAAAGATCCCGGGAAAAAATCTGGCCAAAGAGCCTGATTTCACCCCCTGTGGGCTTGAGCAAGCCGCATACCATCCGGATTAGCGTGGTTTTCCCTGCCCCGTTAGGACCCAAAAGCCCCAAAAAATCCCCCGCTTCTACCTTCAGCTTTACGGCATCCACTGCAGTAAAGTTGCCAAATTTTTTTGTGCAGTTAATTATTTCTAGCACAGGCATGTTTTCAGCTCCCTTATCTGGCCAGTCCTTTAATAAAAATGCGGGGCAGTCCTTGTTGATCCCAGCATACCTCCACTTCCACCCCGTAAAGGCGCCGCAAATTCTCCGGGTTAATAACCTCCCGGGGGGAACCCATAGCCATAATCTTCCCCTGTTCCATCAACACAACCTTCTCCGCATAGCGGGCGGCCTGAGCCACATCATGAAGGACGGCGACAACAGTAAGTCCTTCTTCCTTGTTCAGTTCCCGCACTAATTCCAACAATTCCAGCTGGTGGGCAATATCCAGGTATGTGGTAGGTTCATCCAGAAGAATTATTTCAGGTTTTTGGGCCAAAGCCATAGCCAGAAAAACCCGCTGTCTTTCCCCTCCTGAAAGTTCTCCCATCCTGCGCAGAGCAAATTGCTGGACCTTTGTCCTGGCCATGGCCCAGGCAATAATCTTCAGGTCTTCCTGGGTATTGCCCCGCCACCATTTCTGGTGGGGGTAGCGCCCGTAACTCACCATATCCTTGACCAAAATATCGGGAGGGGCCACGGCCCCCTGGACCAGAATAGCCAGGCGTCTGGCTAAAGCTTTAGTATCCATGCTGGTGATTTTTTCCTTGCGGTAAAAGACACTGCCCCCATCAGGCTTCAGGTTGCGGGAAAGAAGCTTCAAAAGGGTTGACTTGCCGGAGCCGTTGGGACCCAAAACAGCCATAAAATCCCCTTCATTAATCTCTAAAGACATTTTTTTTAGAACTTCCTTTTTTTTATAAGCAAATTTCACCCCATCAACATTTAAAAGGGCCATCAGCTTTCCCTCCTTAAGAGATAGAGAAAAAAGGGCGCCCCCAGAAAAGCCATAATGATGCCCACGGGCAGTTCTACAGGAGCAAAGGCCAGCCTAGCCACCGTATCGCTGATGGTGACCACCCCTGTTCCCAAAAGGGCCGCTGCCGGCAGAAGAAACTTATGGTCCCCGCCGATCAAAAGCCTGGCTGCATGGGGCACAATCAAGCCGACAAAACCTAAAAGCCCCACCACACTGACAGCACTGGCCGCAAGCAGAGCCGCCACTGCTGTTAATCCGATCCGGACAGCTTCTACTTTCAGACCCAGGCCCCGGGCAATTTCATCCCCCAGGCGCAGAATATTCAATTTTTGTGCACCGTAAAAAGCGATTAAAACCCCTAGCAGGGTATAAGGTAAAATAACCTTGAAGTGGGGCCAGCTGCGGGCGGAAAGACCGCCAGCCATCCACATCAGGGCCCCATGGACCCGGTCGCTGTAAAAAATCATCAGGGCGGAAATAAAGGAACCCAAAAAAGCAGAAACCGCCACCCCGGCCAGGATCACCCGCATAGGCTGAATATCCCCGCCCTTCCAGGCCAGAATGTAAATCAGACACGCTGCCCCCATGGCCCCCAAAAAAGCCACAGGCACCAGCAAGTGAGTATTGTGGGGAAAAACAATGAGGATAATAATGCCGGCTAAACCTGCCCCTGAAGAAATACCGATGATACCAGGATCAGCCAGGGGATTGCGCATCACACACTGGAGGATAGTGCCAGCCAGGGAGAGATTAATGCCCACCAGGGCTCCCACCAGGGTGCGGGGCAGACGAATATTGCGCATCACATGGGCCCAGGGTTCCTGGCTTTCCTCGGTAAAACTTTGCCAGATCTGCCCCAGGCTTATTTCCATAGCCCCTTTACTTAAACTGAAAAGAATACCCCCTACAGCCATCAAGAAAAACACAACCAAAATAAAAAACCGCCATACCCTTAAATCCTTTAACTGTCTAAACAGCTTTTGCCCACCAACTAACATGGACCTAATTCCTGCCCTTCTAACTGGATTTCGCTCCCCTAAAAAAAGGGCCTCAATAATCTAAAAAATATATTGAGGCTGAACTAAAGAAAATTAGTGGAGGGTGTATCAAGAGGGGGCTTTCCTACGGCTATGCCAAGGCCGGGGGGGCTGCACTTCCCTAAAAGCCTTGACAGATGGCCCAAGGTCCACCCCTATCAAAAAGAGACAAGCTCTTTTTTGTAAAAAAGAATGCCCTTTGACGGGCACCAGAGAGTAGAATGTTTGACCGGAAAACAAAAATTAAAGCCTCTTAGCAACGCTAAGAGGCTTCCCCATCAATAAGCAACAGCAAACATGCAGGCTGACATTCTTCCCCTGTCCCCCACAAACTACGTTTAAGGCAGGTCTCCTGACTTGCGGTTCATCCTCCTTACTGCCTTCCCGGGTATGACCAGTGGCATAAAAGTAAATCGTCACCGCTTACAGTGGTGGGTCCGTGCCGGATTCACACCGGCTTCCCTATTCTCCCTTGCTACAGGGCACCTTAAACTGACCATATTCAATTTATTAAGCTAATTACAAGCTAATTATATCTCCCTTTTTTCCATTTGTCAAAACAGATTAATCATTATGCACAAAAACAGGAAACTGGGAAACAACCCTCCCCGCTTTTCTCTCCTGGTGACCCGCCCGGGACTCGAACCCGGTACCCACTGATTAAGAGTCAGTAGCTCTACCAATTAAGCTAGCGAGTCATGGCTAGGGCGAAAGGATTTGACACCCCAATTTATTATTTAATTTAATCATAGCATGTGCTTTGTAAAATAAATTACCCATGACAAAAAGTTATCATCATCTAAACAGCAATAACTCCTTATTTTTTTGCATGAAAATTTCCTTGTTTCGTTATACTACGAGTTAATCTAAAATATGCTAAAATGAAAGTTGCGACAATCTAAAAAAAGTTCAGGTGATGGTCCTTCCTATGCTCACCGATGCGCAAATCAAAGAAGTAACTGTTTTGGAAACAACCTACAGCAAAGGTCTCAAATATTACCAGGACGGCAGCGTGTTGTCCCTTCATTACGACCGCAAGAACAACAGCTTTTTAGCCGTAGTGCGAGGCACCTATAAATATTATGTGAATGTAACGTTCAACAGCAGAAACCAGCTGGACGACTATGCCTGCCAGTGTGAGGCCTTCTTCAGCTACGATGGGGCCTGCAAACATATCGTGGCCGTCATGAAAGCCATTCAGGCCGACTGGCATAAATATTTCGGTACTTTCCAGCCATATGAAACCAAAGGGCCCCAGACAGCGCCAAAACTTCCCCAGGGTGTCCAATCTTTCCTGGATTTTTTCAGCAATAGAACATCTTCTTCCCTTGAGGAGCAAAACACCGTAACGGCCATCCTGAAACCGGAATTTAATTTTTTTTTTGTACCAGGACGGTTCCAAAGTGAGCTGGCTGGAATTTACCGTCGGCAGCGGTAAAATGTACACCGTAAAAGACTTGAAAAAATTCCTGGGAACTTTAGCCAAATCGGAAGAATTTACTTTCGGAAAAAACTTCAGCCTAAAACCTGGTGAGACAAAATTTGATCCTAAATCTGCCGCTCTGCTCCAATTCATCCAAACCATCGAAAGGGACGAAAAGCAACTTCTCAGTGGTCCGGGAACAACCCTTACGCCTATTACCTCAGCCAGTCTCTTTCCATTGACGGAAGAAAGCTGAGACTAAATAATACCAACTTGCTTAAATTCTTCGACCTGATGGGTGAAGACTCCTTCGTTATCAATATCAACAAAACCCTTGCCGATGTAACCAGAATCGTTAGTACCTTCCCTGGAGAAAATCGGTTCCGTCAGCCTGGCTCCCTCCTTAAAGGAGAAATTCTACAGGGCACCCCTGACTAAACACGTTTACCTTGACCGGGCCGGCAGCGGCATCAGTGCCCGGGTAGAATTCAAATATGGGCAGGCAGTGGTTAATCCCGCTGCCGATAAACAGGCAACCATATTCACTGACAAGGACAAAATCCTTATCAGACAGACAGTAGAAGAAAAAGAGATGGTAGACCTGTTCCTTAAATGGGGTTTCAAGAAACTTAAAGAGCATTTCCTTCTGGACAGCGAAGAAAAAATATATGACTTCCTGCAGGAAGGTCTTTCTGCTCTGGCCAGTCTGGCCGAAGTCTACTATTCAGAAGCTTTCAGAAACATAAGGATTAACACTTCCAGCCGTGTCACACCCGCAGTGAGGCTGAATATGGATACGAACCTTCTGGAAATGGCTTTGACTTATGAGCATTTGGACTCTAAAGAACTTATCGCATTATTAGGAGCATACAAACTGAAAAAAAAGTATTACAGGCTGAAAGACGGTTCTTTTCTTGCCCTTGATGGCGACTGGCTTCGGGAAATGGCCGAATTAACAGAAAATCTTGACCTCAGCGAAAAAGATTTGAAAAAAAGTATCATCAAGCTTCCTAAATACCGTACTCTCTATCTTGACAGCCTGGCCAAAGAAAAAAACCTCCACCTGGAGCGAAACAATGCTTTCAAACAAATAATTCAGGATATCCGGGAACCCCGTGAACTGGAATATTCGCTTCCCGAAGGGATCAAAGGCCAGCTCCGGGAATATCAGAAAACAGGCTTCAAGTGGCTTAAAACCCTGGCCTCTTACGGCCTGGGAGGTATCCTGGCCGATGATATGGGATTGGGAAAAACCTTACAGGTCTTAACCTTTCTCCTTGCAGAAAAAAACAATCCTCCCAGGGACTCTGCCCCTTCCCTGGTTATAGCCCCCACTTCCCTGGTCTACAACTGGCAGGAAGAAGCGCAAAAATTTGCTCCGGAACTTAAGACAACCCTTATTGTCGGAAACCAGGAGGAACGGCAGAAAACTATCCAGGATCTGTCTAAGACAGATCTGGCGGTAACCTCCTATCCCCTGCTCAGAAGAGATATGGAACTCTATGAAAACCTTGAATTCAAATACTGTATCCTGGATGAAGCCCAGTATATCAAAAATCCCGACACCTTAAACGCTAAAGTCGTGAAAAGCATCAGAGCTCAAGGATATTTTGCCCTTACCGGTACTCCGTTGGAAAATTCACTGACCGAACTGTGGTCTATTTTTGACTTTCTCATGCCGGGATACCTTTTAAGCCATAACAAGTTCAAAAACAAATTCGAAACCCCTATTGTCAAACACCAGGATAAGAAGGCTCTGGAGGATCTGTCCCGTCATTTGCAGCCTTTCATCCTGCGTAGGACCAAAAAAGAAGTTTTGCAAGAACTTCCTCCCAAGATAGAAAGCAAGTTAACCTGCGAGATGACTGAGGAACAGCGCAAATTATATACAGCCTATCTCTTCCAGGCCAAAAAAGAGTTTGAGGAAGAACTCCTGGCCCACGGCTTTGAAAAAAGCCAGCTTAAAATCCTGTCCCTCTTGACGCGGCTCAGACAAATCTGCTGCCACCCCGCCCTTTTTTTTGCAGACTATCAGGGAGGCAGCGGAAAAGCGGAAACCCTTATGGAATTATTAGCAGATGCCGTCAGTGCAGGGCACAGGGTTCTCCTTTTTTCCCAATTTACCAGCATGCTTTCTCTCCTAAAAGAAGAACTGGCAGCGGCTAAGATCTCCTACCACTACCTTGACGGTACAACGGAATCTAGGGAACGGCTCATGCTGGTCAACTCCTTTAATGCCGGGGAAAAAGAGGTGTTCTTGATTTCCCTGAAGGCTGGCGGGACAGGTTTGAACCTTACGGGGGCAGATATGGTGATCCACTATGACCCCTGGTGGAACCCGGCGGTTGAAGAACAAGCCGCAGACAGGGCTTATCGCATGGGCCAGCAAAACACCGTCCAGGTATTCAAAATGATCACCAAGGACACCATTGAAGAAAAGATTTATGACCTGCAGCAAAAGAAAAAAGAACTGATCCAGGCCGTTATCAGGCCGGGTGAAAACTTCCTGACGAAAATGAGCCAGGAAGAAATCAGAGCACTTTTTGATATTTAACAGCGTCAGGAGCCGAAATAATTTAGAAAAACACCCGACAGGAAATCTGCCGGGTATTTTAGTACTTCAGTCATATTTTTTAATTATTAGCATAACTAAAACTTACCCAGGAACTGGGCAATGAGGATACCAATCCCCAGTATCCAGACGTAAATGGAAAATACTTTTAAGGATCCCCGCTGGATGATGGCCAGCATCCATCTTACCGCGATATAACCGGCAACTGCCGCCGCTAAAGTGCCCGCCGCCAGGGCTCCCATGCTGATAGCCTCCACCTGTCCTTTAAAAAGCTTAACACTTTGTAAAACAACTGCCCCTAAAATAGCCGGCAGGGATAAGAGAAAGGAGAAACGGGCGGCCGCTTTTTTATCAATCCCCTGGAATAAGGCGCCGGAAATGGTTAAACCTGAGCGGGAAATGGCCGGTAAGATGGCAGCCCCCTGCAAGGTCCCCATGACCAGTGCATCTTTATATGTTATCTCATCTATATCCTTGTAACCTCTCTTTTTCAGATTATCGGCTATCCATAAAATAGTACCGGTCACCAGGAACTCCCATCCCACAGTCACACCGGTCTTGGAAATTTCCTCAAAAAAATCCTCAAAGGCCAAACCAATAACAGCAGTGGGAATGGTCCCGGCTATAACGAGGAGAGTTAAGCGGCTGAAAGGATGTTTTATCATATAAAGGATATCTTCCCAGAAGACAGCGACTACGGCTAAAAATGTTCCCAGGTGCAGCATGGTATCAAGAAAAAGCCCTGCCTCAGACAAGTTCAAGAGTTTCCTGCCTAATAAAAGATGACCTGTACTGCTGACGGGGAGGAATTCCGTCAATCCTTGTATAATCCCCAGTATTAACGCTTTTAAAATTTCTTCCATGTTCCCCTCCATACATTTAACTTAAAACATGAACATTGTAACAGAAAAGATGAGGAGGTTCCAGTAAAGATTATTCCCTTTTATTTAGTATATGCGTGAGATACTACAGTCTACCGGGCCATAAAACTACTAAAAGATACTTTTTCAGTAGATTTTACCCCATAAACTGTTAAAATGAAAGAGAAAACCTTAAATATAGGAGGCCTGTCCTTTGTCACTGAAAACCATACTTTACAGCGCTTTGGGTCTTTTCTTACTTTATGCGCTTTTTACCCTGGGACTGCCCTTTTTACTGGCTCTCCTTCTAGCACTGCTCTTGGAGCCCTTAATCCAACAGCTTAGCCAGAAAACGGGGTTCAAACGTATCTATACCGCTTTTTTTGTTTGCACTGTTTTCGTTATCTTCGTGATAGGCGTAGGCTACATTATTATCGCCAAGGTATCTAAGGAAATCGTAGGACTTGCCAAAACCCTGCTGATCTTTATTAAGGAAGCCCACGGTCTGGAGTGGCTTAACGATAGAACCCATCACTTATTTCAATCCCTTCCCCCTGAATACCAGGCAAGCCTCCACCAGATCTTTCGCGGTCTCCTGGAAGCCTTACAGGGAATGATCGGTCAAATTGCCGAAATCTTCTTCAACATTGCCAGAAAATTACCCAACGTCTTTTTAGAAGTTCTTATAGTATTTATTGCCTTATATCTGATTAGCCTTAATTTTCCCAGGCTTAAAGACAGGTTTATGCAGCTCTTCGACCCGGAAGTCCATGAAAGAGTGGAAATAGTATTAAAAAACCTGCAGCATGCCGTCATGGGTTTTATCAGAGCTCAGGTAATTGTCAGCATCATAATCTATTTTGTAGTATTCCTTGGTTTTCTTATCCTGGGAATCAGTTACCCCTCAGCAACAGCTCTTCTCGTTACCATTGTCGATATCCTGCCGGTATTGGGAACAGGTTCTGTGATTATTCCCATGTCCATCTACGAATATATGACGGGTCATTATTTCCAAAGTATTGGCCTCTTAATTCACTATGCTATTATTATTACTTTCCGCCGTATCGTCGAGCCCAAAATCATGGCCAATGCCATGGGTATAGGGGCCCTCTCCGCTTTAATCAGTATGTATATAGGCTTTAAACTCACAGGGTTCATTGGTCTTATTCTCGGCCCTTCCGTGGTGATTTTCTTCCAAGCCCTGGTACAGGTGGGGATAATTAAAGTTAAAATAAAGTTTTAGTAAAGTGTGGGGCCTAAAGTCAGGCCCCCTCTTTTTTTATAAACAGCATTGCAATCTTCTTTCCCGTAGCCCGCATCTTTTGCTTCCTGGTAGTACTCCTTGGCCACTTTGCATAATTTTGCATCCAGCCCCCAGCCAGGCCTCTGCCATTTCTACCCCCAGTTTTACACTTTCAGAGCAAGTCCCAGACCAAAACGGTTGGCAAAATCATTGTTAATAATCCAGGGGCCCCGTTACTTTAATGTGTCAATGGATAGGCCCCTACTCACATAGGCACTAACTTTATTTCCCCCCGTACCGCCATCTTATCGCCCAGGATAGCCACAGCACCTGTTACCCCTGAAATATTGAGGGCAAAATTGACGGCTCTTTCCAGGTTATCGGTGTTTTGCACCATGTTACAGGCGGCAGTAGCCACAGCGTCGGCCAGGGTGGCCGAAGGAGATAAAATTACCATCGCGTCGGCTTTGCCAAAACTTAAACTATGTCCCACCGTACCGGAAGAGGTGCAGATTCCGAGAGGTGTACGACCAGGCCTAATTTCCAGGGCTATACGATGGGTAAAAGGAGAGTTGCCGGCAAAAATTCCCACGCGCCTGGTTTTACTGGTTTTCAGCCAGATGTCACCGCCGTTTTCTACAATAACCTCCCTGGAAAAAGCGGCCAGTTTTTTGCCTACTGTTTCCGAAAAATACCCTGCCACCGCCGCCATAGGCCCTACGCCGGCCAACTGGGCGGCTCTACTCATCTCCACTACCGAAAAGGGTGCATCAGGGAGAGGCTGATAAGGCTCCAGAGTGGTGAGAAAAACAGGGTCACGGCTGATATATTCTTTTAAAAGGTAACGCTCTTCACGGACTACAGCTTTTGCCAACTCTATGATTCTTGCATCATATCTTTCTTTCCTTACGGCAATATCCAGGTCAGTCTCCTCTACCATAACCTGAAAATGGCACAGGTCCTTCTGCTGGTGCAGGGTCCGGTAGGTGCGAGCTTCGTATACCACTTAAATTCTAACCTCCATGGCCTGTACGGGGCAGACTTTCAGGCACATTAAACAAACGATACAGTTGTCGCCGTCGAATTTTACTTCCATAGAAGGCCGCTCCATATACAAAGCCTGGGTAGGACAGTGGACCGTACAGGCCCCGCAGCTGGTACAGCGCTCTTCATTACGTACAACCTCCTGGGTTAAGGGCTGCACAGTGATTCCCTGTTTGCGCAGGAAAGAGATACCTTCCTTATATTTTTCTCCCGATAACTCCAGAACCATAGTTCCTTCCTTATGAGGGTTGATGGAGGCTTTCACAATATTAATGATTAAATCGTAATCCTTCACCAGGTGATAGATAATGGGCTTATCAGCAGTCTCTGCACTGAAGCGCAGGACAATTTTCTCAGGGGCCATAGCATTCACTCCATTCTTCAGTTACTAGTTACTAGTTATTAGTGATGAACGATCACCAATCACCGTTGACCGATCACCGGCATATTTAGACGATCACCGACAACATTGTCCCTATCACCCTTATATTGGCAGGTCATATTTTTCATCTTTCACGATTTACGGTTTACGAGTGTAGACACTGGGCACCGGTCACCGGTCACGGTGATCGTCAGTTATTCTTTCTCATTGAGGGGCTTGCCGCTTAAGCCGGCAGCAGGGCCGGGCAGCAACTGGCTGGGTTCTCCCAGGAGGAAATCACCCTTTTCTATCCACTCTTTGAGGATATGGGCAATCTCCCGGGCCCGAGGATAACTGCTGAGGGGCCCTGTGGGAACTTCTTTATCCATGATCCGGATGGTTCCTTTCTTTAATTCTGCATAGCTTACCAATCCCAGATTACCTGGCTTCCGGTTAGGATAAGCATCACTGTAATCGACGATGGGAGCATACAGTTCTTCATCAGTTTTGGCGGCATAATAAAGAATTTCTTCATTTAGAATCGGGATGGGTAATCCCACCCCTACCGTCAAGGTGGCTCCGTAACCACGGAAACTGGTACCGACCAGCCAGCGGGGGCTCATTTGCTTTAAGTCGCCCATTACGGAAAGCGTCCCCCCTGCTCCACACAGGTCTCTGTTGTTACCATCTTTGAGGGTACCGGGAAAATGCTGGGTCCCGTTCCACACCACATAACCCATACCCCCACCGAGAAAGATCCGTGTGCCAATCCCGATGGTCTTAAAATGGGGGTCTTTAAGCAAGGGGCTTAACTGGCCTGAAGTGGAGTAATTGGCATTGCCTAAACGGGGTTTTAGGGTACCCATATACGTATAGATAGTCCTGTCTCCCAGGTTAACGGCACAATTATAATTCTGGTAGCAGTTGCGCGGGTTAAAGAGGATAGCTTCGTTTATCTCATCTAAGGTGATAGTGGTCTCAATCTCCCGGCGAGGATAACAGTCTGTTCCGTAGCTGGTGGCTTTTAATTTGATGGGTTTACGGGCTACCAGTTCCTCTATAACATGGCCCCCGCCATAGCGAAATTCCCCGGGATAATTGCTGTTTAAGGGATCGTCTTCGGGCAATTCCGTTACACCCAGGTAGGCATCTACTGCAGCTATGCCGGAATAGGCAGGCACATTGTTTAACCAGACCTTTTGCATTTTAATACGCGGGGCAGAGTGACCGAAATTCAAAAATACTCCAGAAGAACACATAGGACCAAAAGTACCCGTCGTAACCACATCAACTTCCTGGGCAGTACGCGTGACGCCTTTTTCTTTAACTTTACTGATAACCTCTTCCGCCGTGAGAACCACAGCTTTTCCTTTTTTGATTCGTTCATTGATGTCCTGATAAGTACGTTCCACACTCATTTTGTCTTTCTCCTCCCTTGTAAGTGCCCTTCCCCTGTTAATTTAAAAGGCCTCTTCCCAAGAGAAGAGGCCCCAATCATGCTGTATACGGGGTCTCTTATCTTTCAGAAGTTGATTACTTCTGCAGGAATTAGCACCAATTTGAGCATGCCCAAACGGTTGCCGGGTTTCATCGGGCCAGTCCCTCCACCTCTCGGGATAAGAGCACAAACAATATTTTAAATTAAGATAAAGTCTATCAAGGCTTCCCCAAACTGTCAACACCATTTTTAGCAGATTTCACTCTTATACTCATATTTTATTATTTCCCTTTTTCTCTAAAATCTCAACTATATTAAGCAAGTTTCATTATATAATTATATTACTGCAAGCTTATTTTAAGAACATTACACCTAATGAAGGAGAGAATCACCGTGAAAAAAAGCTGGCTCTGGTTACCGGCGGTATTCCTCGTTTATGCCGCTGTCCTTGTTTTTATTTTCGCTCTCCCCTCTTTCGGCTTATTCAAGAAAGACGTAAGCATCCAGTTTATCGATGAGAAAATTCCTTTAGCCAAGGCGGGGGATCCCGGCTGGGGCTATGTGAAGCGGGTACAGTTTGATGCCGATAAAGACGGAGAATTAGAAGATATTGTAGTCATTGCGAAGATTGATAAAATCGACACCGGCGAAAATTATCTTACTGCCCCGGGTACACCTTGGCAGGCCTATATCGAAGAAAAAGACGGAAGAAGGACTTACCTTTATTCCGGCACCCAGTTCCGGCGGGTCGATATTTTCCTGGGAACTACAAATAATACCCTGGGCTTGACTCTAGACGAAGGAGAAAAGGGTTACTGGTTAGCTGACTTCACGTATATCCCGGAAGGAAAAATCACCAATTACAAGTATTTGCGCCACTCATCGTTCTAGGGAGGAAACGTATAATCCTTTCGTAGGGTAAGCCCAGGGTTCTGTAGCCATAGTTTCCCGGATAGGGTTGGATTCTACCCGAAAAGACTCATTCACTACTGCCAAAAACCACCTCAATAGAAGATACCGGCAAACATCGATGTTAAACATCTGGTTTACTTAGGGTAGCAGAGAATACTGCTTTGTCCCTCTCGAAAAGAAAAGCCCGGTAAATATCCAGGTCTTAAGAGTTAGCCAATATGATTAAAATTATACTTCGCTTCTCGCTTTGTTGCCCAAAGTAATATTTAAATTTTCCTTATCCACTTGAGGTATTTGACGATCAATCTGTCTAACCTTTCACTGATAGAAAGAATTCGTTTATTCGATACATTACTCCACTTTTGTTGAATAGAGGTCACCAATTTACGTCGTTGATACTCGATCATTCTTTTTAATAAACGACGGTAGTTAAATTTGTTTGTAATAATATTCTTCACTCCTTAGATCACCCGAAAATGAAGTGAGTTCGCTCGGGTTTCTATTCCTAATCATCTATTTCCAATATTTTAGTTATTTTGTTACGAATATTAGCATTATTGTTTACACCACACAGCAATTCACTTAAGCGAACCTCATGGCAGCCTAATTCTTTACAAAGTTGCCGCTGGCTCATCCCTTTCTGAAGGAGAGCCATCTTCACTTTTATCCCGTACTCTGTGAGCTGGCGTTTTCGCTTGGTCATCACCTCACCCCCGCTTGCACTTGTTATTGCTCCTGGTACTCAGTGATGTAGTCCAAAGTTCTAAGGATATGATACAATCTCTACGTAAGATATTACATTTATACCTAT
Organism: Thermanaerosceptrum fracticalcis; assembly: GCF_000746025.2. Taxonomy (NCBI): domain Bacteria; kingdom Bacillati; phylum Bacillota; class Clostridia; order Eubacteriales; family Peptococcaceae; genus Thermanaerosceptrum; species Thermanaerosceptrum fracticalcis. Next base: position 2,049,739 of record NZ_CP045798.1, read on the forward strand.
TATATGCTTTGATTTCAAACACTGTCAAGATTTAGTGATTTATTTTCAAACATAACTGCTTTGTTTCAAGGAGGAATCCTTTTGCACAGGAAAAAAGCATTGACCACGATAGGCGAACGGATTAGATATTTACGGGAAACGAGAAACGTTACCCAACTGGAACTGGCTAAAAAAACGGGTATTTCGCGGGGTAATCTCAGTAGTTATGAAACAGGAAGGTTCAGTCCCTCCTCTGAGGCATTAGTTAGTATTGCGAATTTTTTTGACGTAAGCACGGACTGGCTCTTGACGGGTTCAATCAAAAAACCAAAACATCCCAATAAAGTTTATCAGCATATCACCACATTGTTAGACCACTTAAGTGAGAAAAACCTGATCATCCTTTCTGAATTTGTAGAGTATCTCGTAAAGAAAGAGACTACCTCAGAAACTCCCCATAAACCTGAACATTCCATGGCTGCTGAGGAAAAAGAGCACTATTCCCCTCCCGGGTATATCTACTTGCCAGTCTTGGACCAGGAAAATCTGAAGAGTCTCAGGGCAGCCAGCAAAATCATTGAAGGCTTTGTTGTCATCTCCCGCAATAAGGTTACCGGGAGCTGCTTTCTCCTCAAAATACGGGAAGATACTATAGCAGCAGAAAACGATCTTGCCCTGGTCATACAGGATCAAAATGTTGAAAACGGAGAGTTAGTCCTTGTCAACCTCAACAGTTCCTTTACTATCCGCAGCTATTACCGGGATACAACACAGATTAAACTTATCTCCCCCAATTCCTGCCATCCCGAAATCCTGCTTACCGGTAAAGAACAAGTTCAGATAATAGGCAAGGTTGCCAGGATATTCAGAAGTAATGAAGTTAATATAATCGAGGAATTATAAATTGCCTTAACCGGCTATTTTTTAAAACCCTGTCCTGTAAGTATTTACAAAGAAGCCTTAGTTGCACTTGTGCCGTTAATGCTAAAAAGACCCCGGGTCACATACCCAGGGTCTTTTTAGCTTATTAGCCAATGTAATTTTTATTTTTATTTTATCCACTCCCTAAGCGCTACTTCCTCCGAGCTTCCTCATAAGAGGCGTATATTTACTTAAGCTAGTTTAAATACTCTTACCAAATTTTCTAAAGAATTGGCCATGGCACTGGTTTCTTCAGCTGTTGCGGCCACTGTTTGCACAGCGGAAGCCTGTTCTTCCGCAGCAGCCGATACTTCCTGGCTATTGGCTGCTGTAGCCTCGCTAATGGAGGCAATGGTATTAATTAAATTGACAACCTGATCGGAAGTGGCCACTTCATCTTTCGTAATCTCTACTATTTCCTGAATATTCCCCACGGTTTCCTCAACAGCATCGATTATCTCAGCAAAAGCCTGGTCAGTAGCTTTTACCACTTTGACCCCGTTCTCTACCGCTTCTTTTCCTGACCTCATGGATTCCACGGCTTTATTGGTCTCTTTCACCATTTCGCTGACCAAAGCTGCTATTTCACTTGCCCCTTTATGGGATTCCTCCGACAGTTTCCGGACTTCATCGGCCACTACGGCAAACCCCCTGCCGTGTTCCCCGGCCCTGGCTGCCTCAATGGCAGCGTTTAAAGCCAGTAAATCTGTTTGGGCCGCAATAGCATTGATGGTGCTGATGATTTCTCCGATCTTGGCTGACAGCTTGCTGAGCCGCTGGACAACTTCAGCCGTATCACTGGATTTTTCGTTAATGATATTCATCGCCTGTACTGTTTCTTCTACTTTTGTCCTGCCATCCTGGGCAATCCTCATCGTATTGGCTGATCTTTCATTTGCGGACAGGGCTTTATGCTGAGCAAGCTTTACCAAACTTGCCAACTGCACCAGGGACTTAGAAGCTTCAATTACAGAATTGTTTTGAGCATCTGCATCTTTAGCAACCTGCTGGATACTGGCAGTGATTTGCTCAGTAGCAGAGCTGACCTGTTCAGAAGAAGCTGCCATTTCCTGAGAGGATGCCGCCAGCTCCTGGGCACTGGTCCGGACTTGCCTGACTATTTCTCCCTGATGAGTAATCATCTGGTTAAAAGATTCTCCCAATGCCTGTATCTCATCCTTTGTCCTGATCTGGGCATAAACGGTTAAATCACCTTTACCCGCTTTTTCCATTAGTTGTTGTAATTGTCTAAGAGGATTAATAATGTTCTTGGCGGAAAGGAAATAAGCGAGGGACAGAGCTATGAGTAAAGCTATACCAATTATGATTAAGGTTCTATTTTTTATGGCTAAAGCGGGGGCCATGTATTCATCATAGTTAGCTGTAATGGCCAAAATCCAGTTACCGGCCGGTTGAAATCTTACGAACTTTTTAACCCCTTCATATGTATAATATCCATCTGCAGTTTCCCCGGCTTTCATCTTTTGCACAAGAGCTTTTAACTCAGCATTATCTGTATCACTCAAGTTCTCTTTAAGCACTTTTTCTTTATTGGGGTGATACACCACAAGGCCATTTTTGTCAATCATATAGGCGTAGCCGTTCTCACCGATTTTTATTTTTTCCGCATGCTCTGAGATTTTATCAAACAAAATGGTGGCAATCAGCACCCCCTGCACTTTATTTTCTCCCCTTAAGGGTTCAGCAAGGGCAACAACAGGTTTACCCGTGATTCTTGACATAATAACTTCACTGACTGCCCCGGACCCTCCCAGGGCTTTTTTTAGATAATCCCTATCGCTTAAATCCACATCTGAATTGAGAGACTCGTTGGTCATGATGGTCTTTCCCCGGCTGTCGGTAACAATAACCATTTCAATCAAACCGGCATTCTCGCGCTGCAGTTCAGCCACATAAGCAAAGGCCGCTCTTTTTTCCTGCTGGCTGTTTACTACAGCCCCAAGAAGCTGGGGTGTTTCGCTGGCGAACTTCACGTAATCCCTCACTGTCCCTAAGGTCAGTCCCACATTTTCTGCGGTTAAAGCATTAGTTACTGCCAGCTGCTGTTCAATAGTTTTTTGTAAAGATTCCGAGGCCATTTTATAAGATAAGAAACCCAAAACCAAAAGAGGGGTAGATATCAGGACCAGGAACATGGTAATAAGTTTAACCTTTAAACTCAGTTTCACTTTTATCCCTCCAAAAATGACCTGTAAATTTCTTTTTTTACCCCACATGGGATACGCATTTGTCCAAGGTCCAAGGCTTTCCTGATTATAATAATATTGCCGCACAATTCTACTTCATCGGCAAAAGCCTTAATCAAAAATAAACCTCGGCCTGTCTCTTCCAGAAGCTTATCCCCGGGCAGTTCTAAAGGAATTTGCCCGTTTCCGAAGCGGGACCGCAGTCCTGCACCTCAAAAGTGATACTGTTTGTATCATATGTATAACGGAGATATATAGGTTTCCTTTCATCCCTTTTATTACCATGGATTTAGGCGTTGCTCAGGGCTTCTATAAGCAACTGTTCAATTTCAAAAGCGTGCGCTTTACCTCCCACCTCTCTTATAATCTGAAAGTTACGCTTTTTAACCCACTCAATCCGTATAAGACAATTTCCCTTTTTCAATTCAGCTTTTACCTTCTTCCCAGGTTGAGCCATTATATTATAATAAATCATTTATCTTTTAAAAAATATCCTGATTTATGATAACATAGGACCTATGTCGAATTTTGTTCTTATGTTGCCGCTTTTTAGTATATAAAAATATACTTGTTGTTTTTTAAGATAATTTCGATAAAAAAGGACAAAAATAAAGAGGTGAGCACCTTTACTCACCCTAAAGAATACTTTGTACTTTCCCCAAAGATATCCTGCTCCAAATTATATATCTCTCTTAAATCCCGGGACCTTGGGCCCAAAGAACTGATAATAATGGGTTTCAATGCGTCCGTTAAAAAGCTTGCGATTTTTATCAGCCCGGCGTCCGAAAAGGGTTTCAAAGCGAGGATGAGAGGTAAGTACATAATATGACCAGGTATCAAGTTTCTTAAAAATTTGTCCCATTTCCTTGTAAAGGCGTTCCACTGCCTTCATTTCCTCTAAACGTTCGCCATAAGGGGGGTTGCAGATAATATACCCGAATTTCTTTTTAGACTTAAGTTCCGCTACAGGACAGCGCTGAAAATGAATATGTTTTTCCACCCCGGCTTCCCGGGCATGATAACGGGCTAAACTTAAGGCTTCGTCATCAATATCAAAACCGGCAATATCTAAACTTATATCCTTTTTTATAAGGTCCAGGGCTTCACCCCTTGCTTCTTTCCAGTATTTTTCCTGTATATTTGGCCATTTTTCTGCCGCAAAATCACGCCTCAACCCCGATGCCAGGTTAAGCCCCAGCATGGCAGCTTCTATAGGGATAGTTCCCGAGCCGCAGAAGGGGTCAATGAGGGGCCTCTCCGGGTGCCAGCGGCTTAAATAAACAAGAGCGGAAGCCAGAGTTTCCTTAAGGGGTGCCTGTCCCACCAGTTTGCGGTACCCCCTTTTATGCAGGCCAGCCCCGCTTGTATCAATAGTTATGGTGACCACATCTTTGAGAAGAGCTACCTCCACCTTATAACGGGGCCCTGTTTCTTCAAACCACTGTCTTTTATATCTTTCCTTCATTTTTTCAACTATGGCTTTTTTTACAATGGCTTGACAGTCAGATACACTGAAAAGGGTGGATTTAACTGATTTGCCCTCTACAGGAAAGTTGGCATCTTCAGGTAACCAGTCAGGCCAGGGTAAGGCTTTGGTCTGTTGAAACAATTCCTCAAAAGTGCGGGCCTCAAATTGCCCCATTTTTAAAAGTACCCGGTCCGCTGTTCTGAGCCATATATTGGTACGGCAGACAGCCAGTTCATCACCCCAAAAGGTTACCCGGCCATTCTCTACCTTTTGTTCAATATAGCCTAAATCCAGAACTTCCCTGGCTACGACAGATTCCAGGCCAAAGGCAGCAGTTGCTATGAGTTCAAGCTTTCCCATGAAACCTCCCTGTTACGTATTTCATTTCTGTGTTATATCTTCTTTAATTCTCTGTAAAAATATTCCTGAAGTCAATCTGACTTGTTGCGAACAACAGAGGTATGTTTTCGAAAATGGCAGTAATATTAATAAAAAAACTAATAAGCCTTAGTCCTTCATTATTCGATTTTACAATTCGACGTTTTCCCGCATATCCCTCTAATATTTGCCAAAACCTTATAAGACACCTGACATGTATATACCATATATTTTTCCAATGATACATATAAATAAAATTATGTTGCAATCTTAGTTAAGGCGACATATAATTTAGTAAAAATAATTTTCTGAATTGAGCATATTTTTTGAGAAAAATCCCCTGGGCCAAAAAAATTACTGAAAAGTGATTTTTTGTGCAAAGGGGTGTTTTTTATGTCCATTTTAGTCTTGGAAAAAAAGGGACTTACCTTACTGGAGGAAATCCTCTCCTATCCAGGCGGCAAAGCAATTTTAGGCTGTATCCAGTGCGGCACCTGTTCTGGCTCCTGTCCCACCAGCTATAGTATGGACTATACTCCCCGTAAGTTGATTGCGATGATTCGCGCAAATAAACGGGAGGAAGTTTTAAACAGCCTAGGCATCTGGAACTGTACCTCCTGCTATACCTGTTCTGTTCGCTGTCCCCGGGGTATTAAATTTACCGATATCATGTACATCTTAAAAAATCTGGCTTTTAAACAAAACCGTCGTGAAAAGAGAAACAAGGTCGCGGCCTTCTACCGTTCCTTCCAGCAGGTCCTCAATCGTTACGGCCGGGTCCATGAAGGAGAAATGATGATGCGCTACGCCCTCACCACTAACCCTGCCAAACTTCTGGGATTTGCTCCCATGGGTTTAAAGCTTTTAACGAAAGGCCGCCTACAGGTACTGCCCCACAGTATCAAAGGGACAGGACAACTGCAGGAACTGTTCAAGCGTGCACAAGCACAATAAAGCTGCCTTCAGCAGCGTGACCGGTGACCAGTTTTATTTAAGAGTACAAGGAACCGTTAACCGTAGACAAATTCAGACAAAGTTTATCCGCTGCCCGCCACCCGTTACCCGCTACCCGTAAATATATCGGGAATCGGGAACCGGGGAGCGTCCGTTACTAACAACTACCAACTAACGCAAGGAGGATCATATAGATGAAATATCAATTTTTCCCAGGCTGTTCCTTACTGACATCGGCCAAAGATTTTTCCCAATCCATCTATGCCGTTGCTCCGGAAGTCAATCTGGAACTTACAGAGATACCTGATTGGAATTGCTGCGGCGCCACCGTCACATCCTCTCTGGATTACCTGTCGGCCCAGCTTATGCCCGCCAGGAATTTAGCCTTAGCCAGCCAGCAGGAGGGCGATATTATGGCGGCATGTAATTCCTGCTATCTCACCCTGGCCAAAGCCAATGAAAATATATCATCCTACCCGGAATTACAATATAAAGTCAACAGCCTTTTAGCGGAAGTAGGGCTAAAGATGGCCCGCAAAGTTAAAGTCAAGCACCTCATAGAAATTCTCTGGCGCGAGGTGGGTATCCCAAAAATAAAGGATTTAGTGAAAAAGCCCCTCAGCGGGCTAAAGGTAGTCCCTTATTACGGCTGCCAGATTGTCAAACCAACCAGCTTTGACGAAGCGGAAAATCCTCAAAGTATGGACCAAATCCTCACTGCTTTAGGGTGTGATGTCCAGGACTTTTATCAGAAGAGCCGCTGCTGCGGCGGAGCTTTAATCACAACCCAGCCGGAGCTGGCCCTCAAACTAATCCAGGAAATTCTGGCGGAAGCCCAAGAACGCCAGGCTGATTTGATTGCTACGACCTGCCCCCTCTGCCAGATGAACCTTGATGCCTACCAGGGCCAGGTAAACCGCAAATATAAGCGCAATTACCATATCCCTGTTGTCTATTTCACCCAGTTGATGGGTCTTGCTTTTGGTAAAGACTATCAGTCTTTAGGATTGGAAAGGGGATTGGTTTCCGCTAAACCTGTCCTCAGCAAAATCAGCTAGGAGGTGTCCCATGACTGAACGCATTGGTGTATATGTTTGCCACTGCGGTTCCAATATCGCCAGTGTGGTAGATGTAGCTTCTCTGGCCGAAAAAGCTAAAACCTGGCCCCAGGTGGTGATCTCCCGGGATTATAAATACATGTGCTCCGATCCTGGTCAGGAATATATTAAAAAAGATATTGAGGAATACGGTTTGAGTCGCGTGGTGGTAGCCGCCTGTTCTCCCCGCATGCATGAGTCTACTTTCCGTCGGGCGCTGGAAAAGGCGGGCCTAAACGGCTATCTCCTGGAAATGGCCAACATCCGGGAGCACTGTTCCTGGGTTACTACAGATAAGCAGTTAGCCACTCAGAAAGCCCTCAACCTAACACGGGCTGCCGTAAAGAGGGTTGTTTATCACCAGCCTATTGTGGAACGAGAGGTTAGCGTCAATCCTGCAACACTGGTAGTAGGGGGAGGAATCTCCGGTATCCAGGCCGCCCTGCAGGTAGCAGAGGCAGGTCACCTGGTCTACCTGGTAGAGAAAGAAGCTTACATTGGCGGGCATATGGCACAATTTGACAAGACTTTCCCCACCCTGGACTGCGCCGCCTGTATTCTCACCCCCAAGATGGTCCAGGTGGGAGACCATCCCAATATTACTTTGTTAACCAGCAGCGAGGTTACGGCTGTCGAGGGTTACGTAGGTAATTTTACGGTAACGGTCAGGGAAAAACCCCGTTACATTAACCCCGTGGAATGTACGGGATGCGGCGATTGTGTTGCGGCCTGTGTCTTAAAGGATACCATCCCGACCGATTTCGATTTGGGACTCTCCAAACGAGGCGCCGCCTATATCCCCTTCCCCCAGGCCGTACCATTACGGGCTGTCATCGATGATAAACACTGCCTCCTGCTCAATAGAAAAAAATGTTCTATGGAATGTGTCAAGGCCTGCCAGCGCCGGGCTATTAACTTTGCCCAAAAAGATAAATATCATACCATCCAGGTCGGCACCATCATCCTGGCTACAGGCTATGAATTATTTGATGCTGCAAAAGCCCCCCAGTATGGTTTTGGACGTTATGATAATGTTATAAATGGTCTACAGTTCGAGCGTATGACCAATGCTTCCGGACCCACCCAGGGCAAAATTGTCATGAAAAACGGGGAGGAACCCAAAAGGGTGGCCATTCTCCACTGTATTGGCAGCCGGGATGCCAACTACCAGCGTTACTGTTCCCGGGTCTGCTGCATGAGCTCGGTGAAATTTGCCCATATGGTCAAAGACCACACCAATGCGGAAGTTTATGAATTTTATATCGATATGCGGACCTTTGGTAAGCAGTATGAAGAATTCTACAACCGCGTACTGGAAGAGGGTGTCAACTTCATCCGGGGCAAAGGGGCAGAAGTGACTAAAGTAGACGGGCAGCTTGTGGTACGGGCGGAAGATACCCTGCTAGGTGCTTTTCGCGAAATACCCGTCGACATGGTGATCCTCAATACAGCCCTGGTCCCCCGTCACGATGCGGAACATGTGGCCCAGGTCTTCGGTATCTCCCGGAGCGCCGACGGCTTTTTCCTGGAGTCCCATATTAAATTAGACCCTGTTACCACTACTACGGATGGCATCTATTTGGCAGGATGCTGTCAGAGCCCCAAGGATATACCCGATTCCGTAGCCCAGGGTTCCGCAGCGGCAGCCCAGTCTCTCTCCGTTATCGCTACGGGGAAAGTAAAAATTTCGCCCATTACTGCCAGTGTCAATAAGGAATTATGTGCAGGCTGCAGGATCTGCGTAGGCTTGTGTCCTTTCCGTTCCATTCAAATTGATAAAGCCACAGGTCGCGCCTCTATTAACGAAGCCGTCTGTAAGGGTTGCGGCACCTGCGCTGCCGCCTGTCCTTCCGGTGCCATTACGGTATTGCATTTCAATGACGAACAGATACTGGCCCAGATCGAGGGGGTGTTGGCATGACAGGAAGCTTCGAACCGAAAATAGTAGGTATCCTTTGCAACTGGTGTTCCTACGCGGGAGCTGATTTAGCGGGCACTTCCCGCCTCAAATATCCCGCCAATATTCACATTGTCCGGGTCATGTGTTCCGGACGGGTTGACCCTACCTTTGTGCTTAAAGCCTTCGAATTAGGCGCTGACGGCGTCCTGGTCAGCGGCTGCCGTCCCGGTGACTGCCATTATGTAGACGGAAATTACAAGACCATGCGCCGCACACCCCTTCTGGAAAACCTCCTAAGGCAGATGGGCGTAGAACCTGCTCGTTTCCGCCAGGTCTGGGTTTCCGCATCCCAAGGAGAAATTTTTGCCCGTATTGTAGAGGAAATGGTAAAAGATTTGAAGGAAATTGGACCTTACATGCGCCAAGGGGGTGAAGACCTTGCCTAAACTGAACCTGGCAATTTACTGGGCCGCTGCCTGCGGAGGCTGTGACGTAGCCATCCTGGATCTGGATGAAAAAATTTTAAATGTGGCTGAGGCCGCAAATATCGTTCTTTGGCCCATCGCCATGGATTATAAATACCAGGACCTCTCCCTTCTTCCCAAAGATAGTATAGACGTATGCCTTTTTAACGGTGCCGTACGTAATTCTGAACAAAAGGAACTGGCCGAAATATTACGGGAACGCTCCCGGGTCATGGTTGCCTTCGGTTCCTGCGCATGTTTCGGCGGAATACCTGGTCTTGCAAATTTTTCCAACAGGGAAGGCATACTGAAAAGAGTGTATAAAACCAGCCCAACCACTGTAAATCATGAAGGAATTCTTCCCCAGGCAGAAACTGCTGTACCCGAGGGTACCCTCACGCTTCCTGCCTTCATGAACAGGGTTTATACCTTAAACCAGGTAGTGGATGTGGATTACTACCTTCCCGGCTGTCCTCCTCCCCCAGACCTCATCTGGACAGCCGTGGAAGCTATCGTCAGCGGTAATCTCCCCCCCAAGGGGAGCGTAATAGCCGGAACAAAGTCTCTCTGCGATACTTGCCAAAGGGTAAAGGAACAGAAAAACCTTAAAGGGTTTGTCCGGCCCCACGAAATCATCCCGGACCCGGAAAAATGCTTACTGGAACAAGGACTGGTCTGCTGTGGGCCAGCCACCCGGGACGGCTGCGGACACCGCTGTATAAAAGCCAACATGCCCTGCCGAGGCTGCTTCGGACCTACCGGCAATATCCACGACCAGGGAGCTAAACTGGTCAGTGCTTTAACTTCCATTCTGCAGGCCACTACTAAAGAAGAGGCCCGCCAGGCTGCCGAAACTATCGTTGATGCTGCCGGGACTTTTTACCGGTTTGGCTTACCCGATGCTTTATTACAGCGTGTGAAGAGGAGGGAACAGGCATGAAACGTATCACCATCGACCCCATTACCAGGCTGGAAGGCCACGGTAAAATCGAAGTATTCTTAGATGATGCAGGAAACGTGGCCAAAGCCTACCTCCAGATTCCCGAATTGCGGGGCTTTGAAAAGTTTTGTGAAGGCCGGGCCGCCGAAGAAATGCCCCGGATTGTACCCCGCATCTGCGGAGTCTGCCCTGAGGCCCACCACCTGGCTTCTGCCAAAGCTTTGGATAGTCTTTGGCAGGTAGACCCTCCACCTGCCGCCAAAAAACTAAGGGAACTTTTCTACTGTGCCCATTTTATCCATTCCCACATCGCCCACTTTTATGCCCTGGCCGCCCCGGACTTTGTGGTAGGTCCCGGTGCCGATAAATCCCAGCGCAACATCCTGGGGGTAGTGGCAAAAGTTGGCCTGGAAACAGGCACGCAAGTGATCAAACACCGTTCTTACGCCCAGAAGATCCAGGCTATGATTGGCGGCAAGGCCACTCATCCTGTATGCGGCCTGCCGGGGGGTATGAGTAAGCCCCTTTCTGAAGAAGAACGCAAGCACATTGAAGCCATGGCTATGTCCTGTGTGGACTTTGCAAAAGAATCCTTACAAATTTTTGAAGACGTAGTCCTCAAGAATAACGAGTACGTCAAACTTATCCTTAGTGAAATGTACCAGCTGGCCCCTTATTCCATGGGCCTGGTCGACGGGAATAACAGGGTAAACTTTTATGACGGCTTAGTAAGGGTTGTAGACCAAAAAGGCCAGGAAGTTGCTAAATTCGCAAGCCATCAATATCCTGATTTTATCGCCGAACATGTGGAAAGCTGGTCATATTTGAAATTTCCCTACTTGAAAAATCCAGGCTGGAAAGGTATTATGGAGGATGCAGAAAGCGGTATCCTCTGGGTCGGTCCCCTGGGTAGATTAAATGCCGCTGAAGGAATGGCCACCCCCATGGCCCAAAAAGCTTATGAGAAAATGTATGGCGCTTTGGGCGGTAAGCCCTCCCGCGCAACCCTGGCTTTCCACTGGGCCCGTCTGGTGGAACTGCTCTATGCCGCCGAACGCATGCTGGAACTCTCCCAGGACCCGGAAATTACAAGTACGGACATCCGGCGCCTTCCCACGGCCATACCAAGAGAAGGTTTCGGCATCGTAGAGGCCCCCCGGGGAACCCTCTACCACCATTACCAGACAAACGAGCAGGGAATCCTGGAAAAAGTAAATATTGTCGTAGCTACCGCCCATAATTATGCTGCCATGAACATCTCCGTAGATAAAGCAGCCAAGGGCCTGGTTAAAAACGGTGAGCTTAACCAGCAAGCCTTAAATATGATCGAAATGGCTTTCCGGGCCTATGACCCCTGTTTCGGCTGCGCCACCCACACCATGCCCGGCAGTCTCCCGGTAGATATCAAGATATATAACAGCCAGGGAGAACCCTGGATAAATTTGCCTTGGTAAAAGGAAACACTATTATTATAGGTCTGGGCAATCCCATTTTGAGCGATGATGGTGTGGGATGGGTCATTGCCCAAGAACTGGCAAAAACATTAAAGGATGAGTTCCAAGTAACCACGGCCTCTCTTGCCGGGTTTAATCTCCTGGACCTTCTGGCAGGCTATGAACGAACCTTTATAGTCGACGCCATTCAAACTAAGAACGGGAAGGCCGGTGATATTTACCGTCTCACACCGGAAGATTTGCAGTTTTCCCGACGCCTGGCCTCGGTCCATGACATCAACCTGGTAACAGCCCTGGAGCTTGGTAAAACCTTAGGCCTATCGTTACCGAAAGAAATTGTAATTTACGCTATAGAAGCCCAGGATACCCTGACCTTCGCGGAAAAGCTCTCTCCCCCGGTGGAAGAAGCGGTACCCCGCGTAGTAAAGGCTATTCTGGAGGAACTTAAGCAATAACACTTCCGATTTTCAATTTCCGACATTTTTAGTTGCCACCCGCTACCGTTACCCGCTACCCGAAGATTAAATAACATTTTATTGATTCGGGTGTCGGGAGTCGGGAAGCGGGGGGCGTTTTTGTACTACCAACTACCAACTACCAACTAACAACTACCAACTAACACGGGGTGGAACATGCACGAACTAGCTCTGGCCCAACAGCTTCTGCAGGTGGTTGAGCAAACTGCCCGGGCCAACAGGTTAAAAAACGTGGTGGAAATAAAAATTGTGGTAGGAGAAATGATGGCCGTAGTACCGGAAGCCCTGGAGTTCTCCTTTCAGGTCATAAGTCAAAATACCGTAGCCCAGGGAGCTAAACTGGTAATAGAGGAACAGCAGGCCCTCAATGCGTGTCCCCAGTGCCAGGAAACTTACCCCTGGCTGGAGTACGGCTACCGCTGCCCGTCCTGTTCCCACCTGGGAGGTAAAATCATCCAGGGCCGGGACTTTTATATCGATTACATTGAAGGAGATGAGGCGAGCAGTGATAAAAGTTAAACTCGTTACCAACATTCTCAGGGCCAATGAGGATATGGCCTCCAGGAACAGGGAAATCTTCAGGGAAAAAGGCAGTAAAGTCGTCAACCTCATCAGTTCTCCCGGGGCAGGCAAAACCACCCTGCTGGAAACCACTATCCGCACCCTAAAGAATCACCTTACGATTGGCGTCATCGAAGGTGACCTCATGACCACCCGGGACGGGGAACGCATTGCTGCCCTGGAGGTGCCCGTAGTGCAAATCAATACCAGGGGCGGCTGTCACCTGGATGCTAACATGGTCCATAAAGCCCTGACTGAACTTCCTTCCGGAAAACTGGATCTTATTTTTATTGAAAATGTGGGAAACCTGGTCTGTCCTTCAGCTTTTGATCTGGGGGAAGATAAAAAAGTCGTTATTCTCTCTGTAACGGAAGGCAGTGACAAACCGGCCAAATATCCTACCACTTTTGAAGGAGCGGCAGCCTGTCTCCTTAATAAGATAGACCTGCTCCCTTACACAAATTTTAATCTCCGGGAATTTTACGAGGACCTGAAAACCATCAAACCAGACCTGCCGGTTTTTGAAGTAAGTGCCCTAACTGGTCAGGGTATGGAAGCCTGGTATGGATGGTTAACGACTATCGATGTGACAGGAGAACCGTCCCCATGTCGCACATAATGGCCCAGAAAATTAAAGTATGCGGGGTGATACAAGGGGTGGGCTTTCGCCCCTTTGTCCATAGATTGGCCGAAAGACACGGGCTGAGGGGCTGGGTTCGTAACGAAGGTTCCCACGTGGAGATCTGGGTGGAAGGAACTAACGAACAAATCCAAGCCTTCGTCCGTGGACTCCACGAAAAACACCCTCCGGCAGCACAAATTAAAGAAACATACACCGAGGTTTATCCTGTCCGGGGTTACAGTGATTTTGTCATTCAGGAAAGTAAAGAGGCTTCGGGTGATATCTTTATTTCCCCCGACCTGGCCCTCTGTCCTGAGTGTTTACAGGAATTCCGCAGCCACCGGGACAGACGTTTCCGCTATCCCTTCATCAACTGTACCAACTGCGGCCCCCGCTACACCATCATCCGGCAGGTCCCCTATGACCGCGGCAACACGACCATGGCGGAATTCACCATGTGCCAGGAATGCAGTGAAGAGTATCACGACATAAAGAGCAGGAGATATCATGCCCAGCCCAATGCCTGTCCCCAGTGTGGTCCCACTCTTTCCCTTGTGGATGCTAAAGGTTGTATCTGCCGGGAGGATTTCAGCCACCTTCTCGCCAAGGGCTTTATCCTCGCTGTGAAAGGACTGGGTGGATTCCATCTCGTCTGCGATGCCAGAAATCCAGAGGCCGTTAACACTTTACGCCAGAGAAAAGGCCGTGAAGCCAAACCCTTTGCTCTAATGGCCAAGGACCTGGATGTGATAAAAAAATACGCCTATATAAGCAAGGAAGAAGAAGAACTGTTGCAAAGCCCCCAAGCCCCCATAGTTCTCTTAGAACAAATCTTACCTTCTTCTCTTCCCCCCTCCCTAAACCCCGGTCTTAAAACTTTAGGGATGATGCTTCCTTATACACCCCTTCACCATCTCTTATTTACTGGGAACCTGGATATCCTGGTGATGACCAGCGCCAACCTTTCCCATGAACCCATTGTCTATACCAACGAGGAGGCTTTGCAGAGACTAAAAAGTATAGCCGATTACTTTCTCCTCCATAATCGTCCCATTTATCATCGCTGTGATGACTCCATCACCGCAGTGGTTAAAAAACATACCCAAATCTCCCGGCGGGCCAGGGGTTATGTCCCTCTTCCCGTAAAAATCACCCCTTTAAAAAGAAGAGTCCTGGCTTTAGGGGGGGACCTGAAAAACACTTTCTGCCTGGCAGCGGGCGACAAAGCATTCTTAAGCCAGCATATGGGAGATATGGATAATCTAGAGGCCCAGCTGGAATTCCGAAAAACCCTTTCTCACCTGCAGTCTTATTTTAATATTGCCCCGGAAATAGTAGCCCATGACTTACATCCCGGTTACACTACTACCCAGTTGGCCCAAAGCCTCAACCTGCCTTTAGTGGGCGTGCAGCACCATGAGGCCCATTTAGCCAGTTGCCTGGTGGATAACAATTACACAGGTGAAGTATTAGGTCTGGTGTGTGACGGCACAGGTTATGGTTCTGACAGCAACCTCTGGGGCTTTGAGTTCTTCCGGGGAACCATCGACTGCTTCCAGCGCCTGGCCCATCTCGCTTATGTCCCCCTCATCGGCGGTGATAAAACGGTAGAGCGCCCGGATAGAATGGCCCTGCTTTTTCTTCTTCATGAATGGGGCCAGGAAGGCGCAAAGTGGGCAGAAAAACTGCTGGGCTTTGCCCCTTCTGAAATAGCTTTATACCAGCGTATCCTCCAGAACTCCCGGGACATCCCTCTCACCTCCAGCTGCGGCCGTCTCTTTGATGCCGTCTCGGCTTTAACGGGAGTCTGCAGGAGAAACAGCTATGAAGGGCAGGCGGCCATGGAACTGGAAAGCCTGTGTATTCCCGGCGTTAAAGAAACCTATTCCTTTGCTGTGCGGCAAGAAGGCGGGATAGAAACTCTTTCTCTCCGGGAAATGTGGCCGGAACTCATTGCAGACATCTGCAAGAAACGTGATACAGGCTTTATTGCCGCCAAGTTCCATCGTACCCTGCAAGAAATGATAACCCATACTTTCCTTCTCTTACGGGAAGAAACAAACATCACTACCGTGGCCTTGAGTGGTGGCGTCATGCAAAACAAAGTCCTGCTCAGCGGTCTCCTTACTGAATTGGAAAGAAAAGATTTTGAGATTCTCATACACCGCCAGGTTCCCCCCAATGACGGGGGAATAAGCCTGGGTCAAGCAGTCATAGCAGGGAGGTAACAGCATGTGTGTAGCCGTTCCGGCCAAGATTCTCTCTATTAACGGAGAGGAAGCCTTAGTTGACTTGCAGGGAAACCAGCTTACGATCTGTATAACCCTGGTCCCCCAGGCCAAGATAGGTGATTATGTCCTGATCCATGCAGGTTTTGCTATTCATACCATCGACAGGGAAGAGGCCTTGGAGACCCTGGCCCTCTGGGAGGAGTTGAACAAATTTGCCCGGGAAAGTTAAGACTATAGGAGACCTGATCAGAGGAATCAAGGAAAAAGCCAGACCCCTTCGTTTCATGGAAGTGTGCGGTACTCATACTATGGCCATTGCCAAATATGGTTTGCGTCAGTTACTTCCAGCGGAAATAGAATTGCTATCGGGTCCCGGGTGCCCCGTCTGCGTTACGTCCCAGAGCGACATTGACCTGGCCCTGGAACTGGCTGGCCGGCCTGGGGTCACCCTTTTCACCTTCGGCGATATGCTCCGGGTTCCCGGAGCTTCGGGAAGCCTGGAAACCATTCGAGCCAGGGGAGCAAATGTGATTATTTGCTACTCTGCCTTGGAGTGTCTCCAATATGCCGTAAACCACCCCCAGGAAGAGATTGTGTTTTTGGGTGTAGGTTTTGAAACTACCGCTCCCACTGTGGCCGTGGCTATAGAACAGGCCCTGGCCCATAAGGTAAACAATTTTAGTGTTCTCTCCTTTCACAAAAGGGTTGTTCCTGCCCTCCAAGCTCTGGTTAGTGGGGGCAATACGGCTATTGACGGTTTTCTTCTCCCGGGTCATGTGAGCAGCATCCTGGGTCAGGAACCCTATGAATTTTTAGCCCGGGAATACAATAAAGCCTGTGTCATCACAGGCTTTACCGCCGAAGATATTCTCCTTGGTATTCTAATGCTCCTTTCGCAGGTTGAGAATAAATCTTACCGGGTGGAAATCCAGTATAAAAGAGGTGTTAATCCTGAAGGTAACCCCCAGGCCCTGGCTTATTTAGCTAAATATTTTACACCCGTGGAAACCACCTGGCGGGGATTGGGCGCAATTCCCGAGAGCGGCCTCGGCCTTGCTGAAGCATACAAGGATTTTGATGCTTTCCGGCGCTTCTCTCTTCAACTTGGCCGCAAGGAAATCCCTACGGCCTGCAGCTGCGGGGAAATCCTAAAAGGCCTGAAAAAGCCTGTAGAATGTGTGCTCTTTGCCAAACAGTGTACACCCCTGGAACCGGTAGGACCCTGTATGGTCTCTTCCGAAGGTTCCTGTGCCGCCAGCTTCTACTACGGGAGGTAAAAAAAATGGATCAAGACTGTATTCTTATGTCCCACGGAGCCGGGGGCTTAAAAACCTATCAACTGATTAAAGAAATATTCCATAAACACTTTGCTAACCCTATCCTTGCCCAGGAACTGGACGCCAGCCTCTTTCCCAGTGCCCCGGGTCGTTGGGCCATGACCACTGACAGCTTTGTGGTGAAACCCCTCTTTTTTCCCGGTGGGGATATTGGCAAGCTTTCAGTCTGTGGCACTGTCAACGATCTGGCTGTATCAGGGGCAAAACCCCTGTACCTAACCAGTTCCTTCATCATGGAAGAAGGCTTTCCCCTTATAGACCTGGAAAAAATCGTGGCCAGTATGGCCCACACGGCACGGGAGGCAGGGATTCAGATCGTGGCCGGTGATACTAAAGTGGTGGAAAAGGGTTCCGGTGACGGGATTTTCATCACCACCACGGGCTTAGGCCTCGTACCTGGGGAGATTGATTATTCTCCACAACACATGAGGCCCGGTGATAAAGTAATTATCTCCGGTCCCTTAGGTCAGCATGGTCTTACCATCATGGCCGCCCGTGGCAGCCTTCCTGTCTCAACCTCCCTGGTCAGCGACTGTGCCTGCCTCCATGAACTGCTAAACCCCCTCCATTCCCCGGAGATTCGCTGTATGCGGGATCCCACTCGGGGCGGACTGGCCACTACGCTAAATGAATTAGCTTTACAAAGCGGGCTGGGGTTTCTTCTGGAGGAAGGCGCCATTCCCCGGGACCCTGCAGTAGAAGGTTTAGCTGACCTCCTGGGCCTGGACTCCCTCTACCTGGCCAATGAGGGAAAAGCCGTTGTGATTGCCTCTCCCCAGGCTGCCCCCCGGGTTCTGGCACAACTCCGCAATCACCCTTTAGGACGGCAGGCCTCCCTCATCGGTGAGGTCACCGGTGAGACTCCGGGGCAGGTCCTCTTACAGACAGATCTGGGTACGAAAAGAGTGCTGCGCATGCCTGCAGGGGAACTGTTGCCCAGGATATGCTAAGAAGGGATTTAGGCCATTAATACGGTTATACAAACCCTACTAACTTATGAAATATTTCTCTTGTAATACTCCTCAAGTTTGTTATTACAATGCTCCTTAATCCACTCAACATCCTCTTTTGATAGCTTTCTAAATATATGTCGGTTAAACTCGACATACTCAATATCACGGCTTCTCCTGACAAAACGCATATCTTCAAATCGTCTAAATGGATTGGCAAATATATTCCTCTCTACATCCTTCCGAGTAAATCCCTCTTTACAGAATATACTGTTCTTCTTTTCTACAACCAACCCTTTATTCTTTCGGTCACTGTAAAAACCAATAAAATAATCAACTATATCCTCTACCCTAACTCTTCCATTTTCATCAACATGCTCAAACATAGCTTTTAGGAGGACTGGCTTATAGGAATAGCTCATATCCATGGTCTTTACAATATCCATAAACTTATCCTTCATATTTGCTGCAGTTATCAGTTCCCAGCCAAACTCAGACGCATACTTTTTCACAGTTTCTTCTTTAAAATATTTAAAACTGTACCTATCACCTACCGGAACCTCCAAATCAGGTTTTATCTTTCCTTCTCTAATATACCTTTCAACTGTCTCTTTCTGTACATCAACCATTCTCACAAATTCTAGCTGAGATATCATATTCTTAACTTCGTCCTGCCAATTAAACAGATCAATCAATTCATAGTCTGTTATATCTACTGGGAAGTCCAGGTAAACCTCGGGTTTTTCGCCTTTGGCCAGCAAGTTCATATCATGCTCTATCTGCTTGTCTGGCGCAAGTACCAATTGTCCGGGACGATAATTCTTGATATTTAACAGCCTATGAATCGAGTAAGGCATGTTAAACATATTGGCATTATCAATAAAATCAAAGACCATCAGATAGTCCTTACCTTTACATTTACGCATTCCTCTTCCCAGCTGTTGTATATAAAGGGTTTTAGACATGGTAGGTCTGGCCATAAAAAGCACTTCTGTCTTCGGACTGTCCCATCCTTCATTCAGAAGATCGCAAGCACAAAGCACATTTATATCTCCATTTTCATAACAATCTAATATGCGTGCTCTTTCAGAACTTTTCTGCGTGCCTGAAACAGCTTCACATTTTACATCATTCTCCCTAAAAAGCCCCGCAATTTCTTCCGCATGCTTAACAGAAGCACAAAAAACTAAGGTCTTCTTGTTTTTCACATATTGCAAGTATGTATCAACAATTATCCTGTTCCTTTCAGGCACAAACAGCTTGCTTTCAAGGTCCTGCGAATTATATTTGATCCCGTTGATTCTTACAGCGGAAATGTCTACATTAGTTTTAACCCGGATACAGCGGATTGGAGTTAGTTCACCTATTTCAACAGCCGTTTTCAGGTCCAGTTTATGCGCAACATTTTTAAATAACTCCAGTAAATCCTCACCGTCTGTCCTCTCCGGAGTTGCCGTAAGTCCCAGGGTAAATTTCGGTCTAAAATACCCAAGTACCTTCCTGTAAGTATTTGCAGTACTATGATGGCATTCGTCAATAATAATATATCCGAAGTCATCCGGCTTGAACTGATCAAGATTCTGCGCCACACTTTGAATACTTGCACATACTACATATGCATTTGTATCTTTTTCTTCAGCCACATACATACCAGTTTGTTTCTCAGGCCAGATATGCTCGAATGTATTTTTTGCCTGAGTGACAAGCTCCCGGGTATGCGCCAGGAAAAGGGTTCTTTCACCAAAGTTCTTGGCATCAGTAACTGCAGTGACCGTTTTACCTGTGCCTGTTGCATGGTATAAAAGCGCAATACTTTCTCCGTTGTTCCTCATCTTTTTAAGGTTATCAATTGCAAACTGCTGATGATCTTTCAGTTCAACAGCCTTTCCTTTCTGCTTTAGCAGATAATCCTCCAGCATCCTGAATTCAGGCATTTCACCGACAAAGGTAATCAGTTCATCCTTTACCTTTTCACGCTGCTTCTTCAATTGGCTGTATGCCCAACGGTATACCTTCCAGTTGTTGAAAATCAGGCTGTTTTGTTTTAGCAAATCGTCAAAATATTTATTACTCGAAATCTTATTAGGATTATGAAAACGTTCCCCGTCAATCTCTATAGCAATCCGCATCTCTTCGCTTTCAAGAGCAAAGTCAATAAATCTCCTGTTGCCATAAATATCTACAAAAGGGTACTGTACAAATAGATACTGGGTTTTTTCAGGCCCAAATGCATCACAGAAAAGCTCGACAAATAAGTCTTCCGCGACACTTGCCACACTGGCAGACTGTTTTATCTCAGTCTTCATCCTGTTCACTCCAGTTCTTCAATTACTTCCTTTAATAATAATCGCTCTTTAAAACCTCCCCGTTCCTCCGCCTTTTTCAGGCGAATTCTTTCAAATTCCTCGATGGTTACTTTCTTATAATCAAGAATTGCGTATATTACCTCAACAATGTCAGCTAATTCCTCAACATTATCATTACAAATATATTCCTGAAGTTCTTCCCCCAGCTTTTCATCAAGGAGCTTTTTATAAATAGCTTCATCTAATTTTTCAATTATGGCCTTTTTCCCAGTCATTTCTATAATTTCTGGTATTCTATCTCTCACCAGCTTATCATATTTAATTGTAGCCATTTTTACCAATCTCCTTCAAAGCACCCTTAGATAACAATTAGTATATTTTTTCTATAATTCAACAAATACCCTGTTTTTCCTTTTTATACGGGCTTTTTTTCCTGAATTTCCTCTATTGTTGATCCCCATAATAATTAGAGCCATAAGGTATATTCCACCTCATGGCTCTCTAAACTTAAATTATATATTTCAGACCAAAAAACAGCTCAATAGTTCCTCTTTCGTAATGGATCCGAAATATTTCGTGATATCTATATTCGCGAGTTTATTGGCTATTTCCTTTTCTTCAAAACGAAGCCCTTTAAACTGTGCTTCCAATTCTTCCAGGTCACAACTGCTGAAAAAATCCCCAAATATTTTACAATCCTGAATAATGCCCTTATCTACAAAGAGATTTACTTCCACTCCACCGCAGGCAAAACGCCCGGACTTTTTAAAATTAAAAGCGGGGGAATTACCAAAGTTCCATTCCCAGGTCAGATACTTTTCCGCCGTCAGTTCCCGGACTTTGGCCAGATCATTTTCCGCAAGCTTATACTCCCGGATTGGTTTTCCTTCAAACAGGGCATAGAGGAGTATTTCCCGAAATTCCTCAATAGAAATCTTCTCTTTTAGATAATCGATGACATTTGTTACCCGGCTGCGCACTGATTTTACACCTTTGGATTCAATTTTATCTCCTTTCACATTGAGGGCTTCCTGCACATTCTCTAATTTAGAATTAAAAAGAATCGTACCGTGATGGAGAACCTTCCCCTTATATATATACTGGGCGTTGCCGGAAAACTTTTTCCCAGCTATGGTTATATCATTTCGGCCGGTATGTTCAGCTTTAATTCCCAAGGTAGCCAAAGCCTTAACCACCGGTTCCGTAAATTTGCGAAAATCAATGTTGCCGTTTTCCGTCTTTTCAATAAAAGTGAAGTTTAAATTCCCCAGGTCATGATAGACAGCGCCCCCGCCGGTCATTCTGCGTACCACATGAATATTATTCTTCCTAATGTAATCAACATTTATTTCTTCGATGGTATTTTGAAACCTTCCGATGATAACAGAGGGTTCGTTCTGCCAAAGAAGTATACAGTTTTCATGTAAGTCCAGGTTCTTCAGAACATATTCTTCCAAAGCCAGATTATGATGGGGGTCTAAACACTCATTACGGATAAACAGCATCCTATCCCTCAACCTTTCATCCCATTATCAATATGTCAACTTCATCATAATAAGGGTGGGAAGACTTGGCAAGGCAAAATACCATATAAGTTTTCAAAAATTAGTTTTACCTGATAAACAGGTAAGTTATAACACTGGCCATAAACATAACGGGAACAGTTATCCGGTATTCCCTGTATAATTCCCGGGTAGAAACCTTGAAAAATTCGTTGGTTAAAGCCTGGCACAAATGAATGGGTGAAATAAAGTAGCCGCAGTATCCCATCGTATAAATGAGCATGGCCGTAGGCACCAGCTGCTCCTGTGTGACTAAAGGTAATAACAAAGGATAGAGCATTCCTACAATAGCCGAGGTATTAGCGACAATGTAGCCGACCGTAAAAGGTAGGATAATAAGGATAAGCCAAAAGGGTAGACCCTCATTAATGATGTCCCGAATCAACATGGTAAGTCCCGGAATATTTTCCATTATCTCTTTAAAAATCATGATACCTACAGCGGCATAAAACAAAGGCAAATTTTTGCTTTTTATAAGTAGAACTTTAAAATCAGCGGTTTCAACCCTCACCAGATAAGTCAAGACACAACCGAGAAGAATAGCTAGATAGAAAGGAAGCCAAATTGCAAGCACAAGGCTCACCAGAAGTGGTGAAGTATAACGTAATACTTTAAGAAAAATGTTACCCTTTCCTTCATCTGTAGTAAATTCATGTTCAGTCCTGGGAAGTGGGGCAATGTACACCAGGTAGGCCGCAACCAGACAGGCAAGGGCTACAGGAAACTGGGCTAAAATTAAAGATTTTATAGGTATCCCGGCAATATAAGAAGCATTCACAATACCCACGGATATAGGCATGATAAAATACCACGCATGACGCAGATATAGATTAATAGCCGCTTTCCTGGCCTTGCTGATACCTACTTTGTCTCCCATGGTATCAATGACCGGAGCCGCAACAATGGCACTTCCCGTAACCATAAAAGTAGAAAGTAAAGAAGGAATAATAAACAGCAGGGTTTTGGTATTACTAAACATTTTCTCCAGGTATTCCACCATTTTATCCATAACGCCATAACCCTGCATCATGATGCTTAATAAACTGATTAAAAAAACACTCACTACCAGTTCTATAGTCTGCCTTTCCACTAAGGCCTTACCCATGATGATTACTATTTCTTTCACCGGTATACGGGAGAATAAAGCCAGGGCAATTCCGCCAGAAATAATGGCCAGCCCCATAGGTACCTTTCTTTTTATGAGATATAAGATTAAAGAAAAGGATATGATTAAACCGAGTACTAGCATGCATATTCTCCTTTGTCCTAATAATTTTGTAAAAAATATACTATAATTTTACTACAGAAATCCTTGTGGTAACAGATAGGGCCTGACAAATGTCAGACCCTTTAAAATTTACTTATTTGTTTTTCGTTTAGCAAAAGCCAGGATAGCCCCTAAGGCAATGGAAAGGAAGGAAGCCGTTTAACTCTCCAGGCCTTTTTTAATGGCAACGATATTCATGTCATAAAGTTCAGGCTTTTTCTTACCCACAACCTCATCCATGGCTTTTTCTATCTTTTCTAGACTTACCAGTTTGAGCTTAGGGAGCAGGGCCCCCAGGCATACCATATTGGCTAAATTAGCATTACCGATTTCATTGGCAATATCGCCAGCAGGTATGGTAATGATCTCAATATCCTCCCGGGTTTTATCCATTTCCACAATGGAACTGTTCACTACCAGTACCCCGCCCGGCCTAATCCGGGTAAGAAATTTATCAAAGGAGGGTTTATTTAGCACAATCCCGCCGTCAGCCTGGTCGATAACAGGTGAATGAATTTCTTCGTCAGACAGAATCACGGAACAGTTGGCTGTGCCTCCCCTCATTTCCGGTCCATAAGAGGGTATCCAGCAGACTTCAAGGTTCCCCAGCATACCGGCATAGGCCAGTATTTTACCGATAAACATCACACCCTGGCCCCCAAAACCGGCCAGCAGCACTTTATCCATCATAAGCCTTTAACCTCCTCGGAAACCTTTATTTCACCCATCTGATAGACAGGAATCATTTTTTCCCGTAACCATTTGAGGCTGTCAACAGGCGACATTCCCCAGTTGGTAGGACAGGTGGAGAGAATACTGACCAGGGTAAAACCCAATCCTGCCTGCTGAACCTGGAAAGCCTTTTTAATGGCCTTTTTGGCCTGCAGGATATGCTTGGGAGAGTCAACAGACACAGAAGCTACGTACACAGCGCCATCAAAAGTAGCGATAGTCTTAGGAAGGTCAATGGGAAAACCAGCAACGGCGTTATCACGGCCATAGGGACTGGTGGTGGTAACCTGGCCCGTGAGGGTTGTGGGGGCCATCTGTCCTCCCGTCATGCCGTAGATGGCATTGTTCACCATAATAGACGTTATCTTTTCTCCTCTGGCCGCTACATGAATCGCATGGGAAGTACCTATGGCCGCAATATCCCCATCACCCTGGTAGGTAAACACTATCCTGTCGGGTAAGGCTCGCTTGATACCGGTGGCCACTGCCTGGGCTCTCCCGTGTGCCGCCCCTACGAAATCACAGCTGAAAAAATCCAGAGAAAAACCGGCACAGCCCACAGGAGCTACCCCGATGGTATCTTCTATAATATTCAACTCTTCCAATACTTCGCCGATTAAACGGTGAATAATACCGTGGGTACAGCCTGGGCAGTAATGGAAGGGTATTTCTGTTAAGCCTTTAGGCCTGCCAAATACTTTTTGCATCACACTATGCCTCCCCTCTCACTGGCAAATTAAAGACTTGCCCCACATATTTTAATATTTCCCTTTCATGAGGAAGCATCCCACCCTGCCTGCTGTAGAGGTGTACGGGAACACGGCAGTTCACAGCCAGTTTAACATCCTCTATCATTTGTCCGGCATTGAGCTCCACGGTCACAATTCCTTTGATCCCATCAAAGTGAGACGTAAAGGCTTTCACCGGGAAAGGCCACAGGGTAATGGGACGGATTAAGCCCAGTTTAATTCCCTGTTTACGGGCATTAAGCACCACGCTTTTGGCAATTCTGCCGCATGTTCCATAGCCAACTAAGAGATATTCGGCATCGTCAGCATAAAAACTTTCCCAGCGCTGCTCTGCCTCCTTTATCTGATCATATTTGGCTTGCCAGCGTCGACAGCCTTCTTCCGCCAGCTCATTCACCAGAAAATAGCTGGCAATTTTCCGTTTGGCCCTGCCTTTACATCCATCGGTCTTCCAATCCTTGGGAGGCAGGTTTTCCTCTTTTCTTTCCTTTAGCTGAACAGGCTCCATCATCTGGCCTAAGAAGCCGTCAGCCAGAAGTAAAACAGGATTTCTGTACTTATCAGCCAGATCAAAGGCTTCCATGGTTAAATCATAGAGCTCCTGGGCTTTTGAGGGCGCTAAAACGATGAGCCTGTAATCACCGTGCCCGCCCCCTTTCGTGGATTGGAAATAGTCTGACTGGGCAGGCCCCAACCCCCCTAAGCCCGGTCCCGTACGATTGATATTGACAATCACTACGGGGAGTTCATTGGCAGCCAGATAGGATATGCCTTCCTGTTTTAAGCTGATCCCGGGACTGGAAGAAGCCGTCATGACCCTTGCTCCTGCTGCTGCAGCGCCAAAACACATATTGATGGCAGCCACTTCACATTCAGCTTGCAGGACAGTCCCCCCACCTTTAGGCAAATGTTTAGCCAGGTACTCTACAATCTCTGTAGAGGGTGTAATAGGATAGCCGAAAAATAATTTACAGCCGGCCCGCATGGCGGCTTCAGCAATTGTCTCATTTCCTTTTAATAAAACCTTACTCATTACCTCAGCTCCTTTCCTTTTGCAGATTACTTATAGATTTCCAAAGCCAGGTCGGGACACACCAGGCCACACAGGGTACATCCTGTACATTTCTCTTCTTCCGTTACCGTTACGGTATAATACCCTTTCTGATTAACCTTATCGCCGATAGAGAGAATTTTCTTGGGACAAATCTCTACACAAAGGCCACAGCTTTTACAATACTCACTCAATACCACAACTTTAGGCACCAAGAGCCCTCCTTTCGCCTCATTTATCGCCATGAGCCAAACAAGCCAGCGCAATAGAGTGTAATTTACCCTCGGCGGTTTCCGCCCGGGAAGTCATCACAATAGGATGGGTGGCTCCCAAAACTAGACCGGCCATTTTTGCTTTGGCATAGTAAATTAATGATTTTCCTAAGGCATTGCCTGTCTCGATATTGGGAACAAGGAAAAGATCCACTTTTCCGGATACCCGGCTTGTGATTCCCTTATGTTTCGCCGCCAGTGGGCTTACAGCCACGTCAAGGGCAATGGGTCCTTCCACCACACCGGGGGGCAGTTCCCCTTGCTCACTCATTTCAACTAAAGCTTTAGCGTCTACTGTAGCGGGCATCTTGGGATTAACCATTTCATTGGCCGTTAAAAGGGCCACATAGGGATTGGTTATGCCTATAGACTTTAATGCCAGCAAGGCATTGACAAGAATATCTTTTTTCTCACCTAAGTTGGGCGCTATATTGATGCCCCCATCGGTATGAAAAACTAGTTTTTCTTCACCCGGGATTTCAAACACAGCCAAATGACTGAGCAAGCGCCCTGTACGCAGTCCTTCTGTGGCGTGAAGAACCGCCTTTAAAAAATCACTGCTGTTAATGAGTCCCTTCATCAACACCTGGGCCTCACCCTTTTTTACCAGAGAAACAGCCCTTAAGGCAGCTTTATTTGTCTCAGGCTCATGAATAACCTGTGTGTCCGGGGAAAGTCCCACCTTTTCCCGCAGGGGATTGATTAAATTTTCGTCTCCCACCAGAATAGCCCTGGCTATCCCCGCCTCTTCCGCAGCCTTCACCGCTTCCAGGACATCCTGGTCCTGGGCAACAACAACGCTAATAGTTACCGGTCCGGCACTTCTCACTTTTTCTAATATTTCGCCGAAACTTCTGTACAACAATGCTCACTCCTTATCAATAGAATCGACTTCCCGCTTTCCGACTTCCGAGATCCGATTTCTGCTAACCAATAGCCGCTTTCCGTTATCCGACGTCTTTTTTTGGCGAATACGGCTTCGCCTCCCGATATCCCATATCCGATTTCCGAGTTCAATTGCTTCCTAGTCCATGTTCTAGTACAGCATTGTCGGAAGTCATCCAGTCGGATGTCGGCGATCGTCAGTCGGTAGTCGGATGTCGGTGAACGGGGAGCATTAGTCACTGCCAACTATCAACTATCAACTAACAACTAACAACTAACAACTACCAACTATCAACTATCAACTAACAACTAAACATACTCCTTCGCTTCCTCTTCACCCCGGAGAACCCTTAAGGCACCAAGGGCCAGGGATTCTAATTCTTCTTCCCCGGGGACAACCACCACAGGCGCAATAAACTTCACTCTTCTCATGATATCATTTACTATCCTGGTGGAATGGGCAATCCCTCCGGTGATGATAATCCGGTCCACATCCCCTTCCAAGACTGCCGACATAGCCCCAATTTCTTTGGCTACCTGGTAAGCCAGGGCATCCAGGAGCAGGTTAGCCAGTTCATGTCCCTGGTCAGCCATTTTCTCCACTTCCCGGAGGTCCGTGGTCCCTAAATAGGCATAGAGCCCGCCTTTGCTGGTCAGCTTTTCTCTCATCTCTTCATAGGTATATTTACCCGAATAACACAATTTCACCAACTGGCTGGCAGGTAATCCCCCGCAGCGATCAGGGGAAAAGGGCCCTTCCTCTTTGGCATTATTTACATCAATCATCCGTCCCTGCCTGTGAGGGGCTACGGACACTCCCGTGCCCAGGTGGGCGACAACGAAATTCACTTCTTCGTATTTTTTCCCCATTTCTTTAGCTACTTTACGGGCCACTGCTTTCATATTTAAAGCGTGGGAAAGACTGGTCCTTTCCAAATCGGGCAGTCCGGAAATCCGTGCCACCGGCTCCATTTCATCGACAGAAACAGGATCTACAATAAAGGCAGGAATACCCAGCTGCTGCCCCAGGTCATAGGCAATCACCGCCCCGAGGTTTGAAGCATGCTCGCCACGTTCAGCCTTTTTAAGGTCAGCCACCATTTGTTCATTCACCAGATAAGTTCCTCCCGCTAAAGGTTTTAAGAGACCGCCTCTGCCCGCCACTGCCTTAAAGGTTGTCAGTTCAATGTCCTCTTTCCTCAGGGCCTCTATAATCATGGTGAGACGGTACTGGTACTGGTCAAATACCCGGTTAAAATTCTTTAATTCCTGTGCTGAATGTTCTACGGTTTTTTTAAAGCGTTGTTTTTCTCCGTCATAGACGGCAAATTTTGTGGATGTAGCCCCTGGATTGATTACCAGGATTCTGTACTGTTGGTATTCACCCATACCTTCTGACCTCCCTTTATTTTGTGTTCCTACTGTGGGAACGTCGTTCTGTTTATGTGAGAAAAAAATTAGCGTAGCAAGTTAGAAATATCTGATGTTGTTCTTCTGACTTCCGTAACAATTTCCCCAAACCTGTCTGACTTTACCCTTGAGGTGGGACCGGACAAACTGAGGGCAGCGATGACCTCACCGTTTCGCCCCAAGATAGGTGCACCTACACAGGTAAGACCCAATTCTAATTCCTCATCATCTATGGCATATCCTTTTTCTCTGATATCTGCAAGCTCTGCTAACAACTGAGGCCAGCCCACTATGGTTTTTTCGGTGTATTTGGGCAGCTCTTTACCGATAAACCTCTCCAGATAACCAGGTGGACTAAACGCCAGGAGGCATTTGCCCACAGAGGAAGAATGACAGGGAGCGCTTGAGCCGACGGGGGGCGTCACACTTAGCACCTGCTGGGTCTCAATTTTATCAATAATGATGTGTTTGGGATAAATTTCGGCACTGTTATCCAGGACAGAAATATGCACCACTTCCCGGAACTTATCGGATAAGGCCTTGGCATAAGGGTAGGCCAGATTCTTAATGGTTAGTTTTTCTTTAACCAGCATACCTAAAGAATAAATCTTCAGTCCCAGCCAGTATTTCCCGTTGTCAGGATTCTGGTGGACAAATCCTCTTTTTTCCAGGGTGGCCAGTGTTCTATAGACAGTGCTTTTATATATTCCTAATGCACTGCTGATTTGCGTAATCCCCATTTCCCTTCCCTCCTGCTGTAAGAGCAAGAGAATGTCCAAAGCCCGGTCGATAGAGTTGATTACGTCTTTTTCATTAATCATTGATTCTCACCTCCCCCCTCCAGGCTTTTCTAGTAGATAAAGGTGAGTCATTTTGCTACCCAACTCTTTTCCCATCAAATTTATTATATAACACAATACGTCCACGAAATAGAGTAAAAAAGTAAAAATAAAGGAGACCCGTCAAGGTCTCCTAGAGTTTCTTTAAAGTACTTATTTTAAAGATAGTGGGTTAGGTCATTTAGTATTTTTCAGACGGTATATTTCTAAAATAACAGGCTGCTGGTTGGGCTTTTCCACATAGGTAAAACCTATCTCTTCCCCAGTTTTTAGTTGTAACGCTGAGAATTTATCCCTCACACTGTCTCCTAATTTAAAGGCTCTGGCCGATATTTTTTCCGGCACACCGCTAACTCTTATTTCAATAGAATTATTATCAATCTGTCCTACATATTTACCAGTATCCTTACGGGGTACAGGGGTAGGATTATTACCGGTTACCCCACCAAAAACAAGCTGTCTTCCATCCTCTTTAATCCCGATTAAAATGTGCGGGTACGTTAAGGCCTCTGTAACATTCTGTCCCGGCTGGGGTGAATGGAGCTTAGCTTTAACTTCAATCTCCTTTTCCTTTCCAAGAAGGGTAACATTTTCAATGTAGTACCCGCCTGTAGGCTTTTCCCCCACACTTAACAACAGGTAGCGCTCTGTACCTAAACTAAAAGCATGGAGCCCGTCGACTTTGTAGTTTTTTTCATACCACTGGGCAAATTCACCGGTCATTAATTTTTCGAACTGGGGCGAAGGAATTTTTATGGTTTCGTAAGTTATTTCTCCTATTATAACCTCCGGTTTTTTTTCTTCTTGAGGACGAGGACTTTCCACCTTCTGGCTGCTGCAGCCTACAATGATAAGAACTAAGATCAACACAACTGATATCATAAACAGCCAAGTTCTTCTCATATAATCATCACGCTCCCTTACCTAATATGACTCACTCCAACTCCTAACCCCTCTCTCTGGTTTGGAGAAAGCCGGGTTGTAATTGCGGCAGCAAACTAGTCTGGGAAAAGGCATAAAGAGTCAAAGCGCACCAGATAAAGCCAAAACTAAGCAGGTGAGTTTTTGTAAAGTGTTCCTTGAAAATGAAAACACCTAAAAACAGGCTGATACTGGGGGAAAGATATTGGAGAAAACCCAATGTGGAAAGGCGAACTCTTTTAGCTCCCTGAGAAAACCACAACAGTGGCAAGGCAGTTACCACACCCGAACACATGAGGAGAAAATTGATATAAAAGTAACTTACGCCAAAAGAGCCGCTGCCCCGGAACTGCTGCAAAAACAAATAGCCAAGGGCCAAAGGGGCGACAAAAGCTGTTTCCAGGGTTAAACCTGTCAGGGAGTCAAGATTGGTCATTTTTTTAACCAGACCATACAGTCCGAAGGTCAAAGCCAGGGAAAGGGCTACCCAGGGTATGCTCCCGTACTGTATAGTAAGTACTGAAACACCCATAGCTGCTAATAGTATAGAGATTAACTGCCAAATATTAAGCCTTTCCTTAAGCACCACCATACCCAGAAAAACATTGAAAAGAGGATTAATATAGTAGCCCAGGCTGGCTTCTACCACTCTATTGGCATTAACCGCCCAGATATAAATAAACCAGTTGGCGCTAATGAGAATGGCCCCAAGAAAAACAATCGCCAGTTTGGACCAGTCAGAAATTACCTGGCGCAAACTATACATGCGCCCGGAAAACAATAAAAGAAAGGAAACAAAAAGGAAAGACCAGAAAATGCGATGACTCAGAATTTCTAGAGCGGGTACCTGCTGCAGTACTTTCCAGTAAAGGGGAAGAATGCCCCAGGCTGTGAAGGCAGCCGCTGCATACCATACCCCGCTTGCGCTTTCATGCTTTTCTTTCTCGGACAATGCTCAGACCCCATTTCCCATTACGCCTTTTCTATTTTAGACCAAGAATCCCGGAGTCCAACAATTCTGTTGAAAACCAGTTTTCCTTCTGTAGAATCGGGGTCCACACAGAAATATCCCTGTCTCATAAACTGGTAGCGGCTCCCTGGTGCAGCACCGACTAAGCTTGGTTCCACCAGACAGTTGTTGAGTGTGACCAGTGAGTTGGGGTTTAACTTCGCTTTCCAGTCAGTGTTTTCCTCATCTTCTTCCGCATCATCTTCCAACAGCAGGTGCTCATAGAGGCGCACTTCTGCCTTAAGGGCATTGGCAGCGGAAACCCAGTGCAATGTACCCTTGACTTTACGGCCGCTTGTGTCGGCACCGCTTTTTGTAGTGGGGTCATAAGTACAGCGCAGTTCTATGACTTCACCGGTTTTTTCATCTTTAATCACTTCCTCACATTTGATAACGTAAGCGTGCTTGAGACGAACTTCCTGCCCGGGGGCCAAACGGAAATATTTCTTGGGCGGGTTTTCCATGAAATCTTCCTGTTCGATATATATTACCCGGGAAAAGGGGATTTTTCTAGTGCCCATTTCCGGGTTTTCCGGATTATTCTCAGCTTCCATTTCTTCCACCAGATTTTCGGAATAGTTGGTGATAACCACCTTCAGGGGACGCAGCACTGCCATCACCCGGGGAGCTTTGGAGTTCAAATCTTCCCTGATACAGTGTTCCAAAAGGGCTATATCCACGGTGCTGTTACTTTTGGCCACACCTATCCGGTCACAGAAATCCCGGATGGCTTCGGGGGTGTAACCACGTCTCCTTAAACCGGAGATGGTAGGCATCCGCGGGTCATCCCAGCCCTTCACATATCCCTCTTCTACCAGTTCCCGCAGCTTTCGTTTACTCATGACGGTATTGGTAAGATTAAGCCGGGCAAATTCAATTTGCTGTGGACGACTTTCCAGGTGACTATCCTGCATACAGTTATCGATAACCCAATCATACAGGGGTCGATGGTCCTCGAACTCCAGGGTGCATATGGAATGGGTAATACCTTCTAAAGCATCAGAGAGGGGATGGGCATAATCATACATGGGATAAATACACCACTTATCCCCGGTCCTGTGATGGGTGGCCCGCATAATGCGGTAAAGCACAGGGTCGCGCATATTCAAATTGGGCGACGCCATATCTATTTTAGCCCGTAAGACACGGGAACCATTGGGGAACTCCCCTTTTCTCATACGTTCAAACAAATCCAGATTCTCTTCCACGGAACGGCTGCGGTAAGGACTTTCTTTTCCCGGCTCAGTGAGGGTACCTCGGTACTCTTTCATCTCCTGCGGGCTTAAATCACATACATAGGCCTTACCCGCCTTGATTAATTTGACGGCAAACTGGTAAAGTTCTTCAAAATAATCGGAGGCATAGAACATCCGGTCACCCCAGTCAAAACCTAACCATTTTACGTCCTGCTGAATCGATTCGACAAACTCCACTTCCTCTTTACTGGGGTTAGTATCATCAAACCTTAAGTTGCATAAACCCCCATATTCGTTGGCCAGGCCAAAATTAAGGCAGATTGATTTGGCATGTCCTATATGCAGGTAGCCGTTGGGTTCGGGAGGAAAACGGGTATGGACGCGGCCGTCATTTTTGTTCATTTTCAAATCTTCGTTAACAATATTTTTTATAAAGTTAGAAGGCTGGGGCAAATTAGCGGGTGCATCCAGTGTTTCCATCTATCATAATACCTCCTTGAGTTGAATATTATCTCGTAAAATGGGGAAAGCGTTTACTTTAAAAATTGTACCACAAAATTTAAATGTCTCCTATATTCATCTCGCCAGCCGCAACCCCAGCTTGTGGGCATAAAGATACGCCTCCCGGAATTCTTCCCTGGTCAGGGGTCTGGCGATTTCTTCATATTGAAAGGCCTGGTGTTCGGGATAATATTGCTCCATTAAGTTAACCAGACATTCCGGGGATAGTTCCTCTTTAATAAACTCCAAGACTTTTTTGGTATCTTCCAGGCCCCCCGGCATCATCAAATGGCGGATGAGTAGACCCTGATAGGCTATGCCCCTGTCGTCCAGCTTCAAGCCTCCCACCTGTCGGTCCATTTCCTTTAAGGCAGCCTTCACCTTAACAGGATAATCTTTTACCCGGGAATACTTTTCTCCCCGCTCTGCTGTGTTGTACTTAAAGTCGGGCATATAGATGTCAACTATCCCCTCTAATAATTGCAGGGTCTTTAGCCTTTCATAACCTCCGCAGTTATAGACCAGGGGTAAATTTAATCCCTCCTCCGCGGCTATGGACAATGCCTCCAATATATTTGGCACAAAGTGGGTTGGTGTCACCAAATTGATATTGTGACAGCGGTAATAGTTCTGAAGCTTAAGCATGAGTTTAGCTAAAGCTTCGTTAGATACCTCTTCTCCTTCCCCGCCAAAACTCAATTCACAGTTTTGACAGAATACACAGCGCATATTACAGTAGCCAAAGAAGATGGTCCCCGACCCGTTTTTTCCCACCAGGGGCCCCTCTTCGCCGAAATGGGGTCCATAGCTTGCCACCACTACCCTGTCCCTGGCCCGGCAGAATCCTATCCTCTCTTTTCTATTCACAGCACATTCATGGGGACATAAATTACACTCCGTTAAATGCTTCCTGGCTTCCTTAACCCTCTCCCTTAACTCACCCTTGGCCAAAAGGCTTCTATATCCCGGTGTATCCGTCATTTTTTAACCCCTTTACATATGGCATAAATATCTATATCTACATTTTAAATAATCGTCTAATAAGTTATGTATACGTCATAAAAACCCCATGTATAAAAGAACATCATTTTGGAATAATTCGTAATGCATTGAGCTAATATTTAAAAACATTCTTTTAAGGTGATTTATGGAAAAAGAAAAACTTTTAGCCAAATTAAACTGGTTTTATAACCTGGAACTTAGTCAGGTGGATTTATACACTGCACAAAGTAAGTCCCTAAATGATCAGGAAATATGTGTGGCTTTTGAGCGTATTGCTATAATTGAACAGCAGCACGTGGATAACATCGCCAATGCTATCCACGAACTGGGCGGCCAACCCAGTAAGATAGGGGATGTCGTAGCTCCCATTGTGGGAAATGTAACAGGAAGAATACTTTCGCTGTCAGGTGTAGAGCATGTCCTG
Source organism: Thermanaerosceptrum fracticalcis (assembly GCF_000746025.2). NCBI lineage: Bacteria > Bacillati > Bacillota > Clostridia > Eubacteriales > Peptococcaceae > Thermanaerosceptrum > Thermanaerosceptrum fracticalcis. Next base: position 2,083,804 of record NZ_CP045798.1, read on the forward strand.
AACATCAACATCTTACTGGAGCAAAGGGCCATGGAGGATTATCGGAACCTAATAAATGACCTCAGCAACACTAGATATCCCGGTCACCTTATCAAAACTCTCCAGTATAATCTCATCGACGAGGGCCTGCATGCTGCCTGGTCTAAGGAAAAACTCGGTGTTTACGGCGAAAAGGAAAAACAGACCTAAGACGGGTCTGTTTTTTGTTACCGCTTAAACACCGTGGCAACGGCAGTACGTACACTGCTTAACATTACGCCGGTAAATCCGCTGTGTCCTAGGATTTCTTCCAGGGCTGCAATCACCCTGTCTATAGCCTCATAGCTTACGGTGAGTGGGGGTTCCAGCCGGATAACGTTGGGATTATTGAGGGTATAGGCCGTAATAATCTGGTATTTATTCATGAGTTCACTGGCTACCAAAGAACCAAAATACTCCCCGGCCAGTTGATTAACTTTACCCAAGGTTAATTTGTCCAGTACACCCCCCACAGGCTGTTTGAATTCAAGGCCGATCAATAAACCTCTTCCCCGCAGGTCCTTGATGATATCATATTTACCCTTCAATTCCGAGAGCTTGGCCATGAAGTATTCCCCTTTTTCCCTGGCTTGCTGAGCAAGACTTTGGGCAACTATAGAGTTTAATGCTGCTATGCCTGCAGCCATAGCCAGTGAATTGCCCCCAAAAGTGGAGGTATGCAGGGCAAATTTATCCATTCCCCCATAGACCCGGTCCCAGATCTGGGGTCGGGTAACAAAAGCCCCGATAGGTATGACACCGCCGCCCAGGGATTTAGCCAGACACATGATGTCAGGCACTACATTCTCATGCTCACAGGCAAAGAGATATCCTGTCCGCCCAAAACCTGTCTGGATTTCATCAACGATCAAGAGTGTACCGTAGCGGTCACAAAGCTGGCGAACTCCGGCTAAATAGCCATCGGGCGGAACCATTACCCCGCCTTCACCTTGAATAGGCTCCACAATAAAAGCAGCTACGTCTTTACTCATGAGCTTTCCTTCTAAAGCACCAAGGTCACCGAAGGGTACAGCTTCGCACCCGGTCAAAAGGGGTTGAAAAGGTTTCTGGTATTTTTCCCGTCCCGTCACGGAAAGGGAACCAAAAGTTTTGCCATGAAAAGAATCTTTACAGTAAACAATCTTACTGCGTCCGGGATTGGCCGCCCGGGCCAGCTTCAATGCCCCCTCCACCGCTTCAGCGCCACTGTTGGCAAAAAAGACCCGATCCAGATCACCCGGTGTCACCTGGGCCAAGTTGTGGGCTAAGGCTGCCGCCAGAGGGTTGAGAGAGGCCTGTAAGAGATTGGGCCGTGACATTACTGCCTTTACCGCTTCCTGGACTTCCGGTGGATTATGGCCCAAGTTCAGGGCACCGTAACCTCCTAGAAAATCCAGGTAGGCTTTTCCTTCCTTATCCCACACGGTGACCCCTTCAGCTCTTACAAACTGCTTATCAAAATCTAAAAAACCCATGACATCTACCAGGCCTGGATTAACGTAGCGGCGGTAAGTTTCCCGGACTTCCCGCTTGTCCATGGCCAGGGCTCCATCCAAGGTCATAAAATTCTTCTTTTGCCCATCCTTCATTTTCATCCGTCTCTCCTTTCGGATACTTCATCTTCTGTTAGCAGTGCATTATGGTAATAGTATGATAATATGGAAGCATTTTCAATACATATATCTTATAACAATTTGGCAAAATAAGCAATTTTGCTCATCTTTTAATGCAGAACAATATTGAATAAGTTATTTGAAAGGGGAAATCATATTAGCGAAAACCATTTTGAAACATTTACTTAAGGGAGTGATGATAGTGAGTCTAGTTGAGTGGAATCCTTTCAAAGAACTGGATTACCTGACGAGGGATATGGCCAATTTCTTGGAAAGGTCACCTTTCAGGCTGGCCTATGGACCGGCGGGACCTAAAGTGGATGTTTACCAGACTGATACGGAAGTGGTAGTAAAGGCCGAAATACCCGGTGTGGCTAAAGAAGACCTCCATGTCTATGTAGACGAAAACTCCGTCAGATTATCAGGCCAAACTAGAAAAAGTAATGAATTTAAAGATGAAAATGTTTTTCGGACCGAACGATATTATGGAAGCTTTTCCAGAACCATCCCCCTGCCCGTGGAGATAAAATCCGATGAGGCTCAAGCACAGTACAAAGATGGTATTCTAACTATTAAAGTACCTAAAGTGGAACCAGCTAAAACAAAAGGTAAAAGAATCAATATACAGTAATAGAGTAGGTAAACGATTTGCATGGCAATGCGCCAAGCATAATTCATTTCACGGACCCGGTTATGAACATCTCTTATTACAATATTTTCAACAGTTCTATTGGTTGAGAGTACCGGTTTGAGAAAAAGTCTTTCTTCTCAAAGACTTCAGCCGGTACTTTTTTGTGATCCCATGCACTTTAGCATTGCCGGTCCTTTTGTTGAAGTCGAATACGTACGCAACTCCCATGTCCACCTGCATCTGGTGTCACATTGGCGGGTATTCCACTGCCATGTATTGCCGCTCATGGCCTTTTGTCTTGGGTATTGAATACTCTTTCCTTACCCCTTCTACAAACCTCTATGGTAACACATTCCATTTCTTCCAGCAGGGTGTTGTCCCCCATTACACCTTTTGACCAAATTCATAAAATAATTATGGAAAGATTATTTAAGGAGAAGTGAATGTGCCATGCCAACAAGACAATTGCCGCCCTGTGCCTCGGGACGTTACTGGAGAGTAAAAAGAGGAGATACGCTATACCTGATAGCAATCAAATCAGGAATAACAGTAACGACATTAAGGCAGCTAAATCCTAATGTGGACCCCAATAATCTCCGTGTAGGAAGCTTAATCTGTTTACCGCCGGAACAGCCCTGTCCCTCAGGAATATATTGGGAAGTTGCTGCAGGTGATACCCTTTATAGCATAGCTAGAGCAACGAACACTACTGTTAAAAAGTTATTGGAACTTAACCCCAATATTGAGCCAAATAATCTACAAATAGGCCAAAATATTTGTTTGCCAGGATAATGCGTCCTGGTCCTGGCAACAATAGCCCTTTTGTATCGAGACAGACGAATTAAACATAAAGGAAATATTCACCGTAATAACAAAGCCTATCTCCCGTAATCAGGAGATAGGCTTTCATCTTTCTGCCAAAAAATACTACGGATACTTCCTTGATAAATATAAAATTTACTAGTAATATGAATTAGCATTACAGAACTAACAATAGAGAAACTCTCAAACGTCTTATGGGTTGTTGTGAGGTGAAAACTAATGGTGATAAACATTTTGACTGCCCTCTTAAATAAAATGGGTTTGATTATCGTTCTGGCCATCATTCTTTCAAAATTAACGATTTTTAAAAGATTGGTAACGAAACAAGATCTCAAACTTACAGATAAGTTGATTATGGCCATAGTTTTCGGTCTTTTCGGGATCCTTGGAACCTATTTCGGAGTAGGGGTTAAAGGCGCTATTGCCAACTCACGGGCCATAGGTGTGATCGCCGGTGGTCTATTGGGGGGACCTTTTGTGGGTATAGGTGCCGGTTTGATCGCCGGCCTGCACCGCTGGGCCATCGATATCGGCGGCTTCACAGCCCTAGCATGTGCCATCTCCACTATTACTGAGGGTTTTATCGGGGGATATTCTTACCGCTTTATCGGACATATGAAAAATAAATGGATCATGGGTTTATTTATTGGTGTAGTATCTGAGCTCATACAAATGTTGATCATTCTCGCGGTGGCCAAACCCTTTTCCGCGGCCCTTGATTTGGTACAAATCATTATCCTGCCCATGGTAGTTGTAAACTCCTTAGGTATCGCTCTTTTTATTGCCGTTACGGAAAATATATTCACCGAGGCTTCCCGGGTTAAAGCTGCTCAAGCCCAGCTGGTTTTAAAAATTGCCAACAGGACACTACCTTACTTTCGCAAAGGCTTATATAGCCCCTGTGTGATAGAGGCGGCCAAAATCATTCATCAAATGACTGACATCGCAGCCGTAGCCATTACAGATACTAAATATATCCTGGCCCATGTAGGGATGGGGGAAGACCATCACATCGCCGGTCACGAGATTTTGACGGCTTTGACCAAAAACGTCATTGAGGAAGGCAAATATAGAGTGGTTCATACCAAAGAAGAGATTGGCTGCATTAATGAAGACTGCCTGCTGGGTTCTGCCGTGATAGTCCCCTTAAAAGAAAAAGATAAGGTTATTGGGACATTAAAGCTTTATAAAATGGGCCAATATAGTATAACCTCAGTGGAAGAAGAATTAGCCCTGGGTATGGCTGAACTTTTCTCAACTCAGTTAGAATTAAGCAAAGTTGAAAGGCACGCCCAATTATTGGCTAATGCTGAGTTAAAAGTTTTACAGGCCCAAATCAATCCCCACTTCTTATTTAACGCCTTGAACACCATTAAGTCTTTCTGCCGGACTGATCCGGAAACAGCCAGAGATTTACTGGAGTATTTAGGCGACTATTACCGCAACAATCTGCAGGGTAAGGATTTCATCACATTGGCTGAGGAATTTAATCATATTAAAGCCTATTTAGCTATCGAAGAAGCCCGTTTTAGTGACCAGATTCAGGTTGAGTACATGATTGACGAAGAAATTCTCAAATTCCAATTGCCCAGCCTTATTTTGCAGCCTATCGTGGAGAATAGTATTACACACGGCATCCTCCCCAAAGGTCAAGGCAAGATCATGATTAAAGGGGAAAAGATTGGTCAAGAAATGAAAATCACTATCAGCGATAACGGTATAGGCTTCAGCAAAGAAAAGTTAGAAAACATCTTAAGTGAAGGATTTCAAGGTAAAAGTATAGGTTTAAGAAATGTCAATAACCGGCTGATTAATATTTATGGTCAAGAGTACAGACTAAGGATAAGCAGTATAAAAGGAAAAGGAACCACAGTAGAAATTACAATTCCTTTAAGAGGTGGGAAAGATGAACATCCGGGCGTTAGTGGTGGATGATGAAAGGCCGGCCAGGAATGAATTAATATATCTCATCAAAAAGATAGGTGGCATAGAAGTTTGTGGGGAAGCTTCTTCTGCCCTTGAGGCTCTTAAAAAGGTTGTGGAACTTCGACCCGAACTGGTTTTCCTGGACATTCAAATGGAACCGGTAAACGGGATCGTTTTGGCCAGAAAAATAATGGAGGACCCCCATCCACCCTTTATCGTTTTTGCTACGGCTTATGACAAATACGCAGTTGAGGCTTTTGAGATCAATGCCATGGATTATATATTAAAACCTTTTTCCGAAGGAAGAATTAGAACCACCATAGAGCGTATTCTAGACAAGATCAACGAAAATAAATCTTACAACGTCAACAATAAAGAGCAACTGCTAGATCTGCTGGAAAAACTAACAGAAAAAAAGACTTTCGAAAAAATACCTGTCTGGCAAGGAGACAGGATAATCCTGTTAGACCCGGAAGATATCGTTTTTATTGTTACCACCGAGGGTAAAAATACAGTATTGAAAACAGTGACGGGCGAATATGAAGCCAGCTATTCCATAGGTGAAATGGAAGAAAGCTTGTCGCACAGCGTATTTTTTAAACCCCACAGGAGCTTTCTCATAAACTTAAATTATATTAAAGAGATCGAGCCATGGTTCCATAATACCTACCAACTGGTCATGAAGAATTATGAAAATGAGAAGATTCCGGTATCCCGTAACCGGGTTAAGGAGTTTAAGAAAGCCATAAATCTAAAAAAGTAATAAAAGCCACTTTACGCCCTAAAAAGATATTTTTAGGGTTATTTTTATGCAATTTAAGTCAACCAGACTGACTTTACTTTAAATTTAAGGTATCTTAAGTATACAAAATACTAAGGGAGGTCGTTGAACATGGTAACGTTTCTCGCATCCATTCTTTTATTAATTGGCGGTTACTTTGTTTACGGTAAAATTGTAGAAAAAGCATTTGGTGTTGATGAAACACGGCCAACCCCTGCTACTTCCATGGCAGACGGTGTTGACTATGTACCCATGGGATGGAAGAAAATTTTCCTGATCCAATTTTTAAACATTGCCGGATTAGGCCCCATCTATGGTGCCATTTCCGGGGCCCTCTGGGGACCGGCGGCTTTCCTGTGGATTGTCTTTGGCGCTATTTTTGCAGGAGCAGTCCATGACTTCTTTTCGGGAATGCTCTCGGTCCGGCACAATGGGGCCAGCATCTCAGAAATAGTAGGTATTTATTTAGGTGATACCGCCAAACAGATCATGAGAGTATTTTCCATCATCCTGTTAATCCTGGTAGGAACAGTATTTATGCTGGGTCCCGCTAAGTTATTAGCCAGCCTGACTCCAGATATCTTGACAACTAATGTCTGGCTTGCCATCATCTTCGTCTATTACTTCCTGGCTACCATCCTTCCCATCGATAAATTAATCGGAAGATTCTATCCCATTTTTGGTGCTGCTTTAATATTCATGGCAGTGGGGATTTCCGTAGGTCTGATTTTTAAAGGATACACCCTGCCTGAATTGACCCTGGCTAATTTACACCCCAAAGGATTGCCTATCTGGCCCTTGCTCTTTATCACTATCGCTTGTGGTGCTATCAGCGGGTTCCATGCTACTCAGTCGCCCATGATGGCACGTTGCCTGCAAAACGAAAAACAGGGTAGAAAAGTATTTTATGGCGCAATGATTGCTGAAGGAATCATTGCCCTGATCTGGGCAGCCGGTGCTATTGCTTTCTTCCACGGCACAGACGGATTGGCAGCAGCTTTAGCCAAAGGTGGGCCTGGCGCCGTTGTTCACACCATTTCTACCAGTGTTCTCGGTGTATTTGGCGGTGTGTTAGCCATGTTAGGCGTTATCGCCTGCCCCATTACCTCCGGGGATACGGCCTTCAGGAGTGCGCGTTTAACTATTGCCGACTCCTTTAACCTGAAACAAGGTAAGCCACTGGCTCGCTTACAACTGGCTGTTCCTCTTTTCATTGTTGCCTTTCTTCTAACCAGAATTAACTTCGATATTGTGTGGCGTTACTTTGCCTGGTCCAACCAGACACTGGCCATGATTGTCCTGTGGACCGCTGCCGTATATCTTAAAAGCATCGCCAAAAACCACTGGATTGCTACAGTTCCAGCAACCTTTATGACAGCGGTGACAGTGACTTATATCTTCCAGGCTCCGGAAGGATTCGGTTTACCCACAACCGTTTCTTACCCCATCGGTCTAATCGCAGCGGCCGTTGCCTTAGGTTGCTTTCTCTTGATTAAAGGCAAGACAAGAAGAAACGAAAAACTAAAACCGGCATTAACGAAATAGTTAATAAAACTGGCTGTTGAATATTTCAACAGCCAGTTTCGTTTACATAAATTTATATATTTAAACCCGGCAAGAAGATCCTAAAGGTTGTTCCTTTTCCTTCCTTACTCTCCACAGTAATTGTACCTCCATGGGCATCGACGATATTTTTAACAATGGAGAGTCCTAACCCGGTGCCGCCGCTTTCCCTGTTCCGGGATTTGTCAGCCCGGTAAAATCTCTCAAATATATAAGGTAAATCCTTGACCAGTATGCCTGCACCGGTATCACTTACGTTAATCACGAACCCTTCATCATCTTTCCCTACACTAATTTTGATAGATCCTTTTTTAGCATAGCGAATGGCATTACTCATAAGGTTAATTAAAACCTGTTCTATCCGGAACCTGTCTGCCCAGATCTCAGTGGCATCGTCACATACTTCACATTGAAAAGCCAAACCTTCCTGATCCAGAGCAGATTTAAACTTATCCCTTAGCTGTAGACAAAGTTGTTCCACATCAACCCATTCTTTATTCAGCTTGATCGCTCCTGTTTGTAAACGGGAAAGCTCCAGCAAGTCATCAACAAGTCTTTTTAACCTGTTAGCTTCATCATGGATGATTTTAAGGAAACTTTTTCTTTGCTCTGGGTTATCTGCTAACCCGTCCATAATGGCCTCGGCATATCCCTGAATCAGACTGATAGGTGTACGCAATTCATGGGAAACATTGGCCACAAACTCTTTGCGCATTTGTTCTAATTTTCGCTCCCGGGTCACATCCTGCAAAACAATGACTACCCCGATAATTTCCTCATTCTCAGGCTGAAAGAGGGGTGAAAGCCTTACAGACAGAGTTTTATCAGATAGGGATATTTCCCCTTTTTTAATGGTTCTTTCTTTTATGACCTCATTAAACAGCACATTTACTTCGGCCAGGTGAACACACTCTGTTAATAATGCAGCTTCTTTAATTTCTCCACAATCGTTAAGGAGTTTCTTGGCCTGGGGGTTATACAGGATTATCCGCCCGGCAGAATCAAGGGTTATTACGCCATCTGTCATACTGGTCAGCACATTTTCCAGTTTCTCTTTCTCGTATGACAGAGCAGAGATATTTTGCCTTAACTGAGCGGACAAGAAATTAAAGGTAGCACTGAGCACACCTATTTCATCACTGGACAGGACCGGTATTCTATGATTGAAGTTGCCCTTGGCCATTTCCATGGCCACTTCATTCATTTTAATCAGAGGCCTGGAAAGGTTCTTGGAAAGAAAAAAGGCCAAAATAGAGGCTAACACGATGGACCCCAGGAGACCAAAGTAAATCAGTCGTCTCAAAGACTCCAAAGTTGCTGTAATGGGAGCTACCGGGGTATACATGAGGATAGCCTTTTTTATTTCATTGTCAACTGTAATGGGTAAGGCTACAGACAGCATCTGGGTGTCAAAATGATGATGAAAACCACGTTTGATGGCGATCTGTCCATTAAAAACTTCCGCCAGTTCTGTATCCTGAAAAACCGACCCCGGCGGCAGCTGCATCATGGTATTACAGGCCTGTATCTGCCCTTCTCTATCCACAATAAGGATATGAGCATTAATAATACGGGATACTATCTCTATCTGGTTACTAACTTCCAGGCTATGGGGTGCATTCTTATATAAATCTGCTATTTGCTGTCCCTGGTTAATAAGGTTTTTGGCAATCTGGGAGTAATAGAAATTTTCCACGAGCTGAAAGAGACCCATACTGAGGAGAGTCAGAATAATTATCATAAGAATAACGATAGCCACCCATAATTTGGCTACCACACTTTTTCTAATCATTTAATTCACCTCAAACTTGTAGCCCACACCCCAGACAGTCTTAATATACTGGTCACCCTTTTCCCCCAATTTTTCCCGGAGTTTTTTGATGTGGGTATCCACTGTACGCAGGTCACCATAGTATTCATAATCCCATACCGTTTCCATAATCTTTTCCCTGGTTAAAACTTTTCCTTTATTCTGGGCTAAATAAACAAGAAGGTCGAATTCTTTTGGTGTTAAAATAATATGTTCACCTGCCAAGGTAATTTCCCGGCCAGGGACGTTTATCTCCATATCTCCTGCTTTGATGATCTCTACAGTTTCCAGGGGATTATTCGATCTTTTTAACAGGGCTTTGACCCTAGCCACCAGTTCCCGGGGACTAAAAGGTTTCACCACATAATCATCCCCGCCCAGTTCAAAGCCTAAGAGACGTTCATATTCTTCACCCCTGGCAGTTAAAAATATTACAGGACTATCGGAAAAGCGCCTGATCTCTTTACAGAGGGCAAACCCATCCATCTTAGGCATCATCACATCTATAATGAAAAGATGAAATTCTTCTCCTTCTTCGATCTTTTTTAACGCCTCCTGTCCATTTTCCGCCGTTACTACCCGGTAGTGTTCTTTAGTTAGGTATAAAGAAACTAACTCTCTAATACCGGACTCATCGTCAACCACCAGAATGTTCCTTTTATATCCTGCCACTGTAATTCCTCCTTTTTCTCCAATATTCCAAATTATATCATTTTTATCCTTCATTTATTTGGTTCAGCAGTAATCAACTTTACAATATCCATAAACAGATTTTCTACCTTTAAGATTCTCATTCCTGACATCTCAATATTTCTTTCCGTTCTCCGGTTGATGTTAACACCGCTGTATTTCACAGAGAAAGGATTAAGCCAATCCATCACAGGCCCTAGAAGAACATTCTCACTGCGTACATGTTCCAAAAGATAGAGCCTACCCCCGGGTTTGGCCACACGACGTAGTTCTTTAAATCCTTTAATCGCATCAGGTACAGAACAAAATACACAAGCAGTGATTATGGTATCGAAGGTATTATCCGGAAAAGGCAAGTTTTGAATATCTGCCAATAGTAATTCTATTGGAACCTTGCTTAGAGATAATTTTTCTTTTGCTCTTTCCAACATCTTGGGACTGAAATCAACAGCAACTACTTTAACACCTTCCGGATAATAGGGAAGATTAGCCCCTGTGCCCACTCCGGCTTCTAAAACCAGCCCTTGTGCCTTAGAGCATAAGGTTTTTCTCCATTTTCCCATCATCATTCTTTCCATAGGAGCGAGCAGCCTGTCATAACTCTCTGCCTTTTTATCGTATTTCTCTCTAACCTCAGTGGTCATTTTATCATCCATGGCATCATACCTCTTTGATCATAGCAAAAAAATTATTTTTGGGACATTCCTTTATAATAATCACTACCATAAGTCTACAACAAAGACTTGTCCAAATTGTTATTATTTTATGAAGCAATTGTGAACTTTTACAAATACTGACCAAAAGAACCTGTACAGGAAAACCTATACTTTACTACTAATAAAGCGTGAGGATAAATCTCTCACGCTTTTTGTTCTATGGTTTCAGTACCTCTTTCAAAATGGCCTGCATTTCGGGCGTCTTCATCGTTTCCACCATGGCCTGGCGCATTTCCGGTGTTTTCATCATCTCCACCATGGCTTGTCTCATTTCCGGTGTTTTCATCATTTCCACCATAGCCTGCCGTATCTCAGGTGTTTTCATCATTTCTACCATGCCATAGCGGGCCTCCGGCGTTGTCATCATATCTCTCATCATGTTAAAACCATAATTATTATCAGTCCCCGGGCGACGTTGTGGTGCACAGGCGGAAACTATCAATGAAAATACTAGTAGTAAACAAAGGAATTTACATATTTTTCTTATATGCAAAATGTATTTCCCTCCTCCCATAGATCATTTTTCTCTTTTATTTTGTGCAAAACCGGCTCTAAAAAATACTAGGCCTAATGTTAATTCGTAATTTTTTCATGTTTATTAGTAATTTTTTTGTTATTCACAAGGGTAAAGAGCAAACTGCAACTCTGGAAGAAGTAACGGCCAATACCCACGGTCTCTCCGAATTGGCTCAGGATTTACATAATCAAGTAAATAAATTTAAGATATAAGGATAAGTAAGGCATGTGCTAAGCGCACATGCCTCTTTCTGCTCATTTATTTTAACAAAGACAAAGATTCAAACAAAGTCTCAACCTTTGTAAGAAAATTAATACACGAAAAATCCCTGACCACTCTTACGCCCTAGATGACCAGCACGGACTTTCTTCCGCAGTAAAGGGCACGGCCGGTACTTGGAATCACCGGTTTCGTTATATAGGGTTTCCATAATAGCTAAACAAACATCCAGACCTACCAGATCACCTAAAGCCAAGGGACCAATGGGATGGTTAGCCCCTAGTTTCATAGCGGTATCAATATCATCCGCAGAAGATACACCCTCCATTAAAAGGAATGCAGCCTCGTTTATCATAGGAATGAGAATACGGTTGACGATAAAACCCGGCGCCTCTTTTACATCAACAGGTTGTTTGCCCATTTTCTCCGCCAGTTCTTTAATAACCTCCACCGTTTCATCACTGGCATCCTCTCCACGGATCACTTCTACCAACTTCATTACCGGAACGGGATTGAAAAAGTGCATACCGATAACCTGATGGGGCCGTTTGGTTGCCCTAGCTATTTCGGTAATACTAAGGGCAGATGTGTTGGAAGCTAAAATAGTATGGCTAGGGCAAATTTCATCTAACTCAGCCAAAACTTTTTTCTTAACGTCGATATTTTCCACGATTGCTTCGATGACTAAATCAACTTCTACAGCCCGGGATTTTTCTGTAGTGGTAGCAATCAAAGCAAGAATCCGCTTTTTTTCATACTCATCTAATTTACCTTTTTTAACAGCATTGCTAAGGTTCTTTTCGATGACGTGAAAACCATGGACTACCGCTTCCTCAGCCACGTCACACAACAGAACTGAAAAGCCAGCTGTAGCAGCAGCCTGAGCAATACCACTACCCATAGTTCCTGCCCCGAGTACCATTATTTTTCGGATATTCAACTTAGCTCCTCCTCACTGATACTCCTAGCTATTTATTTTTTTTAACCGGCATGGATATTGCTTCACCATCAATGACGATTTGCCCGTTCTGGTTGGTACAGGTAGTACGAAGCTTAACTCTGTTTTTTTCCACGTTAATTTCTAATACCTCAACTTCTGCTGTAATAGTATCGCCTATTTTAACAGGTGCGGTAAATTTCACCGTTTGAGAAATGTAGATGTTGCCAGGACCTGGCAGTTGCATTCCTAATACTGCGGAAATGAGACCAGTGCTTAATATGCCATGGGCAATTCTTTCTTTGAAAATAGTACCTTTAGCGTATTCTTCGTTTACATGGGCCGGGTTCAAGTCACCGGTAATCCCTGCAAACATGTACACGTCAGCTTCACTAATGGTTTTAGTAAACGAAGCCTTTTCACCAACTACTAATTCTTCGACGGACTTCCCTTGTAACATAAATTACCCCTTCCTTTCATAACAGGTATTCTATTAAGCTACTTCCCCCTGGTCTTCATCTTTCAAACGGGCCAACTCCTCCTTGAGGATAGGGAGAATTTCATGAACATCAGCCACAATGCCATAGTCGGCTATGGTAAAGATTGGCGCGTTAGGATCTTTGTTAATGGCGACAATAACCTCAGAACCTTGCATTCCGGCCCTATGTTGGATAGCGCCGGAGATACCACAGGCAATATACAGTTTAGGCCTAACGGTTTTCCCGGTCTGCCCAACTTGGCGCTCTGGACCTAACCAACCGGCTTCCACTGCTGCCCGGGAGGCAGCTACTTCTCCTCCGAGAAGCCGGGCAACTTCATCAAGGAGCTTAAACTTCTCGGCGTTGCCAATACCCCTTCCCCCGGCAACGATAACACTGGCTTCTTCCAAATTGGCACCCTGTTTGGCTTCCTTAACCACTTCCAGGATGGTTGTGCGAATATCTTTCTCGGCAATCTTTACAGGGACCGTTACAATTTCACCTTTTCTACCCTCCACTTTTTCCGGCTTAGAGAAAACACCGGGACGAACAGTAGCCATCTGGGGACGATGGTTGGGGCAAACAATGGTGGCCATGATACTGCCGCCAAAGGCGGGGCGGGTTTGTAACAGGAGTCCTGACTCATTATCAATATCTAGTTCAGTACAATCTGCGGTCAACCCGGTTCTCAAACGGCGGGTAACTCGTGGAGCCAGATCTCGTCCAACATGGGTAGCACCGTAAAGAACAATAGCTGGTTTTTCAGCCTGGGCCAGGTCCGCCACTACAGTAGCATAGGCTTCAGTACGATAGTGTTTAAGGATAGGGTCCTGGGCCAAGTAAACCCTGTCAGCGCCAAAAGCAAAAAGCTGCCCAGCCAGGCTCTCAACCTCATCTCCCAAAAGAACTGCTGCTAGTTTTTGTCCTAATTGATCTGCTAGCTTACGTCCTTCTCCTAAAAGCTCGATAGCCACATCGGCTAATCTTCCTTCTCGCTGTTCAGCAAAAACCCATACCCCCTGATACTGATTCAGGTTGGATTGGCCAGCCTTTTGACCCTCAGATATAATGGCGTCTTTTTTACAGGAGGTGACACAAGCTCCACAGCCGGTACAGTTATCTTTAATTATGGCTTTGCGGTCTACCACCTCAATGGCATTATAGGGGCACGCGGGTACACAAAGCTTGCAGCCGATACATTTATCTTTTAAAACAACTACGCTCATGACTGCTCCTCCCTCTTAAACGACTTTTTTATTCTTTAAACGTGAAATGAGGTCGCAAATCATCTCTTGTGGCTGTCCTTGCAACATTTCCCCTTTGCCTTTAGGGGCAGGCGTAAAGATTCTGCGCACCTGGGTAGGTGAACCTTTTAATCCTACCTCTTGCAAATTAGCACCGAGATCGGCAGCGGACCAGACGGTAGTCTGCTTGCTGCGATAGGCATCTACAATACCTTTTATGGACGGATAGCGTGGTTCATTCAAATCCTTGATAACAGTGAGCAGGACCGGTAATTGAGCTTCAATAACTTCAAAGCCATCTTCCAAAGCACGTTTTACCTGAACTTTCCCCTCAAACAGTTGAATGTCCTTAACGTAGGTAACCTGGGGAATGTTCAGATATTCAGCCAACTGAGGTCCTACCTGGGCTGTATCACCGTCAATGGCTTGCCTTCCACAGAAAATCACCGAGAAGTTACCGATTTTCCTGATTGCATTGCCCAAAGCAGTGGAGGTGGCCAAGGTGTCGGCACCGGCGAAAGCCCGGTCACTTATAAGAATGGCTTCATCAGCACCCATGGCTAAAGCTTCTTTCAAAGCATCATCGGCCTGGGGAGGCCCCATTGTAAGGACAATGACTTTGGCACCATATTGTTCTTTGAGTACCAGGGCAGCCTCTAAGGCATTTTTGTCCTCGGGATTGATGATACTGGGAACCCCGTCCCGAATCAGTGTACCGGTTTTGGGATCGGTTTTTACCTCGGTGGTATCAGGAACTTGTTTTATGCACACGACAATATTCATGATGAACCTCCTAATCGGGTTATGAATTTAGCGAAGTATATTACCGGCAATAACCATACGCTGGACTTCGGAAGTACCTTCGTAAATCTCGGTAATCTTAGCGTCACGTAAGAATCTTTCCACCTGGTAATCCCGCATATATCCGTAGCCGCCATGGATCTGTACAGCTTTATCAGCGCAGAACATAGCTGCTTTGGACGCATATAATTTGGCCATAGCAGCTTCCTTACTGAAGCGCTGACCTTGGGATTTAAGGAAGGCGGCGTAATAAACAAAGAATCTTGCCGCCTGTACCTCAACGGCCATATCAGCCAGCATCCACTGTACCGCCTGGAAAGAGGCGATAGGTTTGCCAAACTGTTCACGTTCCTTGGCGTATTTGATGGCAGCATCCAGAGCTCCCTGGGCAATACCTAAAGCTTGGGAGGCAATACCAATCCGTCCCCCGTCGAGGGTAGTCATAGCAATCTTGAAGCCTTCCCCCTCACGACCCAGAAGGTTCTCTTTGGGAACACGGACATTTTCAAAAACCAGTTCCGCCGTTTTAGAAGCGCGGATTCCCATTTTATCCTCAGGATGACCAACACTAAAGCCAGGCATCTCTTTTTCTACAATAAAGGCGGAAATACCTTTAGTCCCTACACCAGGTTTGGTCATGGCAAATACAACATAGCTATCAGCAGCACCGGCATTGGTGATAAACATCTTATTTCCATTTAGGACATAATGGTCCCCATCAAGCACCGCTTTGGTTTGCATGGCACCAGCATCAGTGCCGGCGTTTGGTTCAGTTAAGGCAAAGGCCCCTAATTTTTCACCCCTGGCCAGGGGTAGCAGATATTTTTGTTTTTGTTCTTCGGTGCCAAAAAGTTCTATCGCTTCTGCACCTAAGGATACATGGGATTCTACGATAACTCCGGTGGAAGCGCAAACCCGGGAGATCTCTTCAATCATGATGGCGTAGCTCACATAGTCTGCACCGGCACCCCCGTACTTCTGGGAGATGGGTAAACCCAGAAAACCGTAACGGGCCATTTTTTTCACATTCTTCCAGGGGAACTCACCACTTTTATCAATCTCTATCGCCAGGGGCGCTACTTCCTTTTCGGCAAACTCGCGCACCGTTTTTCTAATCATCAGTTGTTCTTTAGTCAAATTAAAGTTCATCCAGTTACCTCCTTTCCACCAAAGCGGCAATACCCTGTCCGCCACCAATACACAAAGTAGCTAAACCTTTTTGTACGCCACGTCGTGCCATTTCATGCAGCAAAGTTACAAGTATCCTGGCGCCACTGGCCCCAATAGGATGGCCAAGGGCAATGGCGCCGCCGTTGACATTCACAATATCAGTATTAAGCCCCAAATCTTTCACTACAGCCAAGCATTGGGAAGCAAAGGCTTCATTGGCTTCAATCAATTCCAGATCCTCTATGCTCCAGCCGGCTTTAGCCAGGGCCTTTTTGGTCGCATTAACAGGACCTATTCCCATAATAGTGGGATCAACGCCAGCCGAAGCACCTGCTGCAAACTTGGCTAAAGGTTTAACTCCAAGCTCCCTAGCCTTCTCAGCCGTGGTTAAGACCAGGGCCGCTGCGCCATCATTTATACCAGAAGCATTTCCGGCAGTGACAGTACCATCTTTCTTGAAGGCAGGCTTTAGTTTAGCCAGTTGCTCTAGAGTAACGCCTGTCCGTGGAAACTCATCAACTGAAAATTCTTTGAACCCACCTTTGACCGGCACTTGCACGGGGACTATTTCTTCTGCAAACTTGTTTTCTTTGATGGCTTTTTCCGCCCGGTTCTGGCTAGTCATAGCAAAGGTATCCTGTTCTTCCCGGGTAATACCCCATTGGGCAGCAATATTCTCAGCCGTAATACCCATATGATAATCATTCATGGCACACCAGAGCCCCTCTTTAATCATGGAGTCTTCCAGCTTTCCATGGCCCATACGGTAGCCAAAACGGGCTTTGGGAACAAGATAGGGGGCCTGGGACATGTTTTCGGTTCCACCGGCTACCACCACATCAGCATCACCCAACATAATGGCCTGGGCAGCAAATACTACAGACTTTAGGCCGGAACCGCAAACTTTATTTATAGTCATGGCTGGTGTGGAAATGTGGAGCCCTGCCTTAAGACTAGCCTGGCGAGCTACGTTTTGACCCAATCCTGCCTGAAGAACACAACCCATAATGACTTCATCCACAGTCTCAGGCTTTACCTTAGCCCTTTGCAAGGCTTCTTTTATAACAAGGGCGCCTAAATCAACAGCACTTACATCAGCTAAAGAGCCACCAAAACTGCCAATCGGCGTACGAACAGCGCTTAATATGACAACTTCCCTCATAAACATATCTCCTTTACTTATGCTTAACTATGCTGCAGGTGTCCCCTCTTAACCGTACCTGAAATTAATTCCGAAACTTCCCTGAGGGTAATCCCACTTAATAGCACCGGGGCATGGACAGATTACGCGGCAGGTACCACACTCCAAACATCCCGCATAATCGAACTTAAGCTCGCCGTTCTCCTCGGTATAAAGGGCAGCGGGACAAACCATAGTACAGGGCTTCTTTATGCATTTTGCACAAATTTCCTTATTAAGGATGATATGAGGCTTTCCATCATCCACATTGTATTTATTAAATCCCAGCCTCTCTTCAATACTAAGCTTTTTCATAAGGAGGTTGCTCCTTTCCAGGCATCAGCAATGAGTTTGGTAAGGGGTACTTTACCCCGCACCACTCCCATAAGTTTCTCCCGTAAAGGCTTCTGAGGAGTGGTGGTAACCGTAAAGACCTTGTACATAATCTCTTCCATAAGCTCAGGATAAGCGGAATACAAGCGGGGATTCTCCATAAAGCTGTGGGCCTTTTTGAAAGTGCTCAAATCCTTGTATATGAAACTTTCCTTAATTTTTTCTTCGTATTGCTTCTTTAAGTTATCTTTACCGAAGTTTCCGGCCTTTTTGGCTTTTAGTACAGCCTGGGCCGCCAGATAGCCAGATTGAATAGCTAAGTCCATACCTCTAACCATGTAACCGGTATTGATAACAAAACCAGCTGCATCACCCACCAGCAAGAGGCCATCTTCCACCAGAGGGGGCATCATCTTCAGACCAGCTTCGGGAATGAGGTGGGCCGAATACTCCACAATTCTCCCTCCCGTCACCAATGGTTGGATGTGGGGATGATTTCTAAACTCCTCGATTAAATCGGCAACCTTCAGATGAGTATCTTTTAGACCTTCTAGGCCAAAAACCAAACCCAAGGAGAGGGTGTTCTTATTTGTGTATAAGAAGCCCCCTCCCTGCAGCCCCCTAGTACAATCACCTACAAAGAGCTGGGCCAATCCTTCACCATTTTGGAGGCCAAAACGCTCCTCAATAGCACCTTCCGGAAGTTCAATTACTTCCTTTACTCCAACGGCCACTTCGTGGGTCGCCAGTTCCTTCCGTAATCCGGCCTTTTGAGCCAGGAGGGAATTCACTCCGTCGGCGGCGATAACCAGGTCGGCATAGAATTCATCACCATCAGCCACTACACCAACGATTTTGCCATCCCGGACGACCAAATTATCGACCCTTACACCTGAAGCGACCATTGCCCCGGCGCTTTCCGCTTTTTCTGCCACCCACCTATCAAACTCGGCGCGCAAAATGGTAAAGGAATGGGGGGTTTCCGGAGTATATTTGGATGTCTTGAAGTCAACAGAAACCAAACTATCAGGCGTTACAAAGGAAACAATTTCCCTGACCACCCGGCGCTCTACGGGTGCTTCTTCCCAGAAATCGGGAATAATGTACTCCAGAGAATGGGCGTATAAACGTCCTCCCGTCATGTTCTTGGCACCTGCGCTGTTCCCGCGATCAATCAGCAGTACCTCTGCCCCTGCCTGAGCCAGGGTATAGGCGGCGATCGAACCTGCCACTCCAGCTCCTACTACGATGCAATCAAAGCGTTCTTCCGTCATTGAAGTGTCACCACCTTAACCTACCTTCCCAGCTCTTTCAGAAGGGCAGGTATTATTTGATAAAGGTCTCCTACAATGTAATAGTCGGCCATCTGGAAGATAGGCGCATTTTCATTCTTATCTATAGCGAAGATGACCTTAGCATCCCGAATACCTGAAATATGCTGAACCTGACCGGAAATACCGGTAGCCAGATAGAGGTTGGGCTTGATGACTTGACCCGAAATACCGATATACCTTTCCTCTGGCAGCCAGTGTAAATCTTCTGCAACGGGCCTGGAACAGCCAACCTCACCTTTTAAAGCCTCAGCCAACTGGAATGCGAGCTTTAGGTCGTCCTGGGAGGCCCAACCCCTACCTACACCTACTACTAATTTAGCGTCTTTGATATTAACACTGTCTTCACCTTTTTCTCTAACTTCCACCACTTTAATCCGGTCACTGCCATACTGAGGAAAATCAGTTATCTCGCCAGTTCTCTCTTCCATTACTCCTTGTTCAAAAGTATAGGGAGGAACTGTAGCGATAATTGCCGAACCCCGGCTTTCTAACCAGGCGGTAGCAAGACCGCCATACATCATTCTACGGAAAGAGAAGTTTTCGTTTTCCTGTTTTATTTCCTGTACATCACTGACACAGCCAATATCCAATATGGCTGCAGCACAGGCCGCAATCTCTTTTCCGGTACGAGTACCACCAACCAGTATTAGCTTAGGATTTTCGTCCTTGATTACTTTAACTAGGGCTTCACTGCAGGACGCCAGGGGTACCCCGGCTATTTTAGGCAACACACAAACCTTATCAGCACCCAGCTTTATAGCTTTTTCCGCAGTCTCCCTGTCGGGTACTACACCGATTACTTTATCCTGATTACCAGAAGAGAGCCGTTTGGCTTCACTTACTAATTCTAAGGCAAGATCTTGTTGTTCACTAAAGAATAAAATAGTCACGGTTCCACCCCTTTCTAACCCAACAGTCCTTCTTTTCGTAAAATTTCTAGAGCTTTCTGAGCAAGCACCTGTGGATTATCTCCCTCAATCTTGTTTTGCCTCCTTGACATATCTGTACCTAAAACACTCTTTATGACGAAAGGCTCTTTCTCAGTTGCCATATCTATACCCACTTCTTCAACCGTCAGGCTCCTGGTAGGTTTCTTGGCTGCACCCAGGATTTGTTTCAAGCTCGGGATCCGTGGCTTATTGATGTCAGGGAGAACGGTTATTACTACGGGTAATTGGGCCTCTACAACTTCAATACCATTTTCCAGCTTCCGTTCGGCAATGACCTTGTCACCCTGAAGAGTGATTTTATTGACACAGGTAATGGAAGGTATTCCCAAAAGTACTGCCACCCTAGGACCAACCTGCTGGTTATACCAGTCGCTGGACCCTTCCCCACAGATAATCATGTCATATTCGCCAATCTGTTTGACCAGGCCGGATAGACACTTAGATATGAGTCCGGCATCTACATTACCTAAGCGGTCATCAGCAACGTACACAGCCTGGGCTGGCCCTCTGGAGAGGACATCTTTAAGGGAATTCTTCACCTGGCTGTTGCCAACGGTGATGGCGGTTACCTCAGCGCCCTGCTCCTCCACCAGTTGAACTCCTACCTCAATGGCATTACGATCATATTCATTAATCTTGTATGTTGTCTTATCAAAGACTAATTCCCGTGTACGACCCTCAATTTTTATATCAGCTTCGTCAACTACCCATTTATAACAGGCAATAATTTTCGGCATATGCGCCCTCCTTCCTTACTAGCGTAAGACTTGTCCAGCAATTACCATTCTTTGGACTTCGGAAGTACCTTCGTAAATTTCTGTAATCTTAGCATCACGCATAAATCTCTCCACGGGATAATGGGTAGTAAAACCATATCCGCCATGAATCTGTATTGCTTTTATAGAAACCTGCATAGCAGTTTCAGAGGCAAATAGCTTGGCCATGGCCGCTTCTTTACTGAAAGGCTCGCCCTGATCCTTTAACCAGGCTGCATTATAAACCAGATGACGAGCTGCCTGAATTTGCGTAGCCATGTCCGCAATCATCCACTGAATGGCCTGGAAAGAGGCGATAGGTTTACCAAACTGTTGTCTCTCTTTTGCATAGTTCACAGCAGCATCTAGACAGGCTTGGGCAATACCCAAGGCTTGAGCCGCGATACCGACCCTTCCTACATCGAGGGCCTTCATAGCTACTTTGAATCCTTCACCTTCTTTACCAAGGAGGTTTTCCTTAGGCACCTTGCAGTTATTGAAAATTATTTCCGCTGTTTGCGAAGCTCTGATGCCTAACTTATCTTCTATTTGGCCAACCTGGAAACCAGGAAACTCTTTCTCCACAATAAAGGCGCTGATACCTTTAGTACCTTTGGACTGATCAGTCATAGCCATAACAATATAAATATCGGCCTGACCGCCGTTTGTAATAAAGATTTTACTACCATTTAATATATAGTGGTCACCACTTAACACAGCCGTTGTCTTTTGCGCAGCAGCATCAGTACCGGCCGATGGCTCTGTCAGACAAAAAGCACCCAGTTTCTCACCAGAGGCAAGGGGCTTTAGGTACTTTTCTTTTTGGGCTTCTGTCCCGAATTCATAAATTGGCTGGCATCCCAGGCCCACATGGGTCGAAACTATAACACCAGTAGAGGCACAGCCCCGGGACAACTCTTCAACTACCATAGCAAAACTTAAAGTATCGGCGCCGGCTCCACCCCACTCTTCAGGGAAGGGTATTCCCAAAAGGTTTAGTTCTTTCATACGCGCCACCAGTTCCGTAGGGAAACGGTGGTTACGGTCATTATCGGCGGCCTGGGGCTTCACTTCTTCCTCGACAAATTCTCTAACCATATTTCTAATTAATTCTTGTTCTTCACTCAGTCTAAAATTCATGAATCTCCCTCCTCCTGGTTTAATTACAACTTTATAATAAATTCCGTTTTTTTGCTTCCGCCCTCAACTCATCGCGAAAATCGGGATGGGCGATATTGATTAAGGCTTCGGCCCGCTGGCGCAATGTTTTGCCACGCAAGTTGGCTGCGCCATACTCAGTCACAATATAATGAACATCATTGCGAGATGTGGTAACTGCAGCACCTTCGTCCAGCCGTGCAACAACACGCGAAACCGTACCTTTAGCGGCCGTAGAGGGAATGGCAATGATGGAACGGCCATTTTTGGCACGAACAGCGCCGCGGACAAAGTCCACCTGACCACCGACACCGCTGTACTGCTGGTAGCCGATGGTTTCAGCCGCTACCTGACCCATGAGGTCCACCTGTATAGCCGAGTTAATGGAAACCATATTGTCATTCTGGCAGATGATAAAGGGATCATTGGTATAGTTGCCGGGATAAAACTCCACCATGGCATTTTCATGGAGAAAGTCGTAAAACTCCCGAGTACCCATGGCAAAATTGCTTACAATTTTCCCCGGGTGAAGGGTTTTCTTACGGCCCGTGATAACCCCGCTCTTTACCAGCTCCATGACCCCGTCGGAAATCATCTCCGAGTGAATGCCCAGGTCCTTCCTGTCCTTCAGGAACGTCAAAACAGCGTCGGGAATGGCCCCGATCCCCAGTTGCAAGGTATCACCGTCTTTGATGAGCTGGGCAATGTTGTTGCCGATTTTCTCTTCCACAGGACCTATCTTAGGCCGATCCAAGACATAAAGGGGATGGGTGTTTTCCACGAAATAATCGATTTCCGAAACGTGAAGGAATGTATCACCATACACTTTGGGCATTTGCTCATTAACTTCCGCTACAACAATCCGGGCACATTCTGCCGCCGGTTTACTGTAGTCGATGGATATACCTAAACTGCAATACCCGTCTTTATCGGGTGGAGAAACCTGAATTAAGGCCACATCTACCGGCAGGTATGCGTCACGGAAAAGCCGCGCAATTTCCGAAATGAATACGGGCGTATATTCTGCTCTCCCCTGGGCAATAGCCTCCCGGGTGGGAGCGCCGGCAAACATTGAATTGTGACGGAAACTTTTCGCGTATTCAGGCCGGCAATATTTACCCGGTCCCATAGGGACCTGGTGTATAATTTCCACGTTTTCCAGTTCACCGGCCCGGGCCACCAGGGCTTCAATAGTCGACCAAGGTTCGCCGCAGGCATGCTGCACGACAACCCGATCCCCCGAATGAATGCACTTTACTGCTTCTTCTGCGGAAACCGTTCTTTCCGCATAAATTTTCTGCCACCAAACCACTTACTCATCCCTCCTGCTACTTAAGAATCGTCTGGCCTCCTTAAGAAGCTCTTCGCTAACCCCGAAAACGGCTTCCACACCTTTTACCCAGGGTAGGGCCGCTTGCACCGTTTCTTTGACCACATTTTCCAGTGTTAAGTGGGCGGCGGGGCATAAGCCGCATGCCCCTGTTAACTCCACCCGCAAAACATTACCCCCGGTTAATTCCACGACCCGTAAATCCCCGCCATGTTCCCTTAGTACGTGGCGTACACGTTCGTTCAATACCTTTTCCAGTTCTTCTTTACGTGCCATTAAACATCATTCTTTCCCTTTTATTTTTCTATACCGACCAGCTCAAAGGCTAACTCTTTCTTTTTCTCCATATTAGCCTGACGCGCAATGACCACTCTCATAGCCTGGGGAGAACCTGCTCCGTGCATGGATTCTGTAAGGTATCCTACGGCTGCCCGGCCTAAGGTCATGTTCTCGATGAGGCGGAGCAGGCGGAGGCGGTCTTCAGTTGGTATTCCAGCAACCCCTTGCAAGTATTTCTCAACATACTTGCCCAGTTCCGGATGACGGAAGTCTTTCTCTGAAGGTAAAGTTACCATCAATCCGCCGGCAATATCCTGAGCTAATCTGGCTATCTCATAAGGGAATCGGGTAACGTTTAGTTTACAAACGTTGGCCAATAAAAGATTAATGAGATACGTACCGGAGGCTGTCCGGTTCCCTTCGGCGGAACAAGCGATACCACAAGAGTACAGAGTCTCATTCAGGTGAACCATCTCTACAAGCTTGTCCTTAATATGGGAAGCCTTTTCCACTCCATTGAATTGGGCCACAGCAGCAGTGGCTCCGATGAGGACGTCGCCCACACCAACTTTACAGCCGCCATAGCTCTGACGATGATAACCGGCAAACCGTTCTACCAAGAGACCGGCGAAGTCGTACTCACGGCACATGAAAACCCTTTCCCAGGGTACAAACACGTTATCGAAGATGGTAAGCGCTTCTTGCCCACCAAACTTAGCATTACCTTTGTCGATGTCACCCTCTTCCAAGCTACGTGTATCACAGGACTGGCGTCCATAGATAAAGAAAAGGCCTTTGGCATCGGTTGGAACAGCAAAACTTACCGCATAGTCCTTATCCTCTTCCCGCATCGCAATGGTAGGCATAACCAGGACTTCGTGGGAGTTGACAATCCCCGTCTGGTGTACTTTAGCTCCCCGAACGACAATACCGTCTTCCCTTTCTTCCACGATCCTTAAGAAAAGATCAGGATCTGCCTGCTTGCTGGGCGGAAGGCTGCGATCCCCCTTGGGGTCGGTCATGGCCCCATCTACCACCAAATCATTTTCCTGAATATAGGCCAGAAACTTACGGAAGCGCTGATGATATTCAGTGCCATATTTTTGATCTATTTCATAGGTAACACTGTCTATGGAATTAAAGGCATCCATACCTACACAGCGTTGGAAACAAACACCAGTCTTCTGTCCAAGCAGTCTTTGCATCTTAACTTTTTTAACTAAGTCTTCGGTGCTTTGGTGTAAGTGGGTAAAGCGGTTGACTCTTTTTCCTGTAAGGTTAGAGGTGGCCGTAAGCAGGTCCTCATATTCGGGCTGATTAGCGAGTTCATAAGTCATGGCCACCGCATTGATGGAGGGCCTAATAATGGGATGGTCTACCGGGTTTTCCACACGTTCGCCAAACATAAACACCTTAATATTCCGCTGACGCAAACTTTCGATGTATTCTTGTCCTGTTTTAAGCGCCATCAATTACTCCTCCTTGTATTGTCTTCAATTATATGGAAATTGCCTTGCCCCATGATATTTATATGCAAGATCCATGCCAAACAAAGAAGAGATCCCACTTTTATTTGATTTCAGTTATAAAGCCCATTAGAGGTTGTGCCTGTGTTACACTATTTTTTATGTCTGATGCGAAAATACATCAACCTCCACTCAATTCTAGGTTCCCTTTAGTGCCAGTCAACTGCTAAAGTCGTCATATTTCGACTTATGTAACCATTACTTAATTTTGATGTGAAGTTACATCCTTTTGATGTGTTTCCGCATCGACATATTTTTGCAGTTTTCGTACTACATTGGACTGGTCGATTCCTAAGGCCAGGGCTGCCTTACGCGTTGTCTTATACCGCGCCATAGCCGCAAAAATCAATTGCCGTTCTAAATCTTCTATAGCCTCTTTCAATGGTACGATTTCAGAGATGGTCACTGTGATACCGTTCTCACCCCTCACCTGTTCACGAACGTAACCGGGCAAGTAGTCGGGAGAAATGACGTTACTGTTGCCCGAAACTATAAACAATCTTTCTACCATATTTTCTAACTCCCGTACGTTGCCGGGCCAGGCAAAAGCGGTAAAATATTCAATTACTTCCGGCGCAAACCATTTGTTTACTTTATATTTCTCGTTAAACTTTTTCAAAAAATGAATGGCCAGAGCAGGTATATCTTCTTTACGCTTCCTGAGAGGAGGGATAAGAATAGGAACTACATTTAAGCGATAATAAAGGTCTTCACGGAAAGTGCCCTGCTTAACCATGTCCTCCAAGCTCTTATTTGTTGCGGCAATGACACGGACATCAATAGGTATGGACTTTGTCCCACCCACACGCACTATTTCTCCACCCTGTAAAACCCTTAACAACTTCACTTGCAAATTGCTGGGCAGGTCACCGATCTCATCCAAAAAAACGGTCCCTCCATTGGCAGACTCAAAGAGTCCCGGCTTCCCCTCTTTTTTTGCTCCGGTAAAGGCTCCCGATTCGTAACCGAACAACTCAGATTCCATTAAATTCTCGGGAATTGCCCCACAGTTGATGGTGACAAAGGGACCATCTTTCTTTTTGCTGGATTTATGAATCAGGTGTGCAATCACTTCCTTACCAACACCAGATTCCCCAAGCACCAGGACGGTAGTATCCACCTCGCCCAAACGGATGGCCAATTCTACGATATTACGCATTTCTTTACTTTTAGATACTAAATTCATGGACGTAAGACGTCTTAAGCGAAGTTCTTCCAATTCGGAGTAATACCGATCATTGAGCGTTTTAGCCTCATCCAATTCCTTCTGCAATCTATTTAATTCGGTCATATCACGAACACAGGTCACCACCCTGAGTATCTCACCATTTTCCCCGACTACCGGAATACCGGTTACCATTACTGTCTTTCCTGTCTTTAGTTCCTGCATAATGGTCATCCGTTGCTTTTTCTGCAGCACCAAAATGGTGACGGATTCCGAAAAATAGCCGAGTTTCACCAACTCGTCCATATGTCTTCCAATAACTTCTTCCCGTCGAACCCCGGTAATCTTTTCATAGGCGCTGTTTACGCGGAGGGTAACTCCGGCGCCGTCTGTGATGTAGATACCATCGGCTAATGACTCGATGATGGTGTCCATTTCCCGATTGCATTCTTTTACTGCCGTTAGTTCCTTAAAAAGAGCCTCTACCTCGGAAATATCCTGAAATACCCCGATAGCCCCCACCACCTTGCCATCCCGGATTACGGGCGTGCGATTAGAGAGTACATAGGTGCTACCGATTAATGTTTTTCGGGCCAGTTGAGGCTCACCAGTTCTTAGAACGTGTAAGAGCCCCGTTTGGGGCATCACTTCATCAACCGGACGCCCGATAGCTTCGGCAGCCTTTAAACCTATGATCTCCTCGGCTTTTGTGTTAAAGATTACAATCTTTCCTGATGCATCGATAACCACTATCCCGTTGTGTGCTGCTTCCAGAATTGTTTTTAGTTGCTCTACTCCATATTGAAGAAAGAATGTATCCTCTCCCATTGGTTCATACCACCTTTCCTGGAGGTTTTGGTATTGTTATCCACAAACAATTCGACAGTTCTCTTTAAGAGAACTGCCGTCGTTTTAGACAAATTTTAAGCTGTTATTTAATCAATAGATTTGGTAACCAGAGGGACAACTGCGGGAAATAAGTCACCAGCATAAGCACTGTGACTGTTGCCGCTAAGAATGGTAGTATCGGTTTCATTACTTCCGACATCTTGGCATCGGCTATGTTACAGGAGACAAAAAGACACAAGCCCAGAGGAGGCGTCAGCATGCCAATGGCCAGGTTGGTTACCATCACAACACCGAAGTGGATGGGGTCAATCCCCATTTTCATTATGACCGGATAAAGTACAGGTACCAGTAGGATTAGAGCAGGCGTGGTCTCCATAAAGGTACCGATTATTAAAAGCAGAATATTAATAATCAATAAGATAACATAAGGATTGTTCGATATACTCAAGAGACCGGCAGCGATCTTTTGGGGAATCTGCTCACTGGTCATAATCCAACCAAAAGTGGAAGCAATAGCTAAGAGCAGCATAACGACACCGGTACTGATAGCGGACGCAGTTAAAACATTACTTAAATGCTGCCATTTTAATTCCCGGTAGGCAAAGACACCAACCAACAATCCATAAACCACGGCAACGACGGCCGCTTCAGTTGGTGTGAAAATACCGCCTAAAATACCTCCAAGTATAATTAAAGGCATAAGAAGGGCAGGGAAAGCATCTATAAAAGCCGAAAAGACTTCTGAAGCAGTAGCCCTTTTTTCCGGCTGGTAGCCCTCTTTTTTAGCGTAAATATAGTTTACAATCATGATTCCAATACCCATCATAATGCCGGGAACAATCCCTGCTAAAAACAGTTTACCAATGGAAACCCCCGCGGACACCCCGTACAACACAAAGGGAATAGAGGGCGGGATGATAATACCAATTGGCCCCGATGCCCCCAGGAGACAGACGGCGAAGTCTTTGCGGTAACCTTTGTTAAGTAAGGCCGGTATAAGCATAGAGCCGATAGCTGCAGTGGTAGCTGCCCCTGAACCGGAAACCGCAGCGAAAAACATAGCAGAGAGCGCAGCCACGTGGGCCAGGCCACCGGGAATGTGACCCACCAGGCTATTGGCAAACCGTACAAGCCGACGGGAAATCCCTCCCGTATCCATCAAGGCACCGGCTAGCATAAAGAAAGGAATCGCCATAAGGGGAAAGGAATCTGTACCGGTAAACATGCGCTGGGCGACTACCAGTAAGGGGATGTTGCCTTTATAGAGTAATGCTGCACTTGAGGCAATACCCAAGGCTAAAGCAATGGGCACGTTAATTAAAAATAGCAGAGCCAAACTTCCAAACAATACAGCAGTCATTTAGGCAGTTCCCCCTTTCCGCCAATCATTCTATCTTGCTTTCCCTGAGAGGAAAATATTTTTTTTACCCGCTCGACAGTATTTTCCAGAAGGTGAAGCAGCATGAGCGAGGTACAAACCGGAAGAGCCAGATAGGGCCATTTCATAGAAATCCGCATGGCTGGGGATACCTGCTTTACCACCCGCTCAAGTAACCCGGCGGATTCTTTTACAATCATCGCCAAAAAGATGATGCCTAAAACATTAACAATCACGGCCAGGTAGTTCTGATATTTTTCCGACAACTTGCTGGTAAAGACATCTATTCCTAGATGAGCGCCCTTTTTAAAGGCGATACTGGCACCAAGAAAACTAATCCACACAAAAAGATAACGCCCCAGTTCCTCCGACCAGCTTAGAGGACTTGACAGGACATACCGGTAAACCACCTGGGCAAAAATAACTACCACAATGGCTACCATCAGAACTCCGGCTACGTATTCTTCTAGTTTACTAATAAACCCCATAATTTTTCTCAAGTTCCACCCTCCCTTTACTGTCAAGACAGTATCCATGGCTTGGTTTATTTTTTGAATAAGACAGGCAGGTCCGACTATTAATTCCGGTTCCTGCCTGCCTAAGCATTACCAGAGAGCTTACTTGGTATCGATAACTTTCTGAATAAGGTCCTTGCCGCCAACTTTCTGAGCATATTTGTCGTACAAGGGTTGTACTGCTTTCCGGAAGGGTTCAAGGTCAGGTGTATTTACTTCGACGCCTTTTTCTTTAATTTTTGCTAGCATCTCTTGTTCACGGGACTGGAGGAGCTTTCGCTCGTAATCACGTCCTTCAACAGCTGCTTCTTGAAGGGCTTTTTTAATATCTTCGGGCAGGCCTTGGAAGAATTTTTCATCAATCAAAAGAGGAACCCCGGAATAGAAATGCTTAGTCATAGAGAGATATTTGGTAACCTCAGCGAAACCGCCGGTGTAAGCTGTCTCCATGGCACCTTCAGCTGCGTCAATTGTTTTTTGCTGCAGGGCGGTGTATACTTCACCCCAGGCCATAGGCGTGGAACTTGCACCCATGATATTAAAGGTATCAATCATTAAGGGGTTTTCCATAACACGAATTTTAATGCCGCTCATGTCTTCGGGCTTATTGATAGGACGCTTGGTATTAAACACACTGCGGAAACCCTGATCCCACCAGGCCAGGTTACGAATTCCGGCGTCTAACATCTTTTTGTTAATCATGTCACCTACTTCCCCGTCTAAAACCTTGTAAGCGTGGGCCTGGTCACGGAAGAGATAAGGAAGGTCTAAGAGCATGATTTCAGGTACAAAACCGCTAATAGGTCCAGTGGAGATTAAGCCCATTTCCACCGTATGTACTTGCATACCCTCCACCAGGTCACGTTCATTACCTAGCTGGGAACTGGGGAATACTTTTACTTCAACTTTGCCATTGGTCTTTTTAGATACTAATTCCGCAAAATGATTAAGAGCAAGGTTATATGTATGGTCCGGAGCCAGAACATGTCCAACACGAATGGTAATCTTCCCGTCTTTTGTCGATGGATTATTTCCGTCTTTTTTGGCATTATCATTACCACAGCCTGCAATTGCAACAATTAATAAAACGATTAAGGACAGTGCCAAGATTTTCTTAATAAACTTTTTACTCATCATTTGCTCCTCCTCAATTCATTAGTCCTCTTTATATTGCAGTTTTTTATCAATGGAGTTCAGCTTCACCTCCTTCATGAGTAAAAAGAAGTAAAATCCTCATTACTCATTTGTTTAATTAGGGCAAGGCAATATCTTCGACATTTTTTATGTTTTTCGATATATTTCTCGACCACCCCCCGGTTTCCTGCCGATTGTTAAAAAAACCACAAGTTTTTTCATATTTCTCCACTTATTTTTTACAAGCAATATTCGTGCCATATTAATAAGACAAAATCATACACTTTTTTTCGTTAATTTGATGTAATTTCGCATCGTTTTTGTGTTTTGTAGTTATTTTTTTGTACTCTGTAGAGGTTTGTCATTGATGCGAAATTACATCTCGGGATGCAATCTCGCATCATAATCGTCATTGCTGCGTCATGGCCTCTCCGAGTTAGCTCACCATCTACATAAAGAAGTGAACAAATTTAAGATATTTCAAGATATAAGGAATAAAAAGATTCCCCGGAAAACTCCCGGGGAATCTTTTTATTCCTACATCCTGCTCATCATGGGTAATGTAAACAGGTAAATATTTAAGATGCCCAACAAGATAACCAGTTACAGCGGGCGTTGGTATCATGGTTCTGGTGGAACTTGTTTCATTTCTCTTGGTTGAACTTTTACCAAAACTTATGCCACCGCCGTTCTACGGGAATATTTCAGAAAACCTGCTATAGCCAGTACTGCCAGGTTAATTATCAAAAAGACATACAGTAAATTTAAGAGACATGTGTTTGCACATGTCTCTTTCAGTAAGTAGTGTACTGTTTAGAAATTACCTGTAGCCGTAACTACCCATCATGCCGCCGTAACCGCCCATCATCCCACCAAAGCCCTGGGGTGCAGCACCGTTACCAAAATACTGGCTCATCATGCCGTTAGGACCATGACAGTAAGCATACATCTGCTGCCAAAAATCTTGACCGGGTTGAGGGGGCACAGGGGTTTGAGACTGGGGAGCCTGAATCACAGGAGCTTGGGTCGTCTCCTGAGAATCGGAAGCGGCAATTGCCGTCCCGGCAATCCCAATGAGCAGTAAACCGACAACCAGGAAAATGATACTTTTTTTCATTTCAATTCCTCCTTTAAATTTGGTTTATGATTTACCTGCAGGTTTATCATATCAAGTAGTTGTGACCAAACTTGGGAGGAATTTTGAACATTTTATGAACAAATAGTAATGAAATTTCAAAAACCTTATACCAGTCTTATTTTTTCACACTTATCTATTTGGACCACCCGGCCATCCTGAATGATGATGGTGACACTGCCATAACGGACACTTTTGACGGCTTCAAGTACCCTCTTCCACACCTGTGCGTCATGCTGTTCTTTTGTAACCTTCTCTACGTCACCCACTGGAGATACCTCCTTTAAGCGTAAATAAAATTCCTTTCCGGCCGTAGACTGAGGGAATATCTTTTATATTTGGAGTAAGTATACTTTGAGAATAACCAACTGTCAACGGCAGTGAATTTCCTGGTCCTCCTTTATCTGGATAGTATCTCCGGACAACGTTATTTCAACTGCCGCAAATCAAAAGGAGTTTCCTGGTACACATAATAGTTAAGCCAGTTGGCAAAAAGAAGATTGGCATGGCTTCTCCATTTTACAACAGGGTCCTTCGTCGGGTCATTTTCAGGAAAATAGTTTTGGGGAAGAGCAATGGGCAGACCTCTGGCCACATCACGCTCATATTCGGCTTTTAAGGTCAGTGGATCATATTCAGAATGTCCCGTGACAAAAATTTGCCGTCCATTCTTGGCAGCCACTATATATATACCGGCTGTGGGAGACTCTGCCAGTATCTCCAATTCAGGTATCTTCAGGATGTCCTCCCTTCTGATTTCGGTATGCCTGGAATGGGGAGCATAAAACTCATCATCAAAACCACGTAAAAGCATCGTATTTTTCCTATTCACCTGATGGGTAAAAACCCCAAACATCTTTTCGGGCAAGGGATACTTAGGTACTCCATAATGATAGAAGAGTCCTGCCTGTGCACCCCAGCAGATATGGAACGTGGAATATACATGATGCAGGGACCATTCCATGATTGCGGTTAATTCTTCCCAATAATCCACCTCTTCAAAGGCCATATCTTCTACAGGAGCTCCGGTAATAATCATGCCGTCGAACTTTTCATGTTTAATGTCCTCAAAGGTATTATAAAACTTTAACAGATGTTCCTCCGGCGTATTTTTGGACTGATGGGTACGGGGGTGTAGCAAGACAATGTCAACCTGAAGAGGAGAATTTCCTAGAAGGCGAAGGATCTGGGTTTCAGTAGCGATCTTAGTAGGCATCAAATTTAAGATGGCAATTTTTAAGGGCCGGATATCCTGATGAATAGCTCGTTCTTCCTTCATAACAAAAATATTCTCACTTTGTAAGATTTCTCTCGTTGGCAAATTATCAGGAATATTAATGGGCATTTGCTCTTTCTCCCCCCCGTTTTCCTTAATCTGCTAAAGCCTGCTCCAAGTCAGCGATGATATCTTTGATGTCTTCAATCCCCACAGAGATCCTGATCATTTCCGGGTTTACACCCGCAGCAATCTGCTCGTCGGGACTTAACTGCTGGTGGGTTGTACTGGCCGGGTGAATAACTAGCGACTTGGCGTCACCCACATTAGCCAGCAAAGAAAATAGTTTTAATTTCTGAATAAATCTTACTCCAGCCTCGTATCCTCCTTTGACCCCGAAGGTAAAGATGGAACCGAAACCATTTTTTAAATATTTCTTGGCAAGCTCGTGATAAGGGTTAGAAAGTAATCCGGGATAGTTGACCCATTCCACAGCAGGGTGATTTTGTAGAAACTGGGCAACGACCAGGGCATTGTCACAATGTCGCTGCACTCTTAAAGATAAGGTCTCCAAACCCTGGAGAAAAAGGAAGGCATTGAAAGGGCTGACACAGGCCCCGGTGTCACGGAGAAGCTGTACCCGGGCCTTAATGATATAAGCAAGAGGGCCCATTGCTTCCACATATTTAACACCGTGATAACTGGGATCAGGCTCAGTTAAACCAGGGAATTTACCGTTAGTCCAGTCGAATTTCCCGCTGTCAACAATGACACCCCCAATAGATGTACCATGCCCGCCAATAAATTTAGTGGCGGAATGAACTACAATATCTGCGCCAAACTCAAAGGGCCGGCATAAATAGGGGGTGGCAAAGGTATTATCCACTATTAGGGGTACACCTGACTCGTGGGCAATACTGGCAACCCTTTCGATATCTAGAATATTATTGCGGGGATTGCCGATAGTCTCGGCATAGAAGGCTTTTGTCTTATCTGTTACTGCCCTGCGGAAATTCTCAGGGTCGGAAGGATCAACAAAATTTACCTTAATCCCCAGTTTGGCAAAGGTGGAAGAGAACAAGGTATATGTCCCGCCATAGAGGGTTGAAGATGAAACAATTTCATCACCGGCCTGGGCAATGTTTAAAATACTGTAAGTGATAGCGGCCTGTCCCGAGGCAGTGGCCAGGGCGCCAACCCCTCCTTCCAAAGCCGCCACCCGTTGTTCAAATACATCCTGGGTGGGGTTCATAATTCGTGTGTAAATATTTCCCGATTCCTTCAAGGCAAAAAGGTTGGCGGCGTGCTGGACGTCATTAAATACATAAGAAGTCGTCTGGTAAATAGGAACTGCTCTGGCTCCTGTAGTGGGATCAGGTTTCTGCCCGGCATGAAGGGCTAAGGTATCAAAGCCTAATTGATTTTTACTCATGGTAAAGACCTCCTCTAATTTTTTCTTATCTACCAAAAATGGAGGCAAAACTCATAAGAGTTTTAGCCTCCATTTTATATGGTCAGCAAAAACGAAAAATCTCTTCCTAACAGGAAGAGATTTTTAAAAACTAAAAACTCATCTGTTAGGATAATCATCCTACAGGAATTAGCACCTCGCATGAAAGCAGGTTGCCGGGTTTCATTGGGCCAGTCCCTCCACCTCTCTGGATGAGTATATATGCTGTTTTGAAAATTATTATAAAGAGGGTTAAAGGCATTGTCAATATGCAAATTTACAGGTTGTCATTATTCAACTGTTTGTCGCCGATGCCCCACTTTCTCAGTATGGCCAGAGCATAATCCTCCGGGGAATATCCTTCTAAGGTGTTGACCGTTACCGCCACGATCTGGGCTTTGGTCTTGCGTGCTAGCTCTGCGGAGGTTTGTATAATGGTTTGTTCCGTACTTTCACTTAAGATGTTGGCTTTGTCCAGTACATAAAAGCTACTGGTGGGATTAGGAATGGGAGGATCGGCGGACCAGGTGGGAACAGACCAGACTATAAGGCTAAAGAGTATTTTAAGCTGTAGCTGTTTTACATTTATTTTCCGCAAAATTGCCGTAAACTTTTTAATTATACCGAGGTAATTTTCATTTTATATTTGCATGGTAATTATTGGGTATTTGTTTATGTATCGTTGGAAAACATATAAATAGTTCATTATGCTTGGTTAATTTTAATGTCGAAAGGAGTATCGTCTATGCAAAAGCAGTTGATGCACCAGCTGCTCAGTCAGGTGGCTACCGGTTCCCTGGCTGTAACTTACTGGGACGGAACAACAGAACAGTATGGGAACGGTAACCCTGCCTGTAGAATTATTTTTAACAATCCGCTAGATCCTAAAAAAGTACTTGGTGACCCGGTCATGGCTTTAGGCGAAGCCTATATGGATGGGGCCATAGAATTTGAAGGAGAACTTGAGAAATTTCTCAAGCTTGCTTTTTTAAACAAAAACTCTTTCCTACAGCGGAACCCAAGAGTAAGAAAAACACTGTTACGGTGGCAGCGACCAAATTCCTTGCAACAACAGAAAATGGATGTACAGCATCATTATGACCTGGGGAATGACTTTTTCGCCTTATGGCTGGATGAGACCATGAGCTATTCATGCGCCTATTTTTGCTCTCCCCAAGACTCTTTATACCAGGCTCAACTACAAAAGATCGATCATGTGCTAAAAAAGCTGCAACTCCGTCCAGGAGAGACTTTGCTGGATATCGGGAGCGGCTGGGGCTGGTTAATTATCCGGGCAGCCCAGCAATATCAAGTTAAGACCTTAGGAATTACCCTCAGTGAAGAGCAATATAGGGAAACTAAACGCAGGATTCAGGAATTAGCCCTGGAAGAATTGGTAGAAGTAGAGCTCATGGACTACAGAACACTGGCGGAAAGCGGTCGTACCTTTGATAAGGTAGTGAGTATAGGGATGTTAGAGCATGTAGGAAGAGCCAATCTACCGCGTTATATGGCTTCAGTGGACAAATTGCTAGCTCCCCAGGGCCTCTCACTTCTACATACAATTACTCACTTAAAAGAAGGACCGGTCAATTCCTGGATTGAGAAATACATCTTTCCCGGTGGTTACATCCCCTCCCTCAGGGAACTAATCTGGCTGCTCCCGGAATATGACTTTCACCTCTTGGATGTAGAGAGCCTCCGCCTCCACTACGCTATGACCCTGGACCGCTGGGCAGCAAATTTTGAAAAGAATGCGGAAACAGTACATAAAAGGTATGGTGAACGCTTTGTCCGCATGTGGCGGTTGTATTTGCAGTCCTGTGCCGCTTCCTTCCGCTATAGCGGCCTGGATATCCATCAAATCCTTTTCTCTAAAGGATTGAATAACAATTTACCTCTGACACGCCACTATCTTTATGTGTAGTTTTGAAACCAGAGTAAATTATAAACCCCTATGCCATTTATGAAAGGAGACTGTGTATATTATCATCTACATCCGGCTCATCATTGGCAAGGTAAACAGGTAAATATTTAAAATGCCTAAAAGAATAACCAGAATGGTGTGGACTAGGAATGGTCTCTTGAAATCATCCTGGTAATTGTATTTGGCAATGCGGTAGACGGTATAAATGGAGCCCAGCACCCCCAAACCAATTAAAGCGAACTGCAAGAGTTGGATAACGTCATTGGAGACCAGGGCAGGAGAGCCTTCCGGCATCTCTGTAAATAGGGCGATAAAGGTATAGAAAATGGATTTCCCTTCCGCTAACAGGTGGAAAAGGTTATGAGCCAGGTGCCCGGCTAAATCTAGTGGTATCAACGCGTAGCCAAAGCGGGCAAAGTTTACGGTAGTTGACTCTGTCTTTTTCGCAAAGAAACTGGTGATAAAGAGCAGAGCTACCGTGGAACCCATCGCAATCAAGAAGGCGATGGTGAAGATAACGGCGTAATTGCTCGTTCCGGTCAGGTTCTCCAGGAAGGCCAGCATTTTACCCCAGACATCCAGCATAGTGATGTTTTGGATAAAGACGATGCCGACAATAACGATAGCCAGGAAGGATTCCTCAAAGGATGGTTTTCTAATAAACCAGAGTTCCCTGGTAGGTACTCTTAAAGAAACCTGGATAGAATCATTGGGGCAAGATTTCACGCAATAACCGCAGTAGTTACAACGCGCATTGGTATCCATGGTTCGTGGAAACTCAAACATGGGACAACCGGGGACTTTTCCGTTTCCTTTGAAGCAGGAAGCAGTCTTACAATCCTTACAGATATCGGGAGTAGCCCGCAATTCTACGGCACCGGCTCTCGCATAGTTACTGGACAAGCCGCCAAGGAAACAGAGATAACGGCACCAGGTTCTTCTCTCCCAGAAAGCGCCGGAGATGACTACACCTGTTACAAGCATCAATAAGAGGATACCGGATCCCCAGGGTGATTCCACGATACCCCAGACATGATCTGCCCAGGTAATTAGAATAAAGAAAAAGTCAATCAGCCAAATACCATATTTCTTAAGGAACTTAGGCACCGGACCATTCAACCCCACTACCTTCTGGACCAGGTCACTCAAGGTAGCGAAGGGACAGATGGCACACCAGAATCTTCCTAAAAGGAGAAAGATTAACGGAATTAAGGGCCACCATAAGACCCAGGTAGCTGCTGTACCAAAGTTGTCATGGGCTGCGTCAGGACCAAAGAGTAGCTGGTAGACGATAAAACCAAAAATAAAGAAAGTTGGCCACACAATGATCCCTGGATACCAGGGCTGCTTTAGAATATCTTTTATGAACGAAATCCTGGGTGGAACTTGTTTCACTTCTCCTGGTTGAACTTTTGCCAAAGATTATGCCACCACCGTTCTACGGGAATATTTCAGAAAACCTGCTATAGCCAGTACTGCCAGGTTAATTACTAAAAAAACATACAGTAAAGCATAGTTTCTTTCGGTTATTTTGGTACCGTGGCCGCCTCCGCCGTGGTCATCGGCTGTTTCGTGAGATTCCATAGGTGTCATATTCCCGGTCATCTCTTGTCCACTATGGGTTTCCACAGGTTGCGTATTGTTGTTTGGGTTAACTTTAACGTTTTTGTCGCCTGTGCCGTGACTGGAACCGGAACCATGGCTGTCATTACCCGCAGCCAGGGTAATTCCCGGCAATACTGTAACTATCAAGGTCATAATGAGAATTAAAGCCATCACTTTTTTCTCCAATCCGAATCCTTCCTTTCCTTAATGTCTGAAAATATCTTCCAGTTAAAGAAATTTTTCCGAATGATAATAACAAGGAAATATGGATAAACTGTGATCAATTTGTGTATAAAGTGTGAAGTATTAAGAGATAATTAGTGCACTTCAAACTTACAGCGATGCCACCAATTTTCTCTTGGGAGTTAAGGGTGTTTTATTCCTGTTTCCTGTTGAATATCTTCCCCATGGCCACTTTACCTGCAATTTGCGGAACACACTGAATCCAGCTATATTCAGGCCAAAAAAGATCATGAATAAACCTATAGAATCATAAAAAAGAAAATGAGGAGTTCTTTTTCTAGACTCCTCACTTCTTTACTATTTTTTTACTAGATAAAGAGATTAACTCCCGCTTGATCAGCTTCACCTAAATAAGTGGCCACTCCGGCAAATTCCAGGCCGGGAATTAATTCCTCTTCTTTTATACCCATCACATCCATAGACATGGTGCAGGCCACCATTTTCACACCCAGTGCCTGGGCAGAAGCGATAAGTTCGGGAAGGGTGTTAACCTGCTTATCCCCCATGATTTTCTTCATCATTACGGCTCCCATTCCCCAGAAGTTCATCTTGGACAATCCCAGTTTTTCTGCACCTCTGGGCATCATCCAACCAAAAATCTTCTCCAGGAAGCCCTTTTTCACCGGGACATTTTCGGGCTTGCGTAGAATATTCAGTCCCCAGAAGGTAAAGAACATGGTGACATCGTCGCCCATTGCTGCAGCCCCGTTAGCAATAATGAACCCGGCCATGGCTTTGTCTAAATCACCGCTAAACATGATGATGGTTTTTTTATTGGACTGGACCATGTTCCCCCTCCTAATTCTTTTTAATGGTAGCAATAATTACCCCATCTTTTTCGGTTATGTCAATCAGTTCATTACCTGTTTTTTTGCACCAGGCTTGGACATCTCTTTTGAAACCAGGGTCGGTAACTTCGATCTTGATAACGTCTCCCTCAGCACACTGTTTGCTTTGATTGAAAAGCTGAACGATAGGACCGGGGCATTGAAGCCCGCGAGCATTAATAAGATATTCTGCCATGCTAACTCCTCCTCTGTTTATTCCACGGTATAGGGATAGGCTTCAATACCTCCGTC
This sequence comes from Thermanaerosceptrum fracticalcis, assembly GCF_000746025.2. NCBI lineage: Bacteria > Bacillati > Bacillota > Clostridia > Eubacteriales > Peptococcaceae > Thermanaerosceptrum > Thermanaerosceptrum fracticalcis. Next base: position 2,122,282 of record NZ_CP045798.1, read on the forward strand.
GAGGATCGCCACATCCGCAAAACCTAATTTTTTAAGCGTGGGCAGGGTTAAATAAGCCCTCTTCCCCACTTTGCAAACAAGCACTATTTTTTTGTTGCGGGGTATTTCATCTAAGCGGTTTGTCAATTGGTTAAAAGGAATATTCAGGGCACCAGGTATGGCCTTAACGAAAAACTCAGCCTCCGTTCGTACGTCGATCACTGCAATCTCTTCTTTTTCCAGGGCAGTCACCAGGTCTTTGGGGTTCATTCCTGTAAATTTACTCTGCAGCTTGTTGAGCATTACGTTAGCCGCCAGGATGGTAGAACTCATGGCCATGGAGAAAGGCGGGGCATATGCCAAGTCCAGGCGGGCCAGTTGTTCCACCGTAGCCCCGCAAGACATCATGGCTACAATAATATCAATAGGCTTATCAACTACACCTTCCCCTACAATCTGAGCACCCAGGATTTTACCTGTTTCCTTTTCTGCAATAAGCTTCGTAATAATCTGCCTATAACCCGGATAATAATGGGCCTTGTCGTTAGCCGGAACTAAAACCGTTTCCACGGCATAACCTTTTTGCGTTGCTTGTGCCTCTGTTAAGCCTGTACGAGCAGCCTGCAGTTCAAAGAGCTTAATAACACTGGTCCCCAGAACACCGGGTAAAAAGTCCGCTTTTGTTTTATGAGCAACATTCAGACCAGCAATCCTCCCCGTTTTGTTAGCCGTAGAACCCATAGGATACCAACAGGTTCCTGGGTTAAAAGGTGGGTGTTTTCGGCACAATCCCCCACAGCATAGATACCGGGAATGTTAGTTTCCATGTATTCATTTACGGCAATACACCCGGTAGGCCCTAGTTCTATCCCCGCTTCCTTAGCTATCTTGGTATTGGGACGAACCCCTCCGGCCCAGACCACTAGTTGAGCCGGCAACACATCCTGAGAAAGCTTAACACCTTGGACTTTACCTTCGGAGTTACCAGTAAAACCGCAAACCCTGGTGGAAGTTCGTATCGCTACGCCCTTTTCTACCAGATAGTTTTGGATATACCGGGCTATTTCCTCGTCATAGCCTGGGAGAATGGTAGGGGCCATCTCTACCACAGTGACGGTGATCCCCTTCAGAGTAAGGTTTTCTGCCACTTCCAGGCCAATAAAGCCAGCACCCACCACCACAGCCTTCTGAACTGCTCCCTCATCCACCAGCTGACGAATGGCTTCCGCATCATCCACCGTTCTCACGGAATAAATATTCTTGAGGGTAATTCCTTCAACAGGTGGTAAGACGGGCGAAGCGCCTGTAGCTAAGATAAGATAATCATAAGAAACTTCATGACAGGCGCCGGTGTTCAGTTCGGTAAACCGTACCGTTTTGCCGGTAGGATCAATGCGGGTTACCTCTCGCCCGGTTAAAACTAAAATTCCCTGTTCCCGCTCAAATTCTTCGGGTTCCCTCACTACCAGTTCCTTGCGGTCTTTGATGATACTCCCTATATAATAAGGGAGGCCACACCCAGCATAAGAAACATCTTTATCTCTGGCGAGTACTATCACTTCCAAGTCCGGATTTTCCCGTTTAGCTTTGCTGGCCGCCTTGGTGCCTGCCGCCACACCGCCAATAACTACTACTCTCTCCTTCCTCATAACCTCTCACTCCTCGCACTCAAGCTTTTAAATCAGAAAAATTACAGATATTTCTTCTACATTAATCAACTTTGTGCAATTCCGCACTAGTACAGCCAAATATATTATTATTCATATATATAGTAATGTCAATGTTATATTTTGGAATAATCTTGACAGAAAAGTACTGTTACGTTTCTAAGAATAAGTAGAAAGAGCTCCCAACGGAGCCCCTTATACTTATTGCACTACATCATAACCCTGGTCTTCAATTTCCGTAACAATTTGTTCAAATTTTACTTTCGCCGGGTCATATTCAACTGTAACAGTTTTTTCACCCAGATTTACTGCAGCATCCACCCCAATACCCTTTAGGGCTTTCTCAATAGACATTTTGCAGTGGTTGCAGGACATGCCATTCACTTTTAATACTTTTTTCTCCATAATTAACCTCCTAAATTGTTGATTTAATTTATTTTTATCTGGAAGCTGATTTATGCTTCCAGCGCTTCAATCTTAGGGCATTTGTCACTACGGAAACAGAACTGAAAGCCATAGCTGCTCCCGCTATAACCGGGCTTAATAAGCCCATGGCCGCCACGGGAATACCCAATGTGTTATAGATGAGGGCCCAAAAGAGGTTTTGCTTAATATTGCGCATGGTAGCCCGGCTTAATTTAATACTTGCCGGTATGCCCCTTAGGTCACCACGCATGAGGGTGATATCGGCAGCCTCCATGGCCACGTCAGTCCCTGTGCCGATAGCCATCCCCACATCAGCCGTGGCCAGGGCGGGAGCATCATTAATCCCGTCACCCACCATGCCTACCTTTTTACCCTGGGCTTTGAGTTTTTCTACTTCATTAGCCTTATCTTCGGGTAAGACTTCCGCCAGGACATGGGTGATTCCAACCTGTTTGGCAATGGCCTGAGCGGTACGCCTGTTATCACCCGTAATCATGACTACATCAATACCCATGGCCTGGAGTTCTCTGATGGCCTCCGCTGAATTCTCCTTGACAGTGTCAGCCACAGCAATAATTCCTGCAATGGTACCGTCCATAGCCATCAGCATGGCTGTCTTACCCTGGTTTTCCAGTTCACTCATTTTATCTTCTATTTGCTCAATGGCCACATTTCTTTCTCTCATCAGTTTTCTTGTACCCAACAATATGGCTTTATTGTCAACAGTAGCTTCCACACCATGACCCGGGATAGCGGCGAAATGTTGCGGGTCGGGTAATTCACCGAAGACTTCTTTGCCCCGTTTGACAATGGCTTCCCCTAAGGGGTGTTCGGAACCTTTCTCGGTAATGGCTGCGATGCGTAGTATTTCATTTTCTGATAAGGAAATTAGGCTCAATACATCAGTAACTTCGGGCTGCCCTTTGGTGATGGTTCCTGTTTTGTCAAGGACGACTGTATCGAGCTTATGGGCATTTTCCAAATGTTCTCCACCCTTGATCAAGATACCGTTTTCTGCTCCTTTGCCTGTCCCCACCATGATGGAAGTGGGAGTTGCCAATCCTAAGGCACAAGGGCAAGCAATAACCAGAACAGCGGTAAAGTTAATGAGGGCTCGCGTGAAGTTACCTGGGTCAACAATAAAGTACCAGACTAAGGCTGTAGCAATAGCAATCACGATAACAGCAGGTACGAAATAGGCTGAAATTATGTCGGCTAATCTCTGAATCGGAGCCTTGGAGCCTTGAGCATCTTCTACGATTTTGATGATCTGGGCCAAAGCCGTGTCTTTACCAACTTTGGTAGCCTCAAACTTGAAGCTGCCGTGTTTGTTGATGGTAGCCCCAATGACCTGGTCCCCTACTTTTTTGTCCACGGGTATGCTTTCCCCGGTCAACATAGATTCGTCTACAGCGGAATATCCTTCTTTGATGACACCATCCACAGGGATTTTTTCCCCGGGACGTACCAGAATCAGATCACCTACTACTACTTCTTCAATGGGTATATCAAGTTCTTGGCCATCCCGGATGACCCGGGCCGTTTTAGCTTGCAGCCCCATCAATTTTTTGATGGCTTCCGACGTTTTGCCCTTAGCAATGGCCTCTAAAAGTTTGCCTAAAATAATGAGCGTAATGATAATGGCCGAGGTTTCGTAGTAGACGTGCATTTCCCCGATTTGTTCTCCCCAGAAAGTGACCACTAAGCTGAAGAAATAGGCTGCCGAGGTACCCAGTGCTACCAGGACTGCCATGTTGGCACTGCGGTTTTTTAGGGCATAATAGCCATCTTTATAAAACTGTGCGCCGGCAATGAATTGGATGGGTGTAGCCAAAGCTAATTGGAAATACCTGTTAAATAATATTTCCGGAGCCCAGGCCCATTTGAAGAGTTCAGCAAACATATAAAAGGCCAGGGGGAAGGAGAGAACGGCGGAAAAAATGAAGTAAGCTTTCTGTCTTTTAATTTCTCTTTCTCGAGCTTCCCGTTCTTTGTCTACATCTAATTTGTCATCGACCATTTCAGCCTTGTATCCCAACTTTTCAATGGCCTGTTTAAAGTCTTGAACCCCGATAGTGCCAGAGAAATAGGCTATGGAGGCCTTTTCTGTAGCCAGGTTTACCGTTGCCTTGGTAACCCCCGGTAAGGAATTCAGTTTTCTTTCAATCTTAGCCGCACAGGCCGCACAGGTCATACCAATAATTTTTAAGTCAACCTTATCTGAGACTAAGGTATAACCCAGATCAGCAATTTTTTTGTTAAAATCATCTACACCTACTTGTTGAGGGTCATACTCTATAGTAGCTTTCTCCAGGGCTAAATTTACGTTAGCGCCGGTTACACCTTTCATTTTACCCAGCGCTCGCTCGATCTTGGCAGCGCAGGCTGCACAGGTCATACCCTGTATTTTAAAACTGGTCTTTTCCATAATTGTTCACCTTCCTTATCTTTGACCCATCCCAGTTATAGCATGAGATGAGCATCACTATTTAATGCATGAATTAAGCATAACAGAAAAAATTGTAAAATCTATAATCAAATTTTGAACAAATTGTGAAGTTAATGATTTTCGGTACAGTCCATACAATAATTCCTCTTTTTTTCACACGTTCTACCTCCAACGACCCGCATATTTTTCACATTTTCTACAAATTTTTGTCACAATTTGTTGACATTATTGGTATATAATTCCCTATGGTAAGGATGGCATGTTTTACCAGAGGGGGTGATTAAGAAAACAAACTTACATACTAAATTCACCAAATTCTATATTTTCCTAAAGAAAGGATGTTAATTATGAAGAAAGTCTTAATTATTCTAGGTATGATGATCATTTTAGCTCTTATTGTCACAGGTTGTTCTTCCGGAAAAACCTCACAAAACATGATGATGACTCCCGCAGATATGTCCAAAACAATGATGCAAAATCCCAATATGATGGTTGACGTAATGTCATCGAAAGATATGAAAAACACCATGGTAAACGTCATGAGTTCGCCTAAGATGAAACCTATGATGATGGAAATGATGCAGTCACCCGAAATGCAAGCTCAAATGATGGAAGTCATGAAGGCTAAAGAAACCCGTGAAGCTATGCTAAAAATTATGTCGGACCCTAAAATGAAGGATTTTATGATTGAAATGATGTCTGACCCCCGTATGAAGGACGTCCTGGATGCAGTAAAAAAATAAACGTAGAAGTAGGGCCTTAACCTTAAACCCGGTTAAGGCCCTTTTTAGACCTATTTCATTGAATAAAAAGGCATGTGCGCTCCAACACATGCCTCCAAAATGGGGAGGATTTTTCTTATTTAATGGCAGCTTTTTTGATTTTTATTATTTTCTTCTGAAGATTCGGAGCTTCTCCTGTTTCCATGATTCCCGTGGGAATGCCCACCATGACCACCGCAGCAGCCACCGCGTCTCATCATGAAGAACATGAGCAGACCTAAAGCCAGATAAGGTAAATAAGCTTGTAATTGTTCCATGATCACGACCTCCTTTAAGTTTCATCACGAAAGATTCCAGCTAAAGCTAACAATCTTACCAGGTTACTGACCGCCATAAAAGCAGCGGCTACATAGGTGAGGGCAGCAGCATTTAAAACGGCATCCAAAGATCGGAATTCAAAAGGTGTTACCAGGTTGTTCTCTTCTAACATGGCCAGAGCCCTGTGACTGGCATTATATTCTACCGGCAAGGTTATAAGCTGAAACACTACTACGCCGATAAAGGCAAAAACACCAATTTTGATGAGAGACGGTATAGTCATAATCAGCCCTAAGAAGAGCAAGGGAAAAGCCAGGGAGGAACCAATCTGGGCAACGGGGATCAGAGAATTTCGCAGGTTTAGCGGCAGATATCCCCGGCTGTGTTGAACAGCATGGCCAACTTCGTGGGCGGCCACCCCCAGGCTGGTTACAGAAGCAGTACTATACACCTGAGGTGAAAGTCTCACTACACCCTCTCTCGGGTCGTAATGATCCCCCATAGGGGATTCGGTCATTTCTACCTGTATGTGGTCTAAGCCATATATATGGAGAAGACTCTGAGCCGCTTCCGCACCGGTAAGACCTGCCATATTCCTTTCCTGGGCATACCGTTCAAATACACTTCTCACCCGGTTCTGGGCATAGAAGGCCAGGATCATGGCGGGAATCAAGATTAAAAAAGTTGAGTCGAAAAAGAATGGAAACATCTTTTATACCTCCTTTATGGGGTTAAATATTTTTTCTCCCAGACAAGTTCACGTTTGGCAGCACCACCATAATTTTCGATAACCAATTTGATACCATCAAGGTTTTGTAAGTTGAAACCGGTGTCTTTAAAATGTAGATTGCCGACGATATGGTGACCATCCCCGCTTACCTGTTCCCATTCGGATATGGAGGAAAGGAGATTTCCTTTGGCATCATAAAGTTTGGCATATTGATTTAAAGGATACCTGGCTAGGTCTACCGAATGGGTATTAAGGGAAACGATAAAAGTCAAATTACCTTTTTTCCCTTGGCCTATGGGATTGGCGTATGTTGCCGATACAGCCACTGCTCCTTCTTCATTCACACGCTCTAAATCTTTTGAACTAATCTTACCGCTTGGGTTTTCCTTTTTCCCAACCTCACCCGGTGTAGGTGAAGAACTTACATTTTGCACGTTATTTTTTTGGTCATTACCTGCTTTGGCACTACAGCCGGCGGCTAAAACAACTGCCGCGATTAAAATAACCAGTATGCTGATTCCTCTTTTATTCATTTCATCCACCTCAAACTATTTTTAACGTAAGGATAACATGAAGTCGTGTCTAAACTGTTATCAATTTGTGTACAAATTATGAAGGTTTTTGGAGAAAACTCCCTAACAGTAATCTTCATAAAATTTTCACGATTCCCCAACAGATTTGTCAAGATTAAATAATATAATTTACATACTCACATAATTAGTTTGGAGTGATTGGTTTGTCCTCTGAATTCAAAAATATCCTCTCCATCATCCTCTTTGGTGATAACAAGGAGCATAAAGACGATGATGTAAATTTGCCAAAACTTCTCAATCTCTTAAAGGAGCAGGAGAACAAAACCAAGTATTATTTGGAGAAACTTGACCACTACATAATTCAATTACGTGATGATCAGTTTGCCGGAAATATACCTGAAGCACAAAAACTGTTTATGGCAGAACAAATTGCTTATCTGGAAAAACAAAAACTCACTTTAATCCAGGATTTGGAGAACTTATTATTATGGAAAGAAAGACTAAATTATTATCTTCTTACGACCAAAATAAACTCTATACACCTGGATAACCTGGACCTGGAGCTGAGATTACTCCAAATAAATAATCTAAAATAATTGATAAAGTGACTTAGAAAGCCCACCTTTACATAATATTTAGGTGGGCTTCCATAATTTTTTGGGGACATTCCTGTCCCTGAGACAGACCCGAACTTCAGCAGGTGTGTCTCCTTTCCTTTTACTCAACAGGAGATGCCTTCTGTTCCTTAGCCTTATTGTTGTCTTCACCATGGCAGTTTTGACCTTTATCGCGCATACCAAACATCATGAGAACATGCATGAGGGGACAGGCCAGGAGAAAGAGCCAGGTAAGATTGGCACCGGAGAACGAATTTTTGAGCTGGGGAGCAAAAAACATGAAAGCGACAATAGGAAGCAGGCAGCACAACATCATTAACAGACCTTGTAAGGGACCATGATTTTTGTGATTCATAATTAAATTCCTCCTTCAACATTCTTCTAAAAATTTTATTATTACATACCGATAGGAAGCTTAAAGGGTAACAGTTTAGCGGTAAAGGCCGTTAATAAGGTGAACTTATCAAGCATAATTAAGACGCCCATTCCCAGCATAATCAAACCTAAAACTAGATTGACTGTTTTTTCTACCTGCCAGGTCCTGTGGATGGCTTTGATAATTTTGTCCATATAAAGACTGGCCAGTAGATAAGGTATGGCTAAACCGGTAGAGAAGAAGAACATGACCGTCATACCGCTGGAAATAGACCCTAAAGAACCTGCCATGATCAGGATAGAGTAGAGGACTGGACCAATGCAGTGAGAGCAGGCTACAGCGAAAACAATACCGATGCCAAATGCCTTTAAATAACTTGCTTTTCCTTTTCCCTCAGCACCGGGTATCTTGCAGTGGTCAGGACCTTTCTTGCCTATAAGGCCAAGGATATTTAAGGCCAATAGAATTACGGCTGCTCCCCCGATGAAGTTTAAGACCTGTTTGTATTCCTTTAATAACTTAGAAAAGGCTCCGGCTGCACCACCGGCCAGCGTAAAGATAATAGTAAAGGCTAACACAAACATGAGGGTTTTAAGGAATATTTCCTTTTTCAATTCTTTGTTATCCGGGAGGTTGCGCAATTCTTTCAAGGACAGACCGGTAATAAAGGTAAAATAACCCGACAGCATAGGGATGATACAGGGTGAAACAAAAGAGACGATCCCTGCCAGAAATGATAGTAAATAAAGACTCATAGAAATCCTCCGTTTTCTTTTTCCTGACCATAGTTTAGTACAAATAAGTGTCTAAACTTTTATCAATTTGTGAAAGAACTATGAACTTTATATGTTCACAATATCTTCACACTTTGGTGAAAGTTTGTACACTTCTTTTTTGTACAATAAAGACCATGACGCCCCCACCCAGTAAAAAAGGAGGTAATACATTTTGAAAGAACTCTTTTCTTTCGGTCATATATCCATCTATTTTTTCGGTGTGACAGTAGCTCTCGGTGCCTTAGCGGGCATCCTCTTGGCTTCGCGGGAAGCAAAAAAACAGGGTATCCCTGAGGATCCCTTTTTTGATGTCCTCTTATATACCCTGTTAGGTGGTTTCCTGGGAGCGCGTTTAGTCTATATACTGGCCTATGACTCATCCTACTACTTTGCCAACCCTTTAGAAATCATTTTTATCAATAATGGGGGGCTTTCTATCCACGGGGGTATCCTGGGAGGCGTTTTCTCCGGTATCTGGCGCATCAAAAAACACCAGCTTTCACTCTGGCAGATTGCGGATATAATTGCTCCCGCTCTAATCCTGGGACAAGCCATCGGCCGTATTGGCTGCGATGTTTTCGGTATCCCCATGGCAGAACCCTATTTCTGGGGAGTAAAGGTGAACGGTATACTGGTCCATCCTGCCCAGGTGTATGAATTAATCCTTGACTATCTTCTTTTTGCCTACCTGTGGCTTAGACGAACCTCTGCCTCTTATCAGGGACAGATCTTTGTCCATTATCTCATTGGTTTTTCCATAATAAGAGGAATCGTAGAATTCTTCCGGTTTAATCCCACGGTTTTTGGTTTCTTATCCGTTTCTCACCTCTTAAGTATTGTTGGTATCATAGCAGGTCTTATCTTGGCGGCATATCTTAAGAAGACTTATCCCTTGGAAAAAAATAAGGAAAAGAACGCTTCACCTCTAAGCACTCTGCTTTTCACTGCTCTTCTGATTATCGTATCAACAGCCATCTATTATTTTGTTCAAGGATAGGAACGGGGAATGATAATGCAGCAGAAAAAATCTATCGTCCTTCACTTTTCCGTCTTTCTTGTCGGTTTTACCCTCTTCATGTTTGAGATTACCCTAACCCGCCTTTTTTCCGCCCTCATGTGGTATCACTTTGTCTTTTTCGCTATCTCCCTGGCCATGTTAGGCTGGGCTGTAGGCGGAGTCTATGCTCATAGATGGTTGAAAAGCCTGGAGGAATCGCCTTTTAATGAAGATGCTCTACCCATAAAGAAACAGCGTCTACTGGCTGCTCTCGCCGCGAGTATTCTGTTGGCCATCCTCTTCATGTATAAGGTTCCTTTTAACTTCTCCCTGGTTTTCCTCTATACCTTAACCAGTGCCCTCCCTTTCATCTTGGGGGGCTATTACCTCTCCCTGGTATTTAAAGAAAATGCCCAAAACAGCAACACCATTTACTTTGCTGACCTTCTAGGCTCAGCCTGTGGCAGCTTTCTCATTATTCTTTTCTTAAATAACTTTAGCCTCATCAGGATTAGTATAATTTTAAGTTTGATAGTCCTATTGGTTTTTTCCTTCAACCTTACCACACGTAAAAAGAAAATATTAGCAAGCAGTCTGACGGCAGTGATGTTAATATTGACTGTTGCCGGCGGCGCTTTCTTAGATTCTTTTGCCAAAGATTTTACTGCTTATAAAGGGAATCCCAAAACCCTGGGAGCCCTGTCGGAGAAAAATCCCCGCATCGTTTTTACCACCTGGAATTCCCTAGCCCGTACTGACGTGGTGGAAACAGATGACATTAAGTATAAGACAGTGCTGGTAGATGGTGGCGCTACTTCCCGGATGATCGCCTTTAACGGTGATCCCTGGGAAGTGGCATACCTAACCCAGGAAGTAGGTTATTTCCCCTTTGCCCTTGGCGCCAAGAACTCGGCCCTTTTAATAGGTCCCGGTGGCGGAAAGGATATTCTGCTGGCCCATTTGGGCGGTATCCACGATATTACGGCTGTAGAAATTAACCCGGGTACGGTGAAAGCAGCAGAGTATTTCAAAGGCTATAACGGCAATATCTACGGTTTTGCAGGAACAAAGGTATTTGTAGAAGACGGCCGCAGTTTTATTACCCGCGACAACAACAAGTATGATGTCATCTTCCTTTCCCTGGTGATGACACAGGCCTCGGAGACCCTTGGTTATGCTCTCTCCGAAAACTATATCTATACTAAAGAAGCTTTTAATGCCTACTTGAACCACCTGACACCTGATGGTACCCTGGCTTTTGTCCTGCACGGCAAAGAGGACCTGCAGAAAGCCTTGGCCACTGTGCTCAAAGTCCTGGAGGAGCGGGGGGTACCCCAGGAAAAAGCTTCCCAGTACCTGGCGGTTATTAACAGTTCATACCGTGATGGGAAGACCCATGCCCATGACAACAGTATCATGTACCCTCTCTTAATGGTAAAAAATTCGCCTTTTACCAAAGAAGAAAGCCAGCAGCTTCAAGCTATGGCGACTCTGTCTAACCAGCCCATTATTCATCTACCTTTAGTTATGGATAATTCAGAGTCAATTATTCCTCCCGCCAAAGACTTACCATCTTATATAGTAACCGATAATAATCCTTTCTTTTATAATCCCGGTAAAGGAGTTCCTCTGCCTATCTTGTTAATCCTGGTAGCCGTATATTTAGTTGGTGTCCGTTTCTTTAAGCCCTGGTTGGAGATAAAGGAATCGCCAGTCCGCTATGTACGAAACTATTTTTCTCTCATTGGCGTGGCCTTTATGCTCATCGAAATTCCTCTCTTACAAAAACTGATTTTACTCTTCGGTCATCCAACCCTGACTTTCTCCACAGTTATAGCTATCTTGCTTTTTGCGACAGGGCTTGGCAGCCTGTTCAGTAAAACCCTGACCAGAAAAATTCCTCTTCCGGTTATTGGTTTAATGATTTTCCTCTACACCGGCGTTCTCTATCTTGCCCTTCCCGGTTTTATTGCCTATTTCCAAGGGGCTACCCTGGGGCTTAAAGTAATTTCTACTTTGGCTCTCCTGCTGCCTCTGGGCATCCTCATGGGTATCCCTTTTCCTACCGGTATTCGCTGGGCAGAAGAACAGGATATGAGTGAAATGATACCAATTATCTGGGGTATTAATGGCTGGATGTCAGTGGTGGGTTCTGTACTGTCTCTGGTCCTGGCCATGTCCTTGGGCTATAACTTTACACTTTTAGCCGGAGCAGGCCTATATTTGGCTTTTACTTTCCACACCCGCAAGGGTTCTTTCAGAGAATAAATATATAATAAGGGATACCAAAAGGGGTACACCGCGGGAGGTGTACCCCTCTTCACATTTTTGTTAAACAATATTATCATTTTCTTTACCACTTACCACCAAATTCTCCACTCATATTCCTTTAATATTAATTTAAAGGATATTGGAAAATTATGTCGTATAACAGCCCACTCCTGGTTGTAGATACCAAAAACTCCGCTATGGGTACCCCTTTAAAGATAGATAACTTTACACATACATTTTCCGGGGACAAGGAAGGCTATGATAAAAAATTATATACGAATGACAGTGGTAAATTCATAAGAGCTTTCGCCCCACTTAAGAAGGGAGAAACAACAGTAGGCTTGGTAGGCGTCGATGTCAACGCTCATTTCCTGGTGGAAGATAGCAAAAAAGTTAAGAATTATATCATCTACGCATTCTTTTTTTTAACTATGCTTTTTTCTTTTACAAATTTTAAGCTTGCCGAGATTCTGGAAAACCGTAAAGAATTATTTGATGGGTCTATTAACAGCCTAGTTGACAGTATTAATGCTAAAGACAATTATACGAGGGATCATTCAGTGAATGTGGCCTATTACTCCACTCTGATTGCTGAAGAACTGGGTTTCTCTGCAAGTGAAATAAGAATCCTAGGAGCCTTGGCTAAATTACATGATATCGGCAAGATTGGCATCAGAGACGATATCCTGAGTAGGCCAGGAAAATTGAGTAAGGAAGAATATGAGATCATCAAACTTCACCCCGTGATAGGTGCACAGATACTATCCAATATTAAAGAAGCACAAAAATACCTTTCTATAGTTCGCAATCATCATGAAAGATTTGACGGCGAGGGTTATCCCGATGGTTTAAGAGGCGAAGAAATCCCTTTGATGGCCCGGATTGTGGCTGTCGCGGATACTTTCGATGCCATGACAACGAACCGCCCGTACAGAGGCGCCCTTCCGGTGGAAGCTGCCCTTAAAGAACTGGAAAAAAATAAAGGGTCTCAATTTGACCCACAGGTAGTCGATGCCTTTATCAAGGTTATGATGACAAGCAACGTAACGGTTGGAGCTAAATCTATGAATATAGGGGGTTACAGTGCATGAAGCTGTCCTCCAGGCCAAGCCAACCTCCCCTTAATCAATCCTCTTTGTAGCTAAATGAAAGGGATTTCCAACGCCATACACTGGTTAGAGTAATTTCGGCCCACCCTTTTAGGGAAGCAAGGGCTTTATCCAAGTAGACTGTAATGTCCCCCACCTGACGTTCTTGGTAATTTTCCGGATTACGGCGGGGCTTGCTAAGTTCCAGACCAGGTTCAGGCACAGACCCTGCGCAGCACCCGCTGGCCAGACCCTCGTAGATTAAGATATTTCCACCTTTTTGCCTGATGAACTGGGAGCATCCTCCGCAATAAAGATTTCCAAAATTAAACCACCTTTCTACGGTTACTATATTTTCAGCCTTCCCGAAGTTTTGCAAAACTTCGGGTTCTTTAGTTTCCTTCTATTTATGCTGGGATACCTCAAACTTATATCCAACCCCCCAGACAGTGCTAATATATGATGGTGCGTCATTAACCCGCAGTTTATCTCGCAGCCGGTTAACGTGTGTATCCACCGTTCTCAAATCTCCGTAATAATCAAAACCCCAGACCTCTTTAAGCAGTTGCTCCCTGCTGAAGACCCGGCCGGGATACCTGGCTAACAGGGTCAACATGTCGAATTCCTTTAGTGTCAGATTAACTTGTTGGTTCATCACGAAAACATCACGTGTCAGCAGGTCTATGAGCATTCCGGGAAACTTCAAGATATGCTCTTCTTTCCGTGAGCCTTTTTCCATACGGCGAAAAATAGCCTTGATTCTGGCTACCAGTTCCCTAGGGCTGAAGGGCTTACCCATATAATCATCGGCACCGAACTCTAAACCGAGAATCCTGTCAACCTCTTCGTTTTTGGCTGTTAACATAATGATGGGGATATGAGAAGTTTTTCTGATTTCCTGGCATACCTTAATCCCGTCCATTTTCGGCATCATCACATCCAGGATGATAATATCCCAGGACTCTGCCTTAAATTTAGCCAGAACTTCTTCCCCATCCTCCGCTTCTCCTACCTCATACCCTTCCTTTTTAAGATACACACCGATGGCCTGGCGGATTTTACTTTCATCATCAGCTACTAGAACCTTTAGATTGTTCATTAGATCCACTCCTTTGGATATGGTAACCACTTAAATAGTTTCTTCTTTACCGTTTTTCAAGGTTAAACAATTTCCAGGCACCGTAAGAGAAAGCCCATACGAAAACGAACAAGGCTACCAGTAAATATCCCATGCCGCTAAATTCCAAACCCTGTACCGAGGTCCAAAACCAACCCTGCAACCCTAATTTCGGTGTAATCACCTGAGCAATTTCTATCCCCCCAATAAAGAGGGCCGCTATCACCGATAAACCCGTGACGGTCAGGTTATAGTAAATCTTGCGCAGGGGAGTAGCAAAAGCCCAGCGATAGGCTGTAATCATAAAAATTCCGTCGGCAGTGTCCATTAAACTCATCCCCGCGGCAAACAAAATGGGAAAAGATAGAATACCTGCAATGGGAATGGTCTGGCTGGCCACCCCGGCAGAAATGGCGATTAGCGCTACTTCACTGGCCGTATCAAATCCCAAGCCAAAGAGAAAACCTAGGGGATAGATATGCCAGCTTTTATTGATAAAACGGTAGAAGGAACCGGCAAAGCGAGCGATAAATCCCCTGGCATCAAGAAGCTGCTCAAGCTGACGGTCATCATACTTCTTTTGCCCCGCTTGCAGAAACAAACGATAAATATCCAGCCAGATATAAAGATTGACAAAACCGATGATGAGAAGAAATCCTCCTGAAACTGTGGTACCGATTAAACCGCCGATCTCCTGGAGCTGGGGCAAATTTTGCTGGGACCAGCGCATGGCCAGGATGGTAACTAAAGTCATGAGAAAAACCACGGTAGAATGGCCCAGAGAAAAATAGAAGCCAATCCCCGTAGCGTCCTTTTTCTGCTGCACAAGTTTGCGCACGATATTATCAATGGCTGCAATGTGGTCTGCATCAAAAGCATGCCTTAAGCCCAGGGTATAAGCTAAAAAACCCATGCCCAACAATTCAGGGTATTCCCGTCCCTGCCATAACAAAAGCGTTAGGCCAAGAATGTGGATGCCAGCCACCACTAGGCCATAACCAAACCAGGACGGTAAGAATGTTGATTTTTTGCCTGTCCCTTCTAAGCTCGTCGCCTTCATCTTTAGTCTCACCCTACTTTAAAAAATTATAAATCATCATATCCCTAACAAATTCGCGGCAGTTGGTCCGATACCAGGACATCCACAAGACGTTTACCGCCAATAATGGTGTTCAGGTACACTTTACCCTGGAATTGATCTACTACCTGCCCGATGATGGCAGCATTCAAAACCCACGGCCAGGAAAACTATTTTTTTCAACGTATTTTCTCTGGCTATTTCTAGAGCATCCAGCGGTGAATAGACTATCTGAACAGCGGCTCCCCCCGCCCTGGCTTGCTGTAAAGAACCCTTGGTACCAGGTACACGCATCATATCCCCAAAAGTGGTAATGATGACATCCTGATAGCCTGCCAATTCCAGGGCCAGGTCAATGTAACCCTGAGGCGTTACGCACACCGGGCAGCCGGGTCCGGAGAGGAGATTTATACTTTCCCGCAACAAATACCTGAGCCCGCTTCTAAAAATAGCATGAGTATGGGTCCCACATACTTCCATTAAGGTTACTGTACGGCCAAGACGAAGATTTTGCATTTTTTTCCCCAGTAAGGGACCGATGAGTTGAGTACTGTTTTTTTCAATTGTACTAAGCACTGTCCACCATCTCCTTTATCAACTGCCAGGTAAGTAATGCTTCCTCTTGATCAATAACTTGAATAGCAAAACCCGCATGGATTAACACGTAATCTCCCACATTTACCGGCCTTACCAAATCCAAGCCTACTTTGATCAGCGTATCTGATATTTTCACTACCCCTATGTTGTTTTTTATCTCTATCACCTGTCCCGGTACACCAAGACACATTAGAAATTCCTCCTTTTTCTCACGCCTGCTCCCGCTATTACCGCCTGTCCCAGGGAAATGCCCCCGTCATTGGCAGGTACCTTACTGTGGGTATAAACTGTAAAACCTTCCCTTTCCAATAGTTGTACTGTTTGACTCAGCAACAAAATGTTCTGAAAAACACCACCGCTTAAAACCACACCCTTAATCCCTGTCTCTTTCCGGATATTCATACAACCTATAAAAATTAAATCCGCCACAGTCTTATGAAAACGTGCAGCAATCATTTCCACAGGATATTTGTTCAATCGGTCAGCGATAAGCTCATCAAACATAGGTCCTAGTTCAATCTTCCACGGTAATGTATCTTTCTTAATAGTGAAACTATAGCCTGGAACATTGACATCGGTTAAGGCCAGCTGTTCCAGTTCGATAGCGGCCTGTCCTTCATAGCTGATTTCCTGTCTCACACCTAATAAAGCCGCCACGCCGTCAAAAAGCCTGCCCGCACTGGAAGTCAGCAATTTTTTATGTGCGTGTGTCACGAGACCTTTTACCATGGCTAACTTTTGCCCATCGATGTTTTGCAACTCCGGTAAAAACCTTTCGGGCATGCTTCCCGGAAGCAGGGTGGAAAGGTAACTTACGGCCATGCGCCAGGGCTGTCTGATAGCGGCAGGGCCCCCAGGTAGAGGCACATATTCCAGGTGGGCCCAGCGTGCAAAATTTCCGTAACTTCCAACGAAAAATTCACCGCCCCAAATGTTGCCGTCAGTACCATAACCGCTGCCATCAAAAGCCACCCCTATCACCTCTTCCATTAAGCCGTTTTCAGCCATACAGGAAGCTACATGGGCGTGGTGATGCTGCACGGCAACTTGAGCACATTTCCCCATCTCCTGGGCAAATTTACTGCTCAGGTAATCGGGATGAAGATCATAGGCCACCACCCGGGGTCTAATATTGAATACCTTTTGCAGGTGTTCTACGGCCTGTTCAAAAGCCTGCATATTACTGAGGTTCTCCAAATCACCGATATGCTGGCTGAGAAAAGCCCTGCTTCCTTTGGTAAGACAGAGGGTATTTTTCAGTTCTCCTCCCACAGCCAGGATATTGTCCACTTGAAAAGGCAGTTTGAGCGGTAAAGGCACATAACCCCGGGAACGTCTCAACACCATCTCTTTCCCCCTGAAAATACGGACCACTGAATCATCGGTACGTATATGAATATCCCGGTTATGGCTAAGAAAGAAATCGGCAATATCCCTAAGATTAGTAAGGGCTTCTCTGTCCACATATTCTATAGCATCCCCGCTTTTATTCCCGCTTGTCATGACCAGCACTTCCAGACCTTGGTCAAATAACAGGTAATGAAGAGGAGAATACGGCAGCATTACACCCAAACACCGGTTACCGGGCGCCACTTCGGGAGCTACGGGCGAGCCCGCCTTTTTCCCTAACAGTACGATAGGACGGCGCTGACTGCTCAGGGCTGTCTCTTCTTCCCTTGAGACCAGACAATGTTTTTTCACAGTCTCCATGTCCGGCATCATCACGGCAAAGGGCTTGGCCTCCCGGTTCTTGCGGCTTCTTAACACCTGTACTGCACTACTATTAAAGGCATCACATACCAGGTGATACCCCCCCAGTCCTTTAACGGCCAGAATGTGTCCTTTTTTGAGTAAGGTTACGGCTTCTGCTACCGGGTCCTTTACCTCCGAGGGCCTGTCCTGGCCATCCAGCAAGCTAACCTGGGGACCACAGGCCGGGCAGGCATTGGGTTGGGCATGAAAACGGCGATCCCGGGGATCATCATATTCTCTTTGGCAGTCAGGACACATAAGAAAGCCGGCCATAGTGGTCAGGGAACGGTCATAAGGGACGTCTTTGATAATGGTGAAACGGGGACCACAATTGGTGCAGTTGATAAAAGGATAGCGATAACGCCTGTTCTCCGGATCCTTTAACTCTTCCAGGCACTGGGGACATGTGGCAGTATCCGGCGAAAGGAGAGTAAATTTCTCTTCTCCTCCCTCACTATCCTTGATGACAAAATTCTCATAATTAACCGGAGCCAGTCTGGTTGCTGTTATTTCCTCAATGAGAGCCAGAGGAGGGGCTTCCTCGTTCATCCGTTCCGAAAACTTTAAGAGAACTGGTTCCTCACCTTCTATTTCCAGTTCCACACCCCGGACGGTATTGTTAACCCAGCCTTTTACCCCTAAACTCTGGGCCAGGTTATAAACAAAGGGGCGAAAACCCACCCCCTGCACCACACCTTTGATATGCATATGAATCCTTACTGTCTTAGGCATAGTTGATCTTCTCTTTCTTGGCTTTAACTTTTTCCATCAGGTAAATAAACCAGATACTGGATTCATAGAGCAGGATAACGGGTAAACACACCCCAGCTAATGTCAAAAGATCCGGTGACGGGATAATGATACCCATGGCCATGAAGATGCTGATATATCCATACATCCTGGTAGCTCTGAGCTTGCAGGATTTAATCACGCCGAGCCTGCTCAAAGCTACCATAACCAGGGGGATCTGGAAAAGGAGTCCCATGGCCAGGGTTAAGAGAACCAAAAAAGAAAAATACTTACTGCCAAGGAGCATAGGGTTAAGATAGGCCTCGCCAATACCTATAAAAAAATGTAATACGAAGGGAAAAAGTATCTGTTTACCAAATAAAACACCCAGAAAAAACAGGATAATGGCCGGGGGTATGGAAGAGAAAATAACTCTCCTTTCTTTGGGGGTACAGCCCGGCAGAATAAAGGCTAATACTTGGTAGACAAAGACGGGCAACCCCAGCATAATCCCCCCCACCACCGCAATCTGAATGGTTATAAAAAAACCGTCGGCAGGACCGGTAAAATGCAGAGTCTTCCCCCCCAGAGGGGCAAGAAGCCACCTGATGACATTATCCATATTGAGATAAACCAGAAGTGCACCTATGAGAAAAGCTGTAAGAGAGAAGAGCAGGCGATAGCGCAGTTCTCCCAGGTGCTCAACTACCGACATTTTCTTATCCATACCTAACCCCTGTCTTTGTATGATCAATGAAATATTATTTACCTGCTTCCTGTGGATTCACTTCTTTTTTGGGTTCATCATTAGCTTCACTGAGAACACTGTCTTTAGCTACTCTAAACTCCCGAACCGCTTTTCCCACTGCACGGCCCACGTCAGGCAGTTTTCCGGGTCCAAAGACAATCAAGGCGATGACTAAAATCAGTACTAATTCGGGTAAACCTAAGCTTGGCATAATTTATACCTCCTGTAAAGTTTCCTGTCTTTTTTTGCTGGACTTTTCCAGAGTTGAAACCACTAAAATGCTCAGTTCATACAAGATAAACACCGGAACACTGGCCACCATTAGTGTAAAGATATCAGGGGTGGGCGTAATAAGAGCCGTCAGTAACAAAATGCCCAGAAGAGCAAACTTGCGTTTTTCCCGCAGCATCCGGGAAGTTATAATCCCCACTGCCGCCAGGACCGCCACAATGAGGGGCAGCTGAAACACAACCCCCATACCCAGAGAGAGTATGATAACAAAAGAAAAATAGCGGCCGGCCGATAACATTGCCGTCATGTAGGCCTGTCCCGTCTCTAAGAGGAAGTTTAGGGTAACAGGCGTGATTACAGTAAAACCAAAGACCACACCCACGGTAAACAACAGGGTTGCCAATGGTATCACCCAGTAAAACACCTTCTTCTGCCTCTCCCCCAGCAAGGGTGCCGCCAAACGGATAGCTTGCCAGAGTATCAAGGGCAGGCACAGGGCAAGGGCAGTAAAGAAAGCGATCTGGATTTTGGTCATAAAGCCTTCCATAGGGGAAAGAAAGACCAACTGCCGCTGACCCAGAGGCCTTGCCAAAAAAGTAATCAGCAGGTCTGTGCGCCAATAAACAAGGACAGTCACAGCCAGCACTGTTACTGCAGAAAAGATAAGAATCTTACGGAGCCGTTCCAGCCGGTCAACTATCTTTACATAATTAATGATCATGGCCATACCCCGTTCGTCAAAACCTGTTTATAAAGAAAAGTACCTAAATAGCCTGTTGATAAGGATCCTGCCCCTTGAAAAAAGCCTGTTTCTTCCTAACTCTTTCTTTGAGATGCTCCGCTAACCTGGGGATACCCTCTCCCGTACGGCAAGATACATTAAAAGTTTCCAGCCCGGGATTGATGATGTTGATATCAGCCAGGGCCTGCCTGGCAGAAAAATTAGTCTGCTCTATCAGGTCAATCTTATTGATAATGACGAGATTGGCCCTTTGGAACATGGCAGGATATTTGGCAGGCTTATCGTCACCCTCGGTTACACTGAGCGCCACCATTTTAAGGTCTTCCCCCAGGTCATAACTGGCCGGGCATACTAAATTGCCCACATTTTCGATCACCAGCAGTTCTATTTCCTCCAGGGGCAGGTTAGCGAGAGACTCTTTAATCATGTTGCTGTCCAGGTGACAGCCGCCGCCGGTATTGATCTGGACTACGGGAACCCTTTGCTGTTCAATACGTTCTGCATCTTTGGAGGTATAGACATCTCCCTCGATGACTGCAATTTTTACTTCATCCTTCAGTTCCCTGATCAATTTCTCCAGGATCGATGTCTTGCCAGCCCCGGGCGAACCCATAAAGTTGATGACAAAGATCCCACGACGGCTAAATTCTTTTCTTAATTCCAGTGACAATACATCATTAGCTTGTAAAATATCGGAGACCACATGAATTTTTTTACACACTTTTTTCTTCCTCCAGTTCACTTTCTCCGGTTATGGTATCCACATACAGCTCTTTACCGGTAAGCATCTCGTAATCGGGTTTGACTTCACACTTACATCTTAAATTAGTGATGCCGGCCAATTTTTCTCCACAAGCACGGCACCTGCCACTCACACCTACCGTAGTAATAGAAAACTCGGCGTCTTGAGCCACTGAATCACGGGCAAAAAAGGAGAAGGCAAACTTTAAGGCCTCCGGTTCTACTCCGGAAAGTTCCCCCACCACCACATGGACTTTCTCCACTTTTTTCAGGCGGTGTTTGGCGGCATTTTCCATAACGATCTCAAAGATGCTCTGCATGATGGAAAGCTCGTGCATTGCTTACATCCTTTCGTGAGGTGGTCACGGGGGTCAAAGCCCCCGTTATTAATGAATCTGCTGTACTTCCTTTTCCACCGTATCCATAATGAGGGGAAGAACCCTTTCTATCTCCGGAGTTAACTCCAGGGACTCTTTGATTTCCTTGGGTTCAACGCCAATAATGATGACTTCCGGATATTTCCCCATCATAGCCGCAAGCCTGATAAGGTCTAAAACCTGGGTATCATGGAGAGAAATTTCCGAGGAGTAATAACTGCCTAATTGTTCTGGCTTAAGACGGTAGATGGTACCGGGAGAATATCCTCCTTTCAGGCTGTCTACTATCACTACACGTTCATTGTCTAAAAACAAATCCAGCATGTCCAGGGTGGAAGTCCCTCCGTCCACTATGTCAACGTAAGGCAGTGAACCTTTTTCCTTCAGTTTTTCGACCACTCTTATCCCAATCCCGTCATCCTGCAAAAGGATATTGCCAATGCCTAGAACCGCGGTTTTCTTCATCCATTGACCCCCACAGCATTGGGATAACCAATGACAAATTCCTTGTCTACACCTTTCTCGGGATTAATGACATGGACTGCGCAGCCGGTACAGGGGTCAAAGGAGTGGACGATGCGCAGGAGTTCTACAGGCTGGTCGGGATCGGCTACCGTAGTGCCAATCAAGGCCTGTTCCATGGCACCCCCAATGCCGCTGTCATCTTTGGGTGAGGCATTCCAGCAGGTAGGAGTAATTACTTGATAAGTGGTAACTTTTTTAGCGGTGATTGTGAGCCAGTGTCCCAGGGCGCCCCGGGGAGCGTCAGTCAGGCCGATACCCATCCCTGCATCCGGTGGCGTAGTGATTTTCTCGTAGGCGTTTACCCCCGGGGCCAGCTCATTCAACCAGCCTTTCAGGGCTTCAGCTATCTTTTTCGTTTCCAGGGCTCTCGCTTTAATCCGGTCCATCACAGATACGCCCCCGGCATAATCGCCGTTGATTTTCATGCGAGCCAGGGGTCCCACTTCATATACTTCTCCTTCGTAGCGTGGCGCCTTTAACCAGGTATAGGCGTCTTTCTTACCGTATTGAGGTATGGTCTGACCCTGGGCAGGATTTAAGCCGCTGGGACTGGAGTAATAGGAATACCCCACATATTCCTTAATTTTATCCAGATCTACACTACCGGAGGTTCCCTCTTTGATGATTCCCTGTTTAAAGAGGGTACTGCCATCAGGCTGATCAAAAACCCCATAACTCAAAAGATTCCCCGGACCTTTACCAATATCGAAATAATCGCTGTAAACCCGGGCCAGCAGTTCCACATCAGACAGGTATTTATTATTGATGAAGCTGGTGACCGTGGCCAGATAATCCTTCATCCTGCTGATCTGGTCGGCATCAGGGGCCATGGTCACTCCACCCGGAGCAATACTCATGACATGAGGCACCCTGCCTGCTAGAATAGCTGCCATTTCCTGGGCCTGGCGCCGGACTTGCAGGGCCTCCACGTAATTGTTAATCAGGCGCTCCGTCTCCGTGCTGCTCAGCCGCATATCCACACTATAGCCGGGCGTCCAGGGATTCATCTGGGGTCCTACAATGTAGTCCATGAGGTTCAAGTGGTAAAAATGGAGGATGTGGTCCTGCATGTAATTACTGCTCTGAATGACCGTACGGCGCAGAATAGCCTGTTCACTAGGGGTAAAACCCATGGCCTGCTCATTGGCCTTGACCGAGGCTATGGCATGGGAGACAGGACAGACCCCGCAAATCCTCTGGGTGATGTGGATGGCATCCCAGGGATGTCTGTTCTTTAGTATATTCTCCATATCGCGGTAAAGGTTGCCCGTAACATTGGCTGAAGCTACTTTGTTGTCCTTATCCAGTTCAACCTTGATTTTCAAATGGCCTTCTACCCTGGTTACCGGGTCTATGGTAATAACTTTCTTAGACATATGTCATGATTCCTTTCTCGTAGATTTTTATCAACATTACATTCCACCGGAGCTCATTCCACCAGATCCCGTTCCGCCGGAAGTCGTACCACCAGAGCCCATTTCACCGGAACCCATGCCCCCGGAACTCATGGAGTGGGAACCCATGTCTCCCATACCTCCATAATAAAAGGGACCAGCGGGGAAAGTGGGTGAAGCACAGCTTATACACTGCATATTCGCTTTATCGATACACCAGTTGACACCGTTATTCCATTTGAGGAGTGGACAGGTAAACACGGTACTTGGCCCTTTGCAGCCAATTCCTTTATAACAGCCAAATTTGCCGTATTGGTCTACCATGGTGGTATGTCGGCGGGGGCAATTATTATGAACATAAGTTGTGTAATATTCCACAGGCCGGCCATACCGGTCCAACCTGGGCATGCCCTTGGTCAATAAAGTTACAATGGTGCCCACCATCACATTAGGATGGACCGGACAGGATGGTAAATTGATTATGGTATTTTTCGTTTTGCCTTTTAAAACTTGAGCCACTGTCTTGATGCCTGTATAAGTTGAAGGTTTGACTACGCCGCCGAAAGCTGCACAGGTCCCGACCGCAATCACATATTTGGCTTTGGATCCCAGTTCGTTTACGGCATCCAGCATCGTCCAATCTTTACCCCCTTTATCGGCAATAACACAGTATTTTCCGTTAACACCAGTAGGGATACCCCCTTCAATACAGAGAATAAACTCACCCGCATATTTATCCGAGGTGTCAATGATAGAGGTAACCGCCAGGTCGCCGGCGGCCGCGGCAAGGTTGGGATGATACTTCACACTGACTTTATTAAGCAGCACATCATCAATAGTGGGGTTGGCCGCATTCAACAATGATATAGAACACCCGGTACACATGGCACCCTGCAGCCAAATCACCGGGGGGCTTGTACTAGCAGCTAAGGCCTGCTCTACTTTTACCAGATCTAAAGAAGTCAATCCTAATGCCGCTGCAGAAGCGGTAATCCATTTCAGAAAATCCCGTCGATTAATTTGCATTTATACAATCCTCCTATTATCTGAAATATCTATCTGACATACCATAAACTCCTGTGAAAATGGCTTCCACCTCCCATCGACACTTTAATTGTAAATGAGCAAATTTACGAAACATTGTCGTGGAATTGACTTTTTCGTGACATTTACATTAGATAAAGAAGGAGCTATTGACAAAGGTATTACCTTTCAGCTCATACCCCCTTTTTCATTTTGGTTTTGTATATAAAAAAAAGGGTCTTCCTAAAGGAAAACCTTCTTCCACAAAGTTATGAAGGGATTCTGTTTTTACCTCATGTTCATCGGTTGTTTGGGGGTCATGGGCGAACCTTCAAAAGTATTTGGTGTTGGTGATTGATTATTATCAGGCATACTCATGTGATTAGAAGTGGGGGTCCGCCAGCCAGATCCAGACTGCATACGGGAACCCTTATTTGCTGAGCTATCCTCCTGTCCCTGGAGACTATTCTTAGTGACCGTTCTATGCATACCAAACAGTTCTTCCGGTGATGTTCCCACCTCATTTAACACATTGCGCATTTGCCCGTGTTTTATTTTTTCTGTTGTTAATTCATAACCTTTAGCCTTACCCTGTTCATAAACATAATACTGACTGGCAGTGAGTCGCAATTCATTAGCCCTCTCTATAAACTCTCTGTCATGCTTGCTTACAACCATCATCATACCGCTATACTGCTCCTCATTAAGAGCCTTCATAATGGCCTCTTTAATTTTAGATTCTTCTAAGGGATTCTTTCCCTGATTTTTCAGTTCAGCTAAATTTACCAACAATATACCATCTTTGTCTTCCAGCATTCCCATTCTTTTAACCTCAGAGGTCAATGCAGAAACGGCTTCATACACATCTTTACCCTTCAGTTGGATATTTGTTAAATCGTTAATGGAATCGGCATATTTGACTTTAATCACCTTATTGTTTTGATCAGTCCAGAATTCTACACCACCCGTATTTAGTTCCATACTTAAGTAAGCCTGGGCCTGTTGTACAGGGTATACCGTACCCATAAATACAAGAAGCAGGACTGCCGCAGCGACAGCAGCTATCCGCCACATTCCGCTAGCTGCCGGTCGATTATACTCTACATTTTCAATATTTAATACTTGTCCTACCTGATGGGAACTTTTTTTTGGTATTTTCATAAAGTGCCCATCCTCAGTATAGGCCACTGTACAGCGGCCTTCTACAGACATGATCATTGCCTTGCTAGATTTCATGATAACCACTCCCTTTTTTTCAAGGAATATTAGTGAATTGCTTTAAAGGAGTTAACCGGGAGTCAGTAAAAATTACTGCCAGGGCAATTACGTATTTTCTCCCCTTCTCCAGTACCTTTCTACTTAAACCGGTAGACTCACACAAGTCTTTCAGGGGGAGCTGTCCGTTTTTTTTCCAGAAATCTAGCATATCCCTGTCATTAACAAGAGCGAGTGCAGCCTGGAGAAGGGATTCCCTGGTGTCCCTGTGCTTTGGGGAATATTCAGGTAGTTCATTTAGATCTATCCCGTACACTGCTAATCTGCTCCGGTAATAATCTATCAAATGGACCAGACTCTCCTGGGAGTTACTTTCCTGGTAACTTAAAAAGGCCTGGGCCTCTGCGGCCCTTTCCAGTTCATTGGTTTCCTCAAGAGGTGTCGTAAGTACCTCACGTTGAAACTTAGCCTGCCCTCGAAAATAATCAATGAGACGGCGCTTGATCACCATCTGGGCATAGGTGGTAAACTTTACTTTTCCGTTAGTGTCAAATCCGTCGATGGCCTCATTTAAGGCAAGTAAACCAATGCTCAACTCTTCGTCATTCTCCCAGTTAAGATACCTTTTACAGGTCATTGAACAGATCTGAGCCACAAAGTTGCGATGATTGCGGATTAGCTGTTCCCGGGCGTACTCATCACCTCTTTGGGCTCGCTGAATATGCTGTTTTAGACCTAGTAAGAACAAAATTCATCAACCCCTTAATTACTTCGTAAAAAAGTAAACTGTTTGGGTAGGTGGTCATACGAAACTTCATACAATATATCTTGGGTATCTTGGGCGAGGTCGTATATGCATGAGTTTAACAAAGACTTTTGTCATGTTTGTCATTTTTGTGTATTTAAAAGGGGTCAGGATAATCCTGATCCCCTTAACCTTTAAAATAAGCGGCTTAACCTTAATAACATAACTGTTGCTTCAGCTCTACTGGCATTTTTTTGCGGATAAAACAAGAGTTGCCCTTCTAAGGGAATACCTTTCGTTATATTAGCACGCATAATCTTTTGAACGCTCTCCTTAGCCCAGCCTGCAATGCGTCCTTTGTCTGCAAACATCTCCAGGTCTAATGTTACGTGCCCGATTTTTTGCATATCCAACTTTGCATAGGTCATGGCATTTGCAATCATGACCGCCATTTGTTCCCGTGTAATAAATTCATTGGGCCTAAACTCTTCCGCACTATAACCACTGACGATTCCTGCCTGATAGGCCTTGGCAAGGCTCTCAAAATACCACTGGTCTGGCAACACATCTTTAAAAGTAATTGAGGCTTTATCCTCAAGTTTTAGTATTCTTACCAAGATTGCTGTAAATTCTGCCCTTGTGATATTTACTTCCGGTCTAAAGGCATGGTCCTCATATCCACTAACCAACCCCTTGCCCGCCATTTCCAAAATATCATTTTGAGCCCAATGACCTTGAGTATCTGTAAAATCTCGTACGGGGCTTTCATTGGAAGTATCTTCGCTTTCACCGCCGGAATTATCCACCCCTCCCGCTCTACTCAAGATGGCATATTTACTAAAGTGGTTAGTGGTAAAAGTCAATGTTCTTTCCTCAACATTATGGCTGGCTTGCAGAGGCTGCACTTTAGACTCCTGTTCGTTAAGGTAAAAGGCATCCAGGGTTAAGTGTGATGTGTCCTGCCAGTATTTTTCCGGCACAGGCATTGTTACCTTAATAGCTTCACTATATTGGCTAAATTCTTCCTCTATCCCGTTATCAGAGACAATTATCTTAAATTCATAAATCTTATCAGCCAGTTTAAAGGAGGTACCTTCCACAAGTTTGTTAATATCCCCTGTACTCACTGCCTGGGCACTAAAACTCACCGTTGAGTTCCGGGGTACGTCCAGAATCTGGGGATTAAAAATGAACTTAACCCCGTTTAAGGATAATGCTACGGGTTTATTTGCTTCAATTAATCGCGCTAGTTGCGCTTCGGTAAGCTCAACCTTATCAGCACCAGTACTTGCCGTCAGGCTAATTTGTTCGTCAGCCTGGCTGATAGCTTGCTGTATCTGGTCATTGGAAAAGGTGCCCTGAGGTGCGGTAGTATCGTTGTTATCTGAGGAATCGTTACCTGTGTCATTAGAGGAATCGTCATCCGAGTCATCCGTTGGGACCATCTCTATAGGGTCCAAAGTAACATCCTCTTCACCTACTAGAATCTCTTCTGAGAGATATTCCTCATAACCAGGGGCCGACACTTTTAAAATATAATTTCCTGGGACGACCTTAATGGTAAAATTTATTTCCTGGCTTTCTGCGGTCAGGTTTAGAGGCATAGGATCCATGCTCATGTCTTTACCAGGCTGCACAAGAGAGATACTGACATTTACACCCGGTTCCAGTCCTGTTATCACACCGGTTATTTGTTTAATATGCAGATCAGCAGTGACATCGCTATCCTCAACCTTTATGGGCATCATGGCCGCCGCGACACTGTTAATATTGACACAAAAAACGTAATCACCTGCAGGTACATCTATAAAACTGAATTCTACCACACCTTCTTCCAGGGTTACTTCCTGGAAAATATCCTCTCCGCGCATTAACATTAATTGTACCTGCTCGCTGTCCGCTATCCCGTAGATTTTTCCACTGACAATAAAGCCCAGTCCTTCCTCATTTTCCGTCACTGTTTCTTGGGAATCACCATTTGCGGGCGTAAGGCTAACCTGCCCCTCATTACTACCAGTGTCGCCAATATCCGTCTCACTACCGGTGCCGTTGTCCCCGGTTGGAACGGGATCATTGGGACTTTCACCACTTTCATTGTTTGAATTGCTTACATCAGAAGTAACTTCATTCTCACTAGGGGCGCTACTATCACTTTTACTGTTACTGTCATTAATGTCGGCAGGTACCTCTTCAGGGGCAGCATAGACTTCCTCCGTTACTGTGGTACTATGATCCGTATGGGTTTCATCAGCTAAAGCAGTATTCATACCACCAAAAGAGATCATATTTAACAGCATGAAAAATACTAAAGCCACAGAACTTAACTTCACGATAAACCTTGATTTAGCTAATTTCACCGTCTTAACCTCACTTAATTTAATTTTCAAAGAACACAAGTACTTAAACTTTCTAATCAATTTACATATATTTTAAAACCCTCTCCTTTCCTAGAGCATTAATTATTGACATAGCTATACTAACAGATAACTTTAACAAGCCTCTCGCAACAGTCTAACGTTTTTGTGACAAAATTTACATGAACCTTACCCCCCTATACCGTGTCTTCCTCCTCGAAAAAGTTAGTGAAGGCGCTGGAAGGTTCACTCCAGCCGTCATACCACAAATCACTAAAAACATAAGGAGGAGTATCAAGTGAACAAAAACCGTATTTTCCTTACCGTAACCACTGTAGCCTTAGGTCTCTCTTTAGTAGGCATTGCCAATGCCAGCACCATGAAGGCTGCCTTCGTGGGTCAACCCCCCGAAACTGTCCAGCAACGGGTGTATATGAACCAGAACCGGCCCCAAGACATGTTTACGCCAAAAAATGTAGATGCAGCCGCAGGTCTTTCCCAAGACACTACGTCTGCCGATTCATCCGCCAGTTCCCAGACCACTCAACTGTCGGATACTAACAAGCCTTTTGTGATGGGACCAGAGATGATGCAAGAAGGCACCGCTTCTTACCAGCAAATGCTTGAAATCCACAAAAACAACCAGAAAGAAATGGCCGAATTCCACAAAAATATGCCTCAACATTCAATGGGACAGGGATTTGCCGGTATGCATAATGCCAGTGAAAAAGATGGTTCCAACAAATCCTTCCGTGGTCCTATGGGCAGAGGCATGATGGGTCGATAAAAAAAAGCGGCGTCTAAAGACCGTTAAAGTCTTTAGACGCCTTATCTATTGATAGAGGGATTTTATCATCAACGAGCCGTTTCCTGTCAAAGCCCGCATCATCTTGTGTTTCATTATATTTTCTTTTTTCTAAAGAAGGGAGCGTTCTTTTATCCACTGATTGGCCTTGTTTTAACCATTCTATCCAATAGATAATCACTCCGATAAGAAACATCAAAGGTATGGCCATAATTAAAATAAGCATGAAACTCTCGATAAACCCCCATATACCCACTCTATAACCGAGCATTGTTTTTACCTCCAAGGCTATTGATTATACCTCTTCAGTTTACCTTAAAGATTTCACAAAGCTGGTTATTTACTTTAAACTTTTCGTGATATTATCACTTATCACAAGGAATGATAATGGTAAATACGGTACCTTCACCAGGTTTGCTCTGCACTTCAATACATCCGCCATGGGCTTCAACTATTCTCTTAACAATGGCCAGGCCTAAACCGGTCCCCCCAGTAACCCGTGTGCGGGATTTGTCTACTTTATAAAATCGCTCCCAAATCATCGGTAAATCATCCTTAGGGATTCCTTCACCCGTATCCCGCACTTCAATGAGAACATTGTTTGCCTTCGTAGAAATAGTGACTAATACCTGCCCGCCTCCGGGAGTGTGACGTAGAGCATTATCAATGAGGTTGATTAGTACCTGTTTTATCCTGTCTTTGTTACAGAAAACCAGTGGTATTCGTTTATCTATCTTAAATGATAGATCAATACCTTTTTCTTCTACCAGGGTGCAAAATTTACTCTGTAAAGATTCAGCAATTACTCTTAAATCTACATATTCTTTCTCAAAGTCGTCATATCCCTCTTCCATTTTCTTAAGATCTAATACTTCGGTTACTAAACGTCTTAATCGTTGGACCTCTTCACTTATGTTGTTCAAATATTGTTTTTTTTCGTTTTCATCAACGGCAAGGTTATCCTGCAAAGCTTCCGTAAAAGCCTGAATAATGCTAAGTGGCGTTTTCATTTCGTGGGACAGATTGGTGACAAACTCCCGGCGTGTACGGTCAAGCCTCTCCAATTGAGCCAGTTTCTCCTGGAGTTGGGCAGAAAGGGTATTCAAGGAGTTGGCCAGCAAGCTTATTTCGTCATTTGACTTTACTGTTACGCGACGGGAAAAATCCCCACTGGCCATAGCCAAAGCAGTTTTACTCATATCCAATAGGGGTTGGGAGATTCTCTTTGAGAAAAGCAGGCTTAAAATAGTGGCCAATACTATACCACCCACCCCTGTATAAACTGTGATGATTTTTAGGGTGGCCAGTTGTCCTGCCAATGGATTGAGGGGTGCATGGATGATTACTGCCCCAATCCTGCTTTCGGTATCATCCACAGGGACAGCTACGGAAAGAACATCTGTGTCAAAATAGTCATTCCTGCCTTTATGAATAACCATCTCGCCTTGGAATAGTTTTTCCATATCCTTTTCGGTCAAGGGACTATGATGGGGATTATTTGCATCCATTAACAAATCTTTGGCACTCTTTCCCCAACCCTCACAGGATTGCACAATGTTTTTTTTGTCAATGATCATGATATTACCATCGATTATATTGGAGATGGTATCCAATTTTGAATCGAGAAGCTCAGGATTGTCTGCTATTTGGGTAAGATTAATAATCTTTTTCCCTATGGCCACAAGTTGCTGGGATTGTTGATGATAGTATATCTTTTCAATAAAACTTGTCTGAATAGCTCCTGAAATACCCATGACAAGTAAGGTCAGAACAGAGATTATAATCCAAAGTTTTGTTACTATGCTGTTGAATTTCATTTTACCCTCCAAAACCTCTGTCTTAAATCAAAGAGAAAAATTGGCGGACATCCGCCAATTTTTAGAGATTATTTACCATGTCTTCAAGCTCATTTAATCTTTGCCGTTGCGCGGCCACCTTTTGTTCAGCGATTTTAGTTTCCAGTTTGGTTTCCAATTCCTTTAGCTGCTCAAGGGTCTTATGAATCTCTTGGATTTTGACTTCGATATCAGCAGCTTGTTCCGCAAAGTCCTGTCGTTTTTCCAGGTGGGCCCTGGCTGCTCTTTCATCTGTGCTGATCATTTCTTTGGCCAGCAATTCTTCCTGCTCCATCTTTTTTCTTAGTTCAGCTTGCGCATTCCGCAAATTCTGCAAGATGAGTAAAGTTTCTTCCCGCGCCTTGTGCAATTCCATTTTTTTGTTCTCAAAGAGAACGGACTTATCCTCCCTGGAAACCTTCGAGTCCCTTGATGAGCTTACTCTTTCTTTTAGGGATTGACGTAACTCCCATAAATCATCCAGGGTAAACCTGCCCTTCTTTAATTGTTCCAGGTACTCATCGTACATGCCAGAAGTAATCATGCCACTGGCATACATTTTTTGCAGTTCCTTTTTTATTAAACGATAATCTGAGGACCTGTCCTCAAACTCTTCATTCCGTCTATATCGTCCAGGTTCAGGGAAAAACATACCTCCGCCACAACCAAAAAGAGGGAATCCTCCCCAACCTCTACCACCGCATCCCATCCTCTTAAACCTCCTAACTTTTATTAGCCATTTGAGCTTTTAACCTCTTAAGATCCTCTTCCACAGCAGCGTCCTTACTTAATTTGGCTAAACGCTGTTCAACATCGTTTTCCTGAAGGGGCAAGATTTCTTCCACAACCCCCTCTTCCAGAAGGTGATCAATAGCCTGTACCCTGGCTTCTGTATGTTTGATTTTAGCTTCCGCCCTTTCTACGATCTCTGCCACGTTTTGAGATTCCTTACCCAGAGAAGTTAAAATTTCTTTTACCTTTAATTGGGCTTGGGAAGCATCATATACAGCTTTAAGCTCTTCTTTTTTTGCACGGAACAGTTCAATCTTATGCCGCATTTCCTTTTGGTTTTTCGTGATAATAGTCAATTTTTCTTCTAGTGCCGTAATTTGTTTAGTGAGAACTTGTGTCCTTTCTTCTTCCTGATGTTTTTTATTCAACGCTTCCCGGGCTAATTCTTCCTGCCCCATTGTTAACGCTTTCTGGGCTAATTCCTCATAATTCTTAGCATTAGCCAGGTTAGAATCCCGCTGTATTTCCAGTTTCCGTTTGGCAGTGGCAACTTCCACGGTATGTCTGGTCATATCCTTTAAACTTTGTTCCATCTGGCTAATACTGTAATCAAGCATTTCCTTCGGGTTCTCCACCGCATCTAAGCCTTTCTCCATTTTGGCTCCTAAAATTGCCTTAATTCTGGTTAACAATCCCACACAACTCACCCCTTAAAATTTGTACTAAATTTATCTTACCTGAAAGTTTTGAATTAACTTTGAAGCAATTGTGTATATTTAATGAACTTTTTAACAAAGGACAAAAACCTCTAAACACAGTAGAGTCAGAAAAGAAAAAAACGCAGGCATCAAGGGCCTGCGGCATTAGCTGAGAAGAACTTGTTTTCTTTCATTGTACTCTTCCAGAGAAATTTCCCCCGCGGCATAACGTATCTTCAACTGCTCAAGAGCAACATTGCCAGGGGTGTTTTTTTCTGTTTTTTTATTGTGGAACAACTGGATTAAACCATAACCTGCCAGGAAAATACCTGCGATGATAACACCCCACCACAGCAACATGAAAAACCACATACCAAAACTCATCATTCCATAACCCATCATGTTTATCATCCTCCAATAAAAGCGTTAAATTCTTTTTGACCTGTTAAGGCTATTATACAAAGGCTTTGTGTTAGACCTTTGACTAAATTGTGTAGAAACTATGAACTTTATAGTGAAAATTTATTTTGCATCATATTGCATCCTGTATTTTGCTTTACTCATATGGAAATTTTTTAGTTATCTTGATATACAATTAAAAGAGAAAACCTTTAGTATCATTAACAACTAAGGGTTTCTTTTTTATCCCCCAGTACTGATAAGCTTTCAATATATAAGGTTAAGCCACATTTTCACCGCGGAAGTGCTTATGAGCAGGGCCAGTAATACTTTAAGAATTTTTACGGGAACGATTTTGCTCACTTTTCCTCCCAGGTAAGCCCCGGGAAGAGCTCCTATGATGATGGCAAATGCTAAATCCCAGGGAATTTGACCTGTCAAGGCCTTACCAATAAAACCTGAGAGAGCTGAAAAAAAGACTATACCTAGTGAACTGCCGATAGTTATTCTCAGGGGTATCTTCAAAAGATACAGCATAATGGGAACTAAGAGAAAGGCGCCTCCGGCTCCTATCAGTCCCGACAGCACCCCGATGATTGCGGCACAGGTTACTGAAAGTGGTCTATTAATCATTACTTCCTGGTTTTCACCAGCTTCTTTCCTGGGAATAAACATTACCACTGCAGCTAATAAGGCTAAAGCAGCAAACACAAATTGTAAAACTTCCTCAGATACATATTTGGCTCCCAACCCACCTGCAAAAGAGCCGATAGCTATACTTGTCCCCATCCAGACTACCAAGGACCTGTTAAAAAGGTTATGAGACTTATGTACCCAGGCCGCTGTCCCTGCAGCCACCAGTACCTGGACAATGGTTACCCCTGCGACAGCTTGCAGGCTTAATTTTTCCAGCCCCAGTATAGGCGGCACGTAGTAAAGCAAAGGTATCATGATCACCGCACCGCCTATACCGGCCAGCCCTGCGATAAAGGCTCCTGCCATGCCCAGCATGGACACTACGAGAACCAGATTACTTGTCATAATCGTTACTTCTCCCAAACCTTAAGCTGCCAGCCTGGTCCTTTCAACTTCTCCGCCGATATCAATATAACCCTCAATCCCGTCTCTTAACGTCCAGGTCTGGTATCCCAGCAGGTTTAATAAGGAACTGGTTTGGGCGGCAGTAAATCCGGTATTACAGATGAGGATTATCTTTTGGTCTTTCGGTATTCTCTCCAAATTAGCGCCAATTTCCCTAAAGGGAATGTTAATGGACCCGGCTATTCTGAAAGCATTAAATTTTTCCCGTTCCCTGATGTCCAAAAGTATGTAACCTTTCAGTTGCCCCTTAATATTCATTTCTTCAAACTTGACTAAATCAATACCGTACTTATCCTGGGGAATTCCTTGAAAATACTCCTTAACTAAATTCATCATCTCGATCCTCTCCTTTGTTTTAGTGTTTTAAGTTGTTCTCATTATAAAAACTAAATTTGTCCATTCTAGGAAGCAGGAAAGGATAATTATTTAACAATTTATGACCATAGTACAAGAAAATTATGTCTAAAGTATGATGACGTTTTCCTGGTAAAAAAATTTCTAAATATGTATTAGTTATCTTAGTAATGCACACACTAACCTACGGAGGTGATAATTAAAATGACAGCTCCCAAAATGCAGGTAAAATGCGGTGTAGACAACTGCCATTTCTGGAAAAATCAATACTGTACCGCTGAAGCCTTAGAAGTTAATACCCAAGGTGACGGCAGAGCACAAACCAGTGACGGAACCTGCTGCACCACTTTTAAACCAAGGTAAAGATAAGAATGGCTACATCAATAGATAGACCGCTGGTACCATATCCAGCGGTCTATCTATTGATTAGTTTTTTTGCTAACCTAATTCATAAAGCAATCTCCCAAAATTATATTTCTTCCCGATCTTACCACCCACATAGACTCCAATATTCTATTAGTTCTATAATACTTGTTCTATGATATTATATAAATAAACGGAAATACAAGAATAACGAAATAATTCCATGCTGGAGTTGAACTCAATGTTTGATCTGGAAACTTGTGTAGCCTTTATCACCAATACAACTTCAAAAAAATTGGCTAATGCCTTTAATGAAAGACTCATACCCCTGGGCATTACCAGGGTGCAATGGACTGCCTTGTACTTTCTTGGCCTCCAGGAGGGAATCAGCCAAAGGGAATTGGCGGAAAAAATGAATATCAAAGATTCAACCGTGGCCAGGCTCATAGACAGAATGGAAAAAGAAGGTTATGTCACCCGCCTCAAAGACCCCTCCGATAAAAGAGTGACCAACCTTATACTCACCGAAAAGGGCAGAAAATTAAGAGAAGAATTCCTACCTGAAGGCCAAAAGATGAGTGAAATATTTTCGCAAAACATTACGAAAGAAGAATTCGAGACTTTCAAAAGGGTATTAACAAAAATGGTTGATAACATCAGCTAGTATATAAACCTCAATTAAGACCCTTAATTGAGGTTTTTTTGCCACAAGATCGTGAAAGTTATTACAATAACTATTGAACTCTGCCATATATTTGCTATACTAATAATTAGTATAGCAAATATATTTTATGGAGGAGGTCCATCTTATGGCCAAATCAAGAGAAATTTTAAATCAATTTTTAGGAGGTCTTCAGGAAGTAGGGAAAACCAACCCAGAACAAGTCAACGCTTTTATGAACCTGTTAGGCGCAGCATACAAACCAGGCGCCCTTGATGTTAAAACAAAGGAATTAATCAGTGTAGCTATCGGGGCATACAACAGATGCGAATACTGCATCGTTTTCCATGTTTATAAAGCCCTGGAGGCAGGGGCTACCCGTGAAGAAATTATGGAAGCGGCTATGGTAGCCGTTGCCTTTGGTGGAGGTCCCACCATGGCCTACACAGTCTCATTGTTAAAAGAATCCCTAGATGAATTTGCACCTGATTTTAATAAGTAAGAATATAAGCTCAAAAGGCAGCCGCAATGCTGCCTTTATTGCACTTTTTTTACCGAAAGGAGTAGCAATGTGTTACTAGAAATAAAATTAGAGAATTTGCCTAATCACGCCAAGGAAGCGAAGGTAACAGAAGTTTGCAAAAAAGCCGGCGATAAAGTTAATGGGAACGATATCCTGTTTACTGTGGAAGCAAACAAATCCGCCATGGAAATCTATGCAGACGCCGTTGGGATTATGGAAAAGATAACCGTACAAGTTGGAGACTTGGTAAAAGTCGGCCAGGTTGTCGCCATCATTGATGGCGAGAAAGTGCAGGCCCACAATACAACAAACCAATTCGACTATTTCGCGAACCTCTTAAAACCCATGAAACAGGAAATTAAGACGGACGTTGCCATTATTGGCGGTGGACCGGGGGGTTATGTAGCCGCTGTTAAAGCAGCACAGCTAGGGGCTAACGTTGTTTTAATAGAAAAAGACTCTCTTGGGGGAACCTGTCTAAACAGGGGATGTATTCCTACGAAGGCTCTCGTTCGTTCAGCGGAAATATACTCCCACCTGAAAAATGCAGAACATTATGGCTGCTTAGCTTCCCATGTCTCCCTCGATATGAAAAAGGTTTTAAACAGAAAGAACACAGTTGTTAATCAACTAGTCCAGGGGATTAAATATCTTTTAGATAAACATAAGGTAAAAGTTATTCAAGGAGTGGGGGAACTCCTTGACACTGAAACTGTTTTTATAAGGAACAAGACCCACGAGACATATGTCAAAGCAAAAAATATCATTATCGCCACAGGATCTAAAAAGGCAGTCCCCCCTATACCGGACCTAGACCTGGAAAATATCATCGACAGTGACCAGGCCTTACAATTAGATAAGCTCCCGGATAAACTCGTGATTATTGGCGGCGGAGTTATTGGTATGGAGTTTGCTTTTATTTACGCAAACTTCG
The DNA here is from genome assembly GCF_000746025.2 of Thermanaerosceptrum fracticalcis. Classification (NCBI taxonomy): domain Bacteria; kingdom Bacillati; phylum Bacillota; class Clostridia; order Eubacteriales; family Peptococcaceae; genus Thermanaerosceptrum; species Thermanaerosceptrum fracticalcis. The sequence continues at coordinate 2,159,004 of NZ_CP045798.1, forward strand.
GTGTCAAAGTTTCTGTCATCGAGTATTTCGATGAAATCTTAGCCAGTTGTGACTCCGATATTTGTGAAGAAATAGGTCAAATCGCTGCTGCCAAAGGAATTAGCGTGTATAAGGGAGCCAGACTCAAAAAAATTATCAAGAGTGAAGACGGGCAGTGTATTGTTTCATTTATCAAGGATAAAGAATACTACCTTACAGCCGATAAGGTACTTGTGGCGGTAGGAAGACAACCAGAACTCGATGGTTTAGGTATAGAAAAATTAGGGATTGAACTGAATGAGCACGGAAAAGGCATTAAGGTAAACAGCAAGATGCAAACCAATATTTCAAACATCTATGCTATCGGCGATGTAACAAACAAAGTACTCCTGGCCCATGTGGCCTCTCACCAGGGAATTGTGGCAGTAAAGAATATCATGGGGCAACCTTGTGAGATGGACTATGAGGTCATACCAAGTGCCATTTTCACAGACCCCGAAATAGCTGTAGTAGGAATGACCGAAAAGATGGCTCAAAAGACAGGTGTTTCCCTTGAGGTTGGTAAGTTTCCCTTTGCCGCCAGCGGCAAGGCACTAACTCTGGGAGAATACAGAGGTTTTGTGAAAGTCATCAAAGACAAGGCAACAGGCAAACTTATAGGCGGTGCCATCATCGGCCCTCATGCCACAGACCTGATTGCCGAACTTGCTCTGGCTATTAAGAACCAGTTGACACCGGAACAGGTTATTGAAGTAATCCATGCCCACCCCACTACCGCAGAAACTATACATGAAACAGTACTGTCTTTGGAAGGTAGCGCCATTCATTTTTAACACCCTCTATATAACCCCCTGACATCACGTAGCCGGTAGAAGTTAAAAATTTTACCGCAAAGGCACTAACTAGGCTTAAGCAATTTAAAGGATATTATTTAAAATATGTCGAATTTTCTTTCCTAGGTAAATTTGCCCAACTGCCTGTGCAACGTATGTTACTTTTTTAGGGGGTTAAAAATGATTGAGCATAATGAACCTGGACTGATAGCCAACTTAGGAATAAAAGAACTGTTAGATGCCCTTCCTTTTTATGTTTTATTAGTAGACGAGAAACATCATATACTCCTGGCTAATAAAGCAGTGACATCTCAGTTTGGACTTGAGCTTGCTGATATCGTTGGAGGTTACTGCCCCAGAATTATACACGGTTCCGATGAACCTATCCCCCATTGTCCATTGGAGGATGCTGTTAAGACCGGCCATGCAGTTGAACGGGAATATTTTGAGCCAAAATATAATAAGTGGTTTGCTTCGGCCATTTACCCGTCCGGCTGTAAGACGGCTGATGGCGGAACCATATATATTCACATGACTCATGACATTACTTTGCGTAAACAGGCCGAAGAAAAACTTAAATTAAACATAGATAAAATGCAAAGGATAATAAACGCCGGTATCCAGGCCTTAACCACCATAGTTGAAAAAAGAGATCCCTATACGGCAGGACACCAGTTTCATGTTAGTAAGCTAGCTCATAGTATTGCTGTGGAAATGGGCTTGCCCCGGGAGCAAGCTGAAGGAATCCGGGTAAGCGGACTAGTCCATGATATAGGTAAAATCGCCGTCCCCATAGAAATCTTGAGTAAACCGGGAAAAATAAGTGAGCATGAATTAAATATCATCAGGACCCACCCTCAGGTAGGGTACAACATTTTGAAAGAAATCGAGTTCCCCTGGCCCGTAGCCCAAATTGTGCTGGAACATCATGAAAGACTGGATGGCAGCGGCTATCCCCAAGGATTAGCTGGGGACAGTATTATACTTGAAGCCAGAATTATCAGTGTAGCCGATGTGGTCGAAGCCATGTCCTCCCACCGTCCTTACCGGCCTGCTCCTGGAATCGACAAAGCATTGGAGGAGATTTCCCTTAATAAAGGAAAATTATATGATCCCCTGGTAGTAGATACTTGTATTAGACTATTTACGGAGAAAGATTTTAATTTCGAGTGACTTTATTCCTTTTTAGACCTTAAGGCACATCCCCTGTGTCTAAAGGTCTTTTGTTTTTTTACTTTTCCTAGTACAATCGAACTAATTTTTGCTTATTCTTTGTCCAGAGTTACTAAAAGAACATCTTCTTTCCGACTTAAATTAGTCTTGCTGGAGGATTGCACAAAAAGAAGTAATGCTTTATCATTCTAATTAATTGAGAATATTTATCATATATTCGAGGAGGGATTTTTAAGGTATTATATTGCCAATACATTATCAGCTTTAGAATAACTAATATCTACGGAGGTTTTTCATGAAAAACAAAACATTATTATTAATATCGCTACTGATATTCATTATCACATCTTTTGCCGCCGGCTGCGGTAAAACGCAAACCCCACCGGTAGCCCAACCCGAAGTAAAAGAGCTTATTGTTTATTCCGGAAGAAAAGAAGCCTTAATTAAGCCAATAATTGAGCAATTCGAAAAACAAACAGGTATTAAAGTAGTATTAAGAACAGGCGGGGCCTCGGAACTGGCTAATGCCATCCTGGAAGAAAAAAATAATCCCAAAGGTGATGTGTTTATTGCCAATGATGGCGGCACACTGGAAAAGCTTAAAATGGGACAGGTTTTATTACCTTATATGCCTGCAGACTTTGAGAAAGTCCCTGCCGACTTCAAGTCTCCCGACGGCAGCTGGATAGGGCTTTCTGTCCGGGCCCGGGTTATTATGTATAACACCAATCTGCTTTCTGAAAAGGATGTACCCAAATCTGTACTGGAATTAACGGATAAAAAATGGCAGGGCCAGGTAGCCATTGCCAGCAGCGCCAATGAATCCTTAATCGGTCATGTCACCGTTTTGCGCAAAACAATGGGCGATGCCGCTACGGAAAAGTTCCTGAAAGGATTAATGGATAATAAGGTGCAGGTCTTAAAAGGTCATACGGAAGTACGCAAGGCTGTGGGAGCCGGAGAGTTTAAGTTAGGCCTGGTTAACCACTACTATTACCACCTTCAGAAAAAGGAAGGCTCACCTGTAGCAGCGATTTACCCGGATCAGGGTCAAGACCAGATGGGTACTGCCACCAATATAGCAGGGGCAGCTATTATCAAAGGCGCCAAAAATATTGACAATGCCAAGAAATTCATGGATTTTCTCCTCAAACCGGAAGTGCAAAAATTATTCGCAGAACTTAATTATGAAATACCCGTGGTAGAGGGAGTACCAGTTTTCGAAGCCAAGTCCTTAAAAGAGTTTAAACGAGCTGCGGTAAATATTGAAGTATTGGGTCAAGAGCTTAACAGTACCATGAACATGTTAGAAAAAATCGGTATGCCGTAAAGCGAAGGGGACAAGAAGATGGTCATAAAAATTAAAAGGGCACTAAGTGCCCTTTTAACCTATTGGAACCATGGGTGGCATAAACCGCCTTCCATAACTTTTGCTTTCCTCGGTTTTGCCATCAGTTTGATGATGGCGCTTCCCCTCTGCTATATAATTTTACGAGCACTGGGAAGTGATCAGGCCGTCTGGATTCGGCTTTTCAGCACCAGGATACCCCAATTATTATGGAATACCCTAAGTCTAACTCTTGTTGTAACTATCCTTACCTTGTTCATAGGGGTTGCCTTAGCCTTCTTAGTGGAAAGAACAAACCTGCCAGGCAGTAAAGTCTGGCGCTGGCTTTTAGTTTTACCGCTGGTTATACCCCCTTACATTGGGACATTCTCGTATATCACTTTATTTGGCAGCACGGGTATCTTGAAAAACCAGTATATCAATGTTTATAGCTTTCCCGGTGTAGCCTTCATCATGACTTTGTATACTTTCCCCTATGTTTTTTTACTGGTTAGTGCCGCCTTGCAGCGTATTAATCCCCACTATGAAGAGGCCGCCCGCTTGTCAGGCTTAAAACCGTCCCAAATATTCCTGAGAGTAATTCTCCCCTTGCTGCGACCCAGTATGGGAGCCGGTAGTATTCTGGTAGCCCTCTATGTCTTGTCTGATTTCGGGGCCGTAGGCATGTTAAGATATTTTACCTTTACCAGTGCTATTTACACCCAGCTAATCGGCAGGTATGACCGGTCCGGGGCGGCAGTCCTCAGCCTGGTACTGATCTTTTTAACTTTTCTTCTCTTATTCCTGGAATGGTATACCAAAAGAAATAAAGCCTATTACCAGGCTAAAGGTATCCTGAAAAAACAGGAACCTATCAATTTGTGCTACTGGCAAATACCCGCCCTCATCTTGGCAGGCAGTGTTTTCCTATTTTCTGTTGCCATTCCCCTGGGGACGTTAATCTACTGGCTAATCTTGGGACTTTTCAAACAAATTGCCTTCAGTGAATTCTGGAAATATACCTTTAACAGCTTCCTGGTTTCTTCACTGGCAGCTACAGTTTCGCTGGTATTAGCCAGCATCATCGGCACTCTGCATAAAAGAAACGCCGGCTTCCTGGGGGCATTTATGGCCAGGCTTTCCTTTGCGGGTTATGCTTTACCGGGTGTAATCATTGCCATTGGTCTTCTCTTTTTCGCCAATTCTTATTTACCCTGGATCTACGGCACTTTTTTGATGCTGGTTGTTGCCTACATTATAAGGTTTATGCCCCAGGGTTTACAGAGTTTTACATCCTCCCTGACCTTAATCAGCCCCAGCCTGGAGGAAGCTGCCCGGTCCCTGGGAGAAAGCCCATGGGGCGTCTTACGGAGAGTAACCTACCCGTTAGCGCTTCCCGGGCTCAGGGCAGGCTGGACGCTGATGTTTATTAGTTCTCTTAAAGAACTGCCTGTGACCCTGCTTTTAAGGCCCGCAGGTTTTGATACCCTCTCTGTGCGCATCTGGCTTGAAGCCAGCGAAGGTTTTTATCTAGCCGCCGCGCCTGCGGCACTTCTCTTGATCTTAATTTCTATTATTCCCATCAGGCTCATTGTGGGGAGAGACGGAGGATACAAACATGAAGGTGTCTCTTAACAACGTTACGAAGACCTACGATCTCAAGGGTTCCCCTGCTGTCAACAACATCAGCTTTACTGTAGAGCATGGGGAAATCCTTTCATTGTTAGGTCCCAGCGGCTGTGGAAAAACCACGACGCTCAGGCTCTTAGCAGGTTTTGAAGCTCTGGACAGCGGGTTCATCTATTTTGATGAGAAGCTTATTGCCAGCGCAAATTTGACCCTTCCTCCTGAAGAGCGCAATATCGGCATGGTCTTTCAAGATTACGCCTTATTCCCTCACCTCAATGTCTTTGAAAACATCACCTTTGGTATCAGAGATAAAAAAATAAAGCAGCAAGAATGTGAAAGATTATTACGCCTGATCAATCTTACGGGTTTAGAAAAGCGCTATCCCCATGAATTATCAGGGGGTCAGCAGCAGCGGATTGCCCTGGCCCGGGCTCTCTCCACTAAGCCAAGTTTGATACTGATGGATGAACCCTTTAGCAACCTGGATACTTCTCTCAAAAAACAGATGCGAGATGAAATTAAAAGAATTGTTAAAGATTCCGGCGTATCGGCTGTGATGGTAACCCATGACCCTGAAGACGCTCTGGTCATGGCCGATAAAATCATCATTATGAAAAATGGAGTAATTGAACAACAGGGCCTTCCCCATGAGTTGTACAAAAGACCCGCCACAGAATTTGTGGCGCGTTTTTTGGGAGAAGCGAATATATTGGATATCAGCAGCTTTAAGGAAACTGCTACTGGCAAGGTGGTTCTCCGGCCAGAGGATATATGCTTATCAAAAGAAGGGATTTATGAAGGTGTGGTAGAGAAAAGTCAATACCTGGGTAACCGGGTGGAAGTGGCACTTTTGTATCAAAACCAGACCATACTGGCGAAAGTACCAAATACCCTCGTTGTCGAAAATGGTCAAAGGATTAGTTTTTCCATTAACTGGGATAGCGTATATTTTTTGAACTAATCTAATCCTGTCTAATCTTCGAACTTATGCCCTTTGGCGGTGCAACCACATTGCCTTGGGCTCCGGTAGCAAGAATATCAATAACGTACCCGCTAACATCACCAGGCCACCGGTCATAATGGCCTGTGCCAGCGAACCCGTCATGTCCCGCAAATATCCAGACACCACCGGTGCAAGAATAGCGGATTTTTTTAACCCTGCTCTATCTCCTACAGATATTTATTATTTTTTATTATATTTTTACAAATCTGCTAAAACAACAGACACTGAAAAAAGACCTAGCTTATGTTGGTTTTTGCTAGGTCTTTTCTTCTACTAAAATTTCAATTCAAGGCCAGAAGAGGGGCCTTTCGGTATTCTAAAAAAATATTAAGTTTTTGCAAAGGCAAAGAGGACAAGAAATCGGCTATCCCCAACCTCTGGCGCATCCCCCGGGAATACTCGGCCTCTTTTCTGTAACCTGCCTCCCGGAGTCCAACTCTTTCTAAAGCCGCTTGTATCCTTTTTTCCGACTCCTTTATGGATATCCCGTATACCAAAAGTTCTCCACAGCCGTCAACAGTGTGGTTTTTAATCTCCATGGGGAAAACAATACTTCCCCCGGCCGCAGCACTGATTCCCGGGTATCTGGTGTAAATTTTCAACCCAGACCCGGCCTTCGCAAATTGCATTGGCAAAAAATAAATAGAGTACTGACCACATACACCAACATTTTTTTCCGGGAGATCTTATTTTATTAGCACTGTTCTCCTGACTCACTCACGAGCCAAGATTTGGACAAGAATCAGTTAAGGAATCGGAGAAGTATTTGCAGGAGACATTACGTTTCATGTAGAAATGAAATCTCTAATATGACCTCATCTATAGTTATTTATAAAGGCAGGTTTTATTATGGAAAAAATAGGATGGCTGGGGCTTCCCGTAAAGACCTGGCTGGTCATCGGGGTGCCTTTTATTCTCTCCGCCCTGGCCCCTTATACGATTGCCATGTATTTGATTAAAAGGGGACGGGTAGATGAGCATGAATAAGTCTCTGATTTATCTGGTTTTTTTTACCCTTTACACAATTCTTATGCTTTCAGTGGGTAAATACGGTATTAATAAAACCAAATCAAGCCGGGACTTTTATGTAGCAGGTAATTCTTTAGGGCTGTCTTTGAGTATTTTTACTTTTGCCGCCACCTGGCTAAGCGCAGCTTCTATGCAGGGTTTGACAGGTTCTATTTATACTTATGGCTACTCTGCTGCATTGTACGCTGTTATCGGCTGGTTTCTGGGGGCTTCCCTCCTGGTAATCCTGGCAGTAAGGTTAAAGGATTACGATATTGTGACAATTCCCGAGTTTTTCCGCATCCGGTATGGGAGTCGTCTTTTTCAAGCCATGGGTGGAGCCATTATTATAGTCAGTTATATATTCTATATCATGCTTCAAATCAGGGGCTTTGGTATTGTCTTGACCCAGCTTTTGGACATACCCTATACTCTCTCCATTTTCCTGGTTTATCTTTTTATTCTCTATACCACATTTGGCGGACTGTATTCGGTGGCCCGCACCGACGCAGTTAATTTTATCTTAATTGTCATGGGTACTCTGGTGGCACTTTCTCTGGTTATGGGTAATCTGGGCGATATAACGGAGATCCATCGCCAGGCCATGCTCATCGACACTAAGCCATTTCAGGGCTTTGCCACTCAAACACCACGGGGCTCCTTGTTAGATCCTTTTGCCTTTGGTTTACACCCTCCCCTCTTGATTGTAACTGTATTTTTTGGCTGGGGTTTGGGACTTGCGGCTAACCCCCAGTATGCCATCAGAATTATCTCGGCCCAAAGCAAAGAGGTGGCTTTGAAGATGATAGGACTTTCTGTGCTTGTTCTGGCCTTTATCTACATTTGTCTCATCCTGATCGGTATAGGTTCCCGTGTTCTTATTCCCAGCCTTACAGGAGTGTCTTCAGTTGACGAAATCTTTCCCTATATTATTAATAATATCCTTTATTCCAGGTGGAGCGGTTTTGTACTCATCAGTCTAATTGCCACCGCTATCTCCACGGCAAATTCCCAGCTGCTTCTAGTTGCCAGCGGGTTCAGTCATGATATCTACAAAAACTATCTTAACCCCCAGGCAGAAGAAGACAATCTCTTGTTCGTAAACAGGGTTTTTATTTGTATTGGAGGCACCCTGGCTTTGCTTCTTTCTATCACCCCTCCTTTGAGCCTTTTGACCTTCGGCGGCCATGTCTGGGGGATCTTTTCTTCAACCTTTTTGGTTCCTTTATATGGTGGTGTCTTTTGGCATAAGGCTACTAAGGAAGGGGCCATAGCCTCCTTTTGTGGTGGACTGGCAGGCTTGACCCTCTTCTATCTGGTATCCCTATATTTAAGGGGCAAAGCAGGGTTTCTCGATCATATCACCGTCCACCCCGCTGTTTTTGGCGTTTTCGTCTCCTTTGTCCTTTTTTACGTGGTCAGCGTCATAACATATCAAAAAGAGGGGAAGAAAATTGAGAATTGATATTGAGAATAAAATCCTAATCCCCTTTTTGCTGCTGATAATCATACCCACCTTAATGGTAGGAGGGGTATTTTACTGGAATAGCAACAAGCTTTTAATAGAGAGTCAGAAGAATAACATGGCCAATGATTTGACCCATGTCGTTCATTATCTCGATAACTTTGCCCTGGAGGTAGAAGAAGGTAATCTCTCCCAGGAGCAGGCACAAAACCAGGCCCTTAAATACCTGACTAAAAGCCGTAAAGAGACTATTATGGTTTATGACCAGAAAAAAGGCCTCCTATTGACAGGTGCAGAACCGCAAGACAGGTCTAATTGGACTGCCCAGACCAGTGTTTGGTTTGAAAACAATGAATCCAAAATTAATGCGTACATTCACTATCCTAAGTGGGACTGGGTTATTGGTATTTCTTATGACACCAAGGGCTTTGCTTATGAACTGCTGGAGATGCAGAAGTATACTCTACTCATTGCGCTGATTGGTATCATTGTGGCCGTGGAATTAAGTATTCTCCTGGCTCACAATATATCACGGCCTATCAAGAATCTGGCCGAAGTATGCGACCAAATTGCGCAAGGTAATTTAGAAAATAAAATGTCCTTAGAAAGAACTGACGAAATCGGCGTTTTGTCAAGGGCCCTCCATAATATGCTAGAAAGACTCAAGGAAAACAGCAAGAAATTGGAAGCCATGAAAAAATCTAATGAGGACATCCTTCGCTGTATTGACATTGGCATCATCGCCGTCAATAAGGAAGGGGGTATTATCGGGATCAATCAGGCCGCTAACAACCTCATGGATAACAACTATGTAGTGGATGAGAACGACCAGTATGTGGGTGAGCTATCCACCCTCCTCATGGAAAACCTCCATCGTACCGTAACTACAGAACAGCCCGTACACAATATTGAGTGGAAAATAAAAGACGGGCAATCTACCCGGTATCTTGTAGTGACAACAGGCCTTTTACGCAGCGAAGATGGTGGTTCTAACGGAGCTATCTGCAGTTTCAGCGACATAACCCAACGGAAAAAGGTGGAGGAAAGGATAGAAAGGATCAACAGGCTTGTCTCTCTAGGGGAATTAGCTGCAGGAATGGCCCATGAAATCAGAAATCCCCTGGCAGGGATGAAGACCAGTTCCCAGGTATTGCTAAACAGGCTTAAGGACCAAACCTCCAATAAAAATTTGATTGAGGGTGTTCTGTTCGAAATTGACAGACTCAATATGCTGATAGCCGACCTTTTGAATTTTGCCCATCCCCGACCGGCCGACCGTACTTACGTAAATGTCGTAGAAATTATAAAAAAAGCCCTGGAACTTACGGAAAATGAGTTGGAAAAGCATAATATCAAACTTGAAGTGAGCGTGGAAACCAAGGACACCATGGCCTACATTGACAGAAACCAGATGGAACAGGTTTTTTTAAATATTATTATTAATGCGGTTAAGGCGATGAAAGCGGGAGGCAAGCTCTCCATCAAGGTATATAAGAAAGAAGACAGCATGTTCCGTAAACTGAAAGTAGCTTTCTCCGATACAGGTGTAGGCATTGAACATGAGAATATTAGCAGAATTTTTGACCCGTTCTTTACGACCGATCCTGGCGGTACTGGCCTGGGCTTATCGGTTGTTCACAAACTTGTGACGGCAAACGAGGGTGATATCGAGGTTACCAGCAAAGTGAACCAGGGCACTACTTTTATTATTGGCTTGCCCTGGGAGGAGGTACATCCCCTTGAAGAAGAGAATTCTCATCATTGATGATGAAGTTATTTTAGCCAGCTCCCTGCGGGAGGGTCTAAAAGATTTGGGGTATGAAGTTGAAACAGCATTCAGTGGAGAAGAAGGACTGGATAGGGTCGTAATCTTTCAACCCCATTTAGTCTTTTTAGACCTGCGCCTCCCCGCAACGGGAGGAATCCAGGTCTTAAAAGAAATAAAGAACATCGATAAGAACATCGAAGTGGTCATGATGACAGCTTATGCTGATACTAAAACGGCTGTAAGCGCCATAAAACTGGGCGCCTATGATTACTTGAACAAACCCTTTGAATTAGACCAGATTGCCATCATGGCAAACAAAGTCTTAGAGAATATCAGTCTTAGGAACCAGACCTTTCTCCTTAATGAGGATAAAAAAAGAAATATAACTCCCATTATTGGTGAGCACCCCTCTATGCTGGAGGTACTGAGACAGGTTAAAATCCTGGCAAGACATACCGACACCACAGTCCTGATCCGGGGAGAGACTGGTACAGGTAAGGGTCGATTAGCCCTTGACCTCCATTATCTTAGTGCTAGAAGAGACAGGCCTTTTGTAGAGATTAACTGTGGGGCCATACCAGAAAATTTACTGGAAAGTGAGCTGTTCGGTTTTGAAAAAAATGCCTTTACCGGGGCTCAACAGGCTAAAAAGGGGTTATTGGAACTAGCCGATGGTGGAACAGTCTTTTTGGATGAAATTGGGGAGCTTTCCTCGGATATGCAGGTCAAGCTGCTAAAATTCCTCGATGAGAAAAGGTTTAAACGTATCGGCGGCCTCCGGGAAATAGAAGTGGATGTCAGGGTCATCACCGCCACCAATTCCGATTTAGAAACGGCCATCAAGCAAAGGACCTTTAGGGAAGATCTCTACTATCGTTTGAATGTTGTCCCCATCTATCTCCCCCCTTTAAGGGAAAGGGGAAATGATATCATTACTTTGGCCCAGTTTTTCTTTCGGGATTTCAGCAAAAAAATGGGCAAAGATATTTTAGACCTTTCGGAAGAAGTAAAAGAAGTATTCCTACGTTATCGCTGGCCGGGAAATATTCGGGAGCTTAGGAATGTGGCTGAACGCATAACTATCCTTTATAACATTGAAAGGGTGGAAATCCAGCATCTCCCTCTGGAAATTAGAGAAGGCTTTCCGAAAGCCGAGGAGTCAGTGCCCCTGGGGGAAGTACATTTAGAGCCCGGCTTGTCTTTAGAAACTCTGCTGGAGGAAATAGAACGAAAGTATATTGCCAAAGCCCTGGAAAAAGCAGGCAATAATATTACCAGAGCTGCGGAAATGCTGGGTATGAGCAGGTATGCTCTGCAAAGGCGACTTGAAAAATACAACATGCACAACGGGTGATATCGCACACATGACGGGCGAAATCGCCCGTTTTTTTATGATTAATCCCATGCTTCTGATCAACCCCGTAGATATAATGCCTGAGTTTCTGGGCTTTTTAGGCTTGACCAGGGGTTATATATAACAGACGATGCTTGGGCACATATTTTGCAATATGAATTACCACAATAAAAATATCTTGGTAGTGAGGTGATATATGATTTGCTAATTAAGTAGGCAGTTTGTTTAAAGATTATTGGTAGTAAGGAGGAATACTGGTTCATGCGTGTTGATTTAAATTCTGATTTGGGGGAAAGTTTTGGCGCCTACACCTTAGGCATGGATGAGGCGGTACTGGGCGTGATAACTTCGGCTAACATTGCTTGCGGTATGCATGCCGGAGACCCCCAGGTGATAGCTGCCACAGTTAAAATGGCAGCCCAAAAGGGAGTGGGAATAGGTGCCCATCCCGGTTACCCCGACCTGCAGGGTTTCGGGAGAAGGAACATGGCTCTGAGCCCAGCCGAAGTGAAGGATTATGTAATTTATCAAATAGGTGCCCTGGAGGCTTTCGCCCGGGCCGCCGGTCAAAAACTCCAGCACGTCAAACCCCATGGAGCCATGTATAATATGGCTGCGAAGGACTATGGGCTCGCTCTAGCTATCGCCGAGGGGGTTAAGAGTGTCAATCCGGAGCTTATTCTCTTAGCCCTGGCTAATTCCGAAATGGTAAAAGCTGCCCGGGACGTAGGCCTGCGCGTGGCCCAGGAGGTATTTGCCGACCGCACCTATAATGCCGATGGTACCCTGGTAGCGAGAGGGACCCCGGGGGCCATGATACACGACAAAAGAGTAGCCATTCCCCGGGTGGTAAGAATGGTAACTGAGGGCAAGGTCACCGCCATTAATGGAGAAGATATCGCCATTAGTGCCGATAGCATCTGCGTCCATGGTGATAACCCCGAAGCCATCCATTTTGTGCGCGAAATCCGGGATGCCCTCCAAGCAGCCGGTGTTTCTATCGAACCTTTACAGAACTTCATTTAACAACGAGGAGGAGATAACATGGCAAATATCCCTGCATCAAACAAAACCGCTCTAGTCAAATCCAATTGGAACGTTCTTCTAGGAGCAGCCTTTCTCATGGCTACCTCTGCTATTGGTCCTGGCTTTATCACACAAACCGCAGTTTTTACTGAAAAATACCTGGCCAACTTCGCTTTTATCATTATGGCGTCAGTGGTATTGGACATCGGCGCCCAGATGAACGTCTGGCGCGTCATCGCCATTTCCGGTATGAGGGGCCAGGATGTTGCCAACAAAGTACTACCGGGCTTAGGCTATTTTGTAGCCTTCTTAGTAGCCCTGGGCGGTCTTGCCTTTAACATTGGTAATATTGGTGGAGCATCTTTAGGAATCAACGTCCTCTTAGGTATCGATCCCATCATGGGCGCTGTCATTTCTGCCATGATCGGTATATTCATTTTCCTCAACAAAGAGATGGGCAAAGCCATGGATACTTTTGCTAAAGCCCTGGGCGGTGTCATGATCCTTTTGACCCTTTATGTGGCCATCATTACTAAACCCCCTGTCGGCGAAGCCTTTATTCGTACCTTCCTTCCCACGGAAGTTGCCTTCTTACCTATCTTAACCCTCCTCGGGGGCACCGTAGGGGGCTACATTACCTTCGCCGGCGGTCACCGCCTGATCGATGCCGGTATTACAGGGATGGAAAATCTCAAAGAAGTAACCAAAGGCTCTGTTACTGGTATTATTATAGCCTCCATCATGCGGATCGTGCTCTTTTTAGCTGTATTGGGCGTAGTGGCCGCTGGCCATAAACTGGATCCTGCCAACCCCCCTGCCTCCGCCTTCAAAATCGCGGCCGGTGACATCGGGTATAAGGTTTTCGGCATCGTTTTATGGTCTGCTGCTATTACTTCCGTGGTCGGTGCGGCCTACACCTCCGTTTCCTTCCTCCGCTCCCTGCACAAGACCTTCGAAAACAATTACAAATGGTGGATCATTGCCTTTATCGTCGCTTCTACCGGCATTTTTGTAACCATTGGGCGGCCCGTCAAACTCCTCATCCTGGCAGGCGCCTTAAACGGCCTTATCCTTCCCATCACCCTGGGCACCATGCTCATTGCCTCCAAGCGTAAGGACATTGTGGGCGATTATCAGCAGCCTACCTGGCTCTTATTATTCGGGATCTTCGTCGTTATTTTTGCCATCTATGCCGGCGGGGTTTCTCTCCAGGGCATGGCTGCCTTATTTAAATAAACAACCAAAGAGGAGGCCTGGCCTCCTCTTTTCCTAATACCTCTGTTATCATTATCTATAGGGGGGATTCTCTTGTACGACAAGACAAAATATCTCACAGCCGGTGATAAGGGTCTCGTCATAGAATTCGGCAACGAAATAAGTAAACCTATCAACGAAAAAATTCGCAGCATGGTCCTGGCTATCGAAAAAGCCGGGCTCACCGGCCTATCAGAGCTAGTGCCCACCTACCGCTCCTTATTAGTATATTACGATCCCTTACAATGGTCCTGTCAAAAACTCATCCAGAGACTACAGGAACTCGAAGGGGAGCTTAATTCCCTGCAATTACCCCAACCCAAAGTCACCCTTTTGCCCGTCCTTTATGGGGGAGAATATGGTCCCGATTTGCCCTTTGTCTGTAAGAATGCGGGCCTGACTCCAGAAGAAGTTATTAACATCCACACCTCCCGCGACTACCTCATCTATATGATCGGCTTCACCCCCGGTTTCCCCTATCTAGGGGGGATGGATGAGCGAATTGCCACGCCAAGACTCCAAAACCCCCGTACGAAAATACCCGCAGGGTCCGTAGGGATTGCGGGGAGCCAGACCGGAGTTTATCCCATCGAAAGTCCCGGGGGCTGGCAGTTGATCGGGCGTACCCCTGTGAAGCTATACGATCCCCACCGGGCTACCCCTGTCCTTTTAGCGGCCGGTGATTATGTACGCTTTTACAGCATTAACGAAACCCAATATCAGGAAATATTAAAGCAGTGCCAGGATGGTACTTACCAGGTAGAATGCCGTGAGTATCAGGGCTAGAGGAGGTGAAGAAGAATGGGTTTTTGTAAAGTTATTAAACCAGGTTTATTTACAACTATCCAGGATCGTGGTCGTTTCGGTTACCAGCAGTCAGGAATGCCTGTGGCCGGAGCCATGGACGAGTTTGCCTTAAGGGTGGGTAATATCCTGGTCGGAAATCCCGAAGGAGAAAGCTGCCTGGAAATCACCCTCCTGGGACCAACCCTGGAATTCTTATCCCAGGGGCTAATTGCCCTAACAGGAGGCGATTTAGGAGCGCAGCTTAATGGGAAAGAGCTTCCCCTGTGGGAAGCCTGTGAGGTCAAAGCAGGAGATATCCTGAAATTCACTGGTGTGAAAAAAGGCTGTCGGGCTTATCTGGCCGTTGCCGGGGGCTTTAACGCACCCGCGGTAATGGGTAGTAAAGCCACTTATGTCAGAGGAACCATCGGTGGCCTGGAAGGCCGGACTTTACGGGAAGGGGACATCTTAGAAAAGGGCCCCAGCAATTCAGCAGGACTGGCTGGCAGGAAAGTACCCCAGGACGATATTTACACCCTGAGTAACCACATCACCCTGCGGGTAGTTTTGGGGCCTCAGGCGGAGGCCTTTACAGCAGAAGGGATCAATACCTTCCTTACGAGTTCTTATACCGTTACTAATGAAGCCGATCGTATGGGCTATCGCCTGGAAGGAGAAAAAATCCAGCACCAAAAAGGTGCCGATATAATCTCAGATGGCATTGTCATGGGTTCTGTACAGGTGCCTGGTCACGGCATGCCCATCGTCATGATGGCGGATAGACAAACTACGGGTGGTTATACAAAAATTGCCACCGTCATTACCCCTGACCTGCCCTTGCTGGCCCAGGCCAAACCCGGTGATAAAGTTAGTTTTCGGTCCGTTTCCATCGATGAGGCCCACAGCATTTACCGTATATATGAGGAAAAAATTGCTGCTCTCAAAAGGACCCTTCGCTCCTCGGTGCCACAAGATAAAAGCTCCGTACCTAAAGGGCCGAAAAGGACCTTGAAACTTTTAGTTAATGGTAAAGAATACCTGGTTGATGTGGAAGAAGTACAATAATATCCGTGAGGTGATTGATAAATGAAGGAGTTACAACTATTTAATGCCAAACCCCCAGAGGTCAGGGAAGCTATCCGCAAGGGAGAGTTAAAAGCGCCTACCTCAGGTATGTGTGCGGGCTATGCCCAAGCCAATCTGGTGGTGTTACCCCAGGATCTAGCTTTTGACTTTCTCCTCTTCTGCCAACGCAATCCCAAGCCCTGCCCTGTTTTGGACGTAACCGATATAGGTTCCTATAAACCGGTTTTAACCGCGACTAATGCCGATCTGCGCACCGATATTCCCGCTTACCGGATCTACGAATATGGCAAACTGGTTGGAGAAGTGGATAACCTCCTGGATATTTGGCGGGATGACTTAGTGACCTTCCTGCTAGGCTGTAGTTTTACCTTCGAAAGTGGGTTGCTCCAGGGTGGAATTCCCGTAAGACACATGGAAGAAGGGCGCAACGTGCCCATGTATATTACCAATATCCAATGTAAAGAAGCCGGGAAATTCCGTGGGCCTACGGTAGTAAGTATGCGACCTATCCCCTATCATCAGGTGATTAAGGCCGTTCAAATAACCGCCCGTTATCCTGCTGTGCACGGTGCCCCTATCCACATTGGCGACCCTGCCCTGATCGGTATTAAGGATATTAACAAACCCGAATTCGGCGATCCACCCATAATCAAAGAAGGGGAAGTCCCGGTTTTCTGGGCTTGTGGGGTTACACCACAAGCTGTGGCTATGGAGTCTAAACCTCCCCTGATGATTACCCATGCTCCAGGTCATATGTTTATTACGGATATTAAAAACGAAGAATTAGCTTTGTAGCAGAGGCAGAAAAAGAAGGCGATGGAAAAGACCGTTTAATTTCACTTCATATCCGGCATGGTTAAATAGAGTACTGACCACATACACCCATTTTTTCTGGGAGATCTTCCGAACTTTTGTAAACATCATTCCCACTCCACTCATAAAATAATATTTTTAAAGTTCAGAACGTAACCCGGAAATTGTGTCCATTACTCTTTTACCCTTTTTCAGGCATGCAACCGTTGTGGTAACTTAAAGTTGTGCAGATATTTTATTAGCACTCCCTTGCGGCGAGTGCTAATTCCCTTTTTATTCCAAGAAATGCCTTTTTCTTGTTTCAAGAGAAAATAAGGCTGATTTTTAATAATTATAACCCATTAATCAAAAATAAGCTTAAAAATGGCCATAAATCTCATTCTCTCTATATTCAACGTTTCCCTTTATCATAAGGTTCCCCAGCTGCTCGCGGCGCCTGGGAAGACTTAGAGAACAGAACTAGTGCAATGAGGGTAACAATGTAGGGAAATGTTTTTAAAAGGATCCCCGGGATCTTGGCCATGGCTGGAATCACTTGGGAAACGTTGGCAATGGTGCTGGCAAAACCAAAGAAGAGAGTTGCTCCCAGTATCCCCAGGGGTTTCCATTGCCCGAAGATCAGTGAGGCTAGGGCAAGGAATCCCAATCCTCCCACCGTACCGTTAAATTCTCCCGAAATGGCTACAAGGATAATAGCTCCACCCAGTCCAGCATATGCGCCTGAGATCATAACTGCTATATAACGCATACGGTAAACATTTATTCCTGCCGCATCTGCAGCATGGGGGTGTTCACCACAGGCCCTCAAGCGCAGGCCAAATGCTGTTTTATAAAGTAGGAACCAGGAGACAAAAAGAATAAGTAACACTAGCCATGTGGTGGCGTAAGTTTGAGTAAAGAGGAGCTTACCCAAGATTGGAATGCCCGATAGAACCGGGATATCCTGCCGGACCAGGCTATGGACGATCTGGATATTACCGCTGCCCGTAATATTCCTGGCCAAATAAGTGGTGAGTGCACCCGCAATCATATTGAGGGCAGTACCGCTGATTACCTGATTGGCATTAAGGCTAATACAGGCAAAAGCGTGGAGCAGTGAAAAAAGAGCACTTATAATAAACGCTGCTGCCAAACCTATCCAGACAGCTGTACCTGGGAACAAGACTTCAAATCTGGAAATAACCAGCACCCCCGTAAACATTCCGGCAACCATGAGCCCTTCAAGGCCGATGTTGACGACGCCGCTCCGTTCGCTAAAAAGTCCGCCCAATGCGGTGATAAGTAAGGGGATGGTAAAAGCAATGGCATAGGGGAATACCTGAACAATAAGTTCCCACATATTACCTTACACCTCCCGTTCTTCTCTTCAGCCTGTCCCAGGATCTTTCAATAAGGATACTGGTAGCAGAGAAATAAATAATCGTGGCAATAATGGTATCGGCAATTTCCGGCGGGATTTTCGTCATGGCGTTCATAAAACCTTTCCCCGTATGAAGCAACCCGAAGAAAGTCGCTGCTCCCAAAACACCCCAGGGTGAATTAGCCCCTAATAGAGATACGGCAATGCCATCAAATCCCTGGGAGGGCAGGATACCAATTTGGATATTGGAGGCATAGCCAACGTAGAAAGTTGCGCCGCCCAGTCCTGCTAAGGCACCGGCTATGGTCATGGATAAAATGATGTTGCGGTTAACATGGATCCCCGCATACTGGGCTGCATGCCTGTTGAAACCCACCGCTTTCAGTTCATAGCCCAGGGTTGTCTTGTCCAGAATGAAGGCAACAATGACTACAGACAACAGGGCCAGTATTACACCAAGGTTGATATAGGAGCCTTCAAACAAATTGGTAAGCCAGTTCACCTTCAAGGAGGCGGCCTGGGAGATCTTTCTGGACTCTGTTTCCAGGTACTCGCCCTTAAAATACCCGGGAACAACGTAGTAAACCGTCCAGTAGGCAATCCAGTTCATCATGATTGTGGAAACGACTTCATGCACATTGAACCTCGCTTTCAGCCAGCCAGGTATAATGGCCCAAATCCCTCCTCCGAGAATGGAGGCTATTATCATCACCGTAAGAAGTACAGGCTTAGGCCAATCAAAGGTCAATCCTACAGCCGTTGCAGCGAGGCCTCCAATAAGCATCTGTCCGGCAGCACCGATGTTAAAAAGTCCGGTCCTGAAAGCAAAGGCGACGGAAAGTCCTGTCAGAACCAGGGGAGTTGCCGTTGCTAACGTATTCCCCACGCGTTCCACGTTCATAAGTCCGCCCTTGAATAGAAAGAGATATCCTTCAACGGGATTGTTCTTGGTAATTACCATGAGAATGGCGCCGGCCAGCAACCCCAGAATGACAGCCACCAAGGCCAGGACGTATTCTTTACTGTATCTTGTCTTCAAGGGAATCACCTCTCTTCACTCCGGCCATCATTAGACCAACTTCATTCTCGTCCGTCTCGGCAGTATTGACAATCCCTATCAATTCTCCGTTGTTGATGACAGCTATACGATCCGATAAGTTAAGAATTTCATCAAGTTCCAGCGACACCAGTAAAACAGCCTTACCCTTATCGCGCTGCTCTACCAGCCGCTTGTGGATATATTCAATGGCCCCTACGTCCAACCCCCGTGTGGGCTGGACAGCAATCAAAAGTTCCGGGTTATGGTCGATTTCCCGTCCGACAATGGCCTTCTGCTGATTTCCGCCAGAAAGGGAACGGGCCACGGATAGAGCCCCCTGGCCGGCACGCACATCAAATTCACTCATGACTTTTTCTGCATGGCGCTGGATGGCCTCCCGGTTCAAAAGACCCTTTTTGGAGTATGGTTCCTGGTAATAAACTTTTAGGATTAGGTTGTCCTCCACGGTATAATCTAAAATAAGGCCGTACTTGTGGCGATCTTCCGGAATATGGGCCATCCCCATATTGACGCGAGCACGTATGGGCAGTCCAGTTATATCAGTGCCCTTTAAGAGAACCCTGCCGGATTCCGCCTTCCTCAAACCTGTAACAGCTTCCACCAGTTCCGCCTGTCCATTCCCCTCTATACCGGCAACACCGACTATTTCACCAGAGTGTACATCCAGGGAGAAGTTCTTCAACCCCATAATCCCCCGGTTATTTTGTACGGACAGGTTTTCTATCTTTAAGACCACATCACCGGGCTGACGCTTTTTCTTTTCTGTTTTGAAAGAAACCTGGCGCCCCACCATCATCTCTGCCAGTTTTGCTTCTGTGGTTCCCGCCACATCCACGGTGCCCACCAGCCTGCCGCGCCGAATGACTGTGCACCGGTCTGCAATAGCCATTATCTCCTTCAGCTTATGGGTAATAAGGATAATAGATTTCCCTTCTGCAACAAGGCTTCGCATGATCTTCATTAGTTCCTGGACTTCCTGGGGGGTCAGCACTGCCGTAGGCTCATCGAAAATAAGAACCTCAGCATTACGGTAAAGCATCTTGAGGATTTCCACACGCTGCTGCATGCCGACAGAAACATTCTCAATCTTTGCATCGGGATCCACATTCAGCCCATATTTACCTGAAAGGTCTTTGATACGTTCTGCTGCCGACCTAATATCCACAACAATACCCTTTTTTGTCTCGCGCCCCAGGATGATGTTCTCTGTAATCGTGAAATTATGGACTAGCTTAAAATGCTGGTGTACCATTCCGATTCCTAAGTCATTAGCTACATTGGGATTGGAAATGCTAACCTCCCTCCCGCGAATCCGGATAATACCGCCGTCGGGTTGATAGAGGCCAAAAAGAATACTCATCAGCGTTGATTTACCAGCGCCGTTCTCACCCAGCAGTGCATGGATTTCACCTTTTTTCAACTGAAGGGTGATATCGTCACATGCAATTACACCAGGGAACTCCTTTCGTATATTCAGCATTTCCACGATATACTCCATCTCATCGTCTCCTTTTTACCCTTGGCAAATTAAATCCCCAAGATTTGTTCTTATTTTCTAATAACACTGCCTTTTCCTTGTTATTAAATAATCAAGATATTATTCATCCAACTTGAAAAAGAAAAGGGCGGATAATTCCGTCCTTTTCTCTCCTCTCATGAAGTAATGATTACTTACTTAATCAGGTTTCCCTGCTTGTCGGAAACCGTAATGCTGCCGGATTGCAGCTTGGCAAATACATCGGCAACCTTTTTCTGCACATCCTCGCTGAGATTGGGATTTTTCTTGGGGATACCCACGCCATTGTTCTTGGCATTGAAAACAAGAGTCTTACCGCCTAGGAATTTACCTTCTTTCTCCGCTTTAATCATATCATAAGCAGCCTGGTCGATGTATTTCATAGCGGAAGTGAGGATCACAGATTTTTCCCCGTCATATTTACCTTCTGCGTACTGGTCCACGTCAACGCCTACAATCCATACTTGCTTGCCGGCTTTGGCCCGTGACTTGGCTTCATTGATGGACCCTATCCCCACACCACCCGCAGCGCAGAAGATAGCTTTGACACCCCTGTCAAACATCTGGGCGGCCAGTTGCTGACCTGCAGCTACATTATCGAAGCTCCCCTGGTAGATAACATTTGCCGGCTTAATAGAAATCTTTGTACCAAAGTTGCTGTTGGCATACTGGATACCTTGCTGGAATCCCCAGTTAAACTTTTGGACAGGCGGGATTTCCATTCCACCAATAAAACCTACTTCGCCTTCCTTGAGCTGCAGCGCAGTGGCAACACCCGCCAGGAAACCGGACTCATGTTCGGCAAAGAAAATGGAAACGGTATTTTCCTTTACAACCGCCTTGAAATCCCCAGCATGGGGGTTACCGTCGATGAGCACAAATTTTGCACTCTTATACTTATCCTGCGCTTGGTAGATTGCCGTCTCAAACTTGAAACCGGGACATACAATAAACTTGTAACCGGCATCATGAAGATTCCCGATTTCCTTTAGGTAGTCTGCTTCCGTTGTTCCACCAGGCTTCAGGTACTTGGTTTCGATCCCGAACTCCTTACCTGCTCGCTGTATGCCTTCCCAAGTACCCTGGTTGAAGGATTTGTCATCAATAGTACCAGCATCGGTAACCATACCAACCTTAAAAGCCGGGGTTTTAGGGGCTTCAGTTTTAGGAGCTTCCCCTTTAGGGGGTTCCGTTTTGGACGAACCACAACCAGCAACCATTGTTACCAGCATCAACAGGGCTAGCAGAATCGCAATGCTTTTCCTAAACATGATCCACTCGTCTCCTTCTTATATATTTTATACATACAGTAATATTCTAACACTTAACAGTAACATTTTCTAGTTCGTCCCCTTTTATTTACGGAATCTTTTTTCTATTTAACATTTAGGAATCGCTTTAATTTAGATTCGTTACCTTTCATTATAGTGATAATATTTATGCAATTATTCAATCTCATAAATCAACACGTCTTTACAAGGGTGCAAGGGTGCGACAAGGGGACGGTTCTCCCTGTCGCATAGTCACAAATATTACTCGTCCCAAATCCCTCAATTACTGCTTTTTCCACTTTTTCCAGTTCATAATACAAAATATTAAAAAAGTCATGCAAAAGCTTATGCTTCTTAATCAGCAGTAAAAAAAAGCTCACAAACCAAAAAGTGCAAACTTTCCATCATCCTCACCTAAACTGGATTTGTACAACATAATTCTCTATGCTCCCCCTTGTCGGAGCTTTTCTCTTCGGATTACCCCTGTGCAAACACTTTTCTCATCGGCTAGCAACAAGTGCTCGCCAGTCCCTGTTGGACTTTCACCCTGTAAATGACGCCGAAGCTGGGAACTGCACCCAACCCAAAAAAATGCGACAGCGAGAACCGTCCCCGGTGTCGCATGAACACCTACAGATAACATGGGAAGAGTTAAGCTGTCGTCTCCGCTAAAAATAAAGCTAAAGGCATTAACCTTTAGCGTAAACGTGTTACAGTTACCCCCTTCCCTGTCCCTGGTGACATAGTGCTCCATCTGATAACGGGCTCATATCAGATGACAGTCCTGCATTTCTTCAATGCGGTCCCAGCGTGAAACCTTGGCCGGTCTTCCACACTTCGGCGAATGCCCCTTTGGTCCAGTTCCTCGTTGCCACACTCCCGGGATTACTCTTGGCGATTCGCGACCCCTACCTCACTCTTGGAGCGAGGTAAAAAATATTAAGTTTTTGCAAAGGCAAAGAGGACAGGAAAGGCGCAAGGGGTATGTTATAGCATGAATTAAAAATATCCGTCACTAAAACTAGATCTTTTAACTAAAAAATCTTTTTAGCAACCCTGCGAAAGCTGCACCATGCCGTGCTTCATCTTTACACATTTCATGTACCGTGTCATGAATTGCATCGTAACCAAGCTGCTTTGCCTTTGTGGCCAGATCCTTCTTGCCCTGGCAGGCACCATGCTCTGCTTGCACCCTCATGGTCAGATTTGTTTTGGTATCGGCGGTAACAATCTCTCCCAGCAGTTCTGCAAACTTTGCCGCATGCTCTGCTTCTTCAAAAGCAATTCTTTTATATGCCTCAGCAATTTCGGGATAACCTTCGCGGTCCGCCTGTCTGCTCATCGCCAGGTACATTCCAACTTCTGTACACTCACCCGTAAAATTGTCCTTTAAAGCTTGCACAACTTCAGGATCTAAGCCCTTAGCAACACCAATTTTATGCTCATCAGCCCAATTTAAATCTCTACCTTCTGCTTTTTCAGTAAATTTCTCAGCTACAGCACCGCATTGGGGGCATTTCTCAGGCGCAAACTCCCCTGTATGTACGTAACCACATACACTGCACATAAATTTTTTCATTGTAATTCCTCCTTGTATATTAAGAAATTCTTAATGTTTATATATTAATAATAGTAACAATTACTATAATTGTCAAGAGGTTTTTCATAAGAAATTACCTTAGTGTGCTGCGACAAAGGGGACGGTTCTCGTTGTCGCATATTCTCACCCCAGATCCATCCAATACTACGTCTTCCGTCTTTTCTGGTTTAAAATTTAAAATATTCCAAAAGCCACGCTCCTGTTTTTGATGCAATAGAAGTGTAACACGCAAAACATCTAAAAAATCAGGAGGTAAACCATGAATCACTATGAGCAAGAGATCGATATGTGCTATGAACTCAAAGAAACTCCCAAATCTTCCAAAGAGTCATATTTCCGAAGAGTAAATACATTCATCCAGTTTATACACGAACCGTCCCCAATGTCGCCAACATCATTTCCCTTTTTTTGAATGTCCTAAACACACAAAACCACCTCAACAGCTTCCATCCTGAGAGGTGGTTTTGTGAAGCGCTCATTTCTTTCCTAATGGAAGGTACAGTTAATGTTGACAACGATTAAAACCTGCGAATTTTCCTGCAATAGATCCTAAATCATAGCGGCCTTTCCAACGATCTTCGTAGGACCTTTCGATTCTTCCGCCAGCGTACTTATTGCATTAAACCCCAAGAGCATCTCTCTAAACGAAATAAATTAAATAAGATTTAGCTTAGTTAAAGCTTCTGTTATGGTTTCCGTTTCTTTTGCTGAAGCTTCAACCAGAGGGAGGCGCAGCTTACCTGAAGGTAACCCCAAAAGAGATAAAGCTTTCTTCACAGGAATAGGGTTAGTCGTCACAAAAATTGCCCTAAAAAGAGGAAAAAGCTGCTGGTGAATAACTCTAGCCTGATGAACATCACCGCTCATGTATGAATCAATCATTTTTTTAAGGGAATTTCCTATAAGATGGCCTGCTACGCTTACCACACCATAAGCACCTACAGATAACATGGGAAGAGTTAAGCTGTCGTCTCCGCTAAAAATTAAGAAATCTTCCGGGAGAAGAGTCTTTAGGGTGGAGACCTGGTCAAGATTCCCCGCAGCTTCTTTCAAGGCTACAATGTTCCCTATGCCTGCAAGTCTGGCCACAGTTTCTGGCAATAAATTTGTCCCGGTTCTTCCGGGGACATTATATAACATGACGGGAAGTGAGGTTTCAGTCGCTATGGCCTTAAAATGCTGGTACATACCCTCCTGGTTAGGTTTATTATAATAAGGTACAACAGCCATAATCCCGTCCACACCGATTTTCTCGGCCTCCTGTGTCAGGTAAATACTGTCCGCCGTGGAATTAGACCCTGTACCGGCAATAATCTGCCCCTTGTTTCCGACGGCCTCTTTAACAGCAGTAAAGAGACTTAATTTTTCTTTTAGAGATAAGGTAGGAGATTCCCCAGTAGTTCCTGCAATAACAAGACCGTCATTACCCGATTCGATGAGGTACAGAGCTAACTTTTGTGCACCCTCATAATCCACGCTTAAATCATCTTTAAAAGGTGTCACCATAGCCGTAATCATTCGGGGAAATTTACTCATTAAATAACAGCTCCTCTCCTTCTATAGCATTAATTACTTCTCTCTTTGTCATCGTCAAAAATTTATACCGTCCTTGTTGCTGCCCCTTTTCTTAACTAGCCAGCATTAACCCAACCTTTCATATAAATTCGAATTATCCTTAGATACTCATCGATGAGGACCCCCTTCCTGCTTCTGACCCTGCAACTAGAAGCAGTATATGCATAAAAAAGTTAAAGGTGCAAAGGGAGTCACTTGAAATAACCTTCTACAGATTAAGAAATGACTACAAAAAAAGCTAAAGGCATTAACCTTTAGCGTAACCGCTCTGGTTACCCCCCTTCCCTGCCCCTGGTGAGATAGTGCTCCATCTGATAACGGGCTCATATCAGATGACAGTCCTGCACTTCTTCAATGCAGTCCCAGCGTGAAACCTTGGCCGGTCTTCCACACTTCGGCGAACGCCCCTTTGGTCCAGTTCCTCGTTGCCACACTCCCTGGATTACTCTTGGCGATTCGCGACCCCTACCTCACTCTTGGGAGTGAGGTAAAAAATATTAGGTTTTTGCACATTATAGCATGAATTAAAATTACACGTCAATCAAAACTCATTAAGTCCTTCAATAATATCGGAAATATACCCAGAGCCCGCTGCATTTAATACCTTGACCGCATACAATTCGGCTTCAGGAGCAACACCCTCTCACTGGCAGGCCCAGTCAGCACTACTGCCGCATTTATTAATGGTAGATCCTTAATTTTTAGATATGCAGCGTAATGTACTCGCATTAGCCAGACAGTTTTTTTCCCAAATTATTTAGGAGTTCTTGTTCATTAACACCGTCTTTTGGAAAAGTCACTAGGGCTAAATCTATTTTCTGGATCCCTTGCTCAGTAAACCACTTGCGAAATTTTTCTGTTACCACTGCTGCTCCTTCAGCACCAGTAAGCGGTAAAACCAGCAGCAGATTGCGTTTCCTGGTAAGGAATACGGAGTCTATTTCTCTCAATTGCTCCTTCACTTTATTCCGGAGGTTGACAAGTTCTTTTAAGTGGGGTAAGCTCCGCATTTCATCCGGCATCCTAATCTCTAGTAAAGAGAGTAAGCTACCGCCACGCTGGGCCCGTTTGACCTCATTGCGGACCTGCTCTTCTAATTCGGCCTCGGTCCAAGCCTCCCTGTTATCCTCAGGGGGAACCAAGGGTCCAAGGACGCCCTCTACCCGTTCCAGTAAACCTTCTTTGGTAAAAGGCTTCCGGATGTAGTTAACGGCACCAGCTTTTAAAGCCCTTTGCACGGTGACCCGATCTGCACGACCTGTAAGTATAATGACCGGCAGGTAGGCCCACGCTTGCTCGGAACGCATCCTTTCCAGGGCAGTAAGGCCATCCATCCCTGGTAGGGTGATATCCAGGATAATCAAGTTTACCTCCTGATAGCGTTTTGGGAAACGAAAGAGGTCCTCTGCATTGACTAATTCCAATACTTTTACGCCGTACTGTTCCAGGGTTCGCTTTACTTCCAGGCGAACTATGTTGGAATCTTCTACAATCAAAACCTTTTTTTCTGTTGACACTTACTTTTCTACCTCCTTAAAAAGTAGAACAGGTCCCGGCCAGCTTCCTTGGCCCGGTACATAGCGGCACCAGCTGCCCTAAGAAGTTTTTTCACCTGTAGCCCCGTCTTCCGGGAAACAGGCTACTCCTACGCTAATAGTTCCGAGTAATACGCTATCATCGACTATCTCAATCAAATAATGATTCAACAATTAATTTAGAATTCCTGCCAAGTTTAGACAATTTCAATAATGATTCGATTCTGTTATGTTAATAATAATTACTTTTAGCGGTTATTTAGTATTCTATGCTTCTTATGGTAAAGAATCTGTTATGTACAAATACCGGTGGTATACCACAGGAATTTATGATTCCTAGGAATTACAAAGTCTATATGGCTCAACCGATTCTAGATATAGATAAGGCATTAGAAGAAATTTCACAAAATAGAGGGATTTTGTACGACCCTGCGGTGTTAGACGTTTGTATGAAAATTATTAACAAGAATGGCTTTAAATTAATGTAAAAGGAGCCACAGTAGGTACCGATAACGTCCAAGGTAAACAATGCCAAGGCATCATTACAAAGCTAAATAAAATAAGAATCCTAAGTAATGAACTGTACTCCCACCCAAAACAAACAAATGCCATATCCCATGATTAAACGGTATCCTTTTCCATAAATAAAAGATTACACCAAAGGTATACATCAAGCCACCTGTTAATAACCAGGTAAATAATCCTTGAGGTATCATCTCTAACATAGGCTTAACAGCTATCATAATTAGCCATCCCATAATGACATATAGGCCGATAGAAAAATATTTCATTTTCTCCAGATTGACAACTTTGAGAATGATTCCTCCTATGGCTAGAGCCCAAATAATGCCGAAAATCGTCCAACCCCAAGTGCCTCGCATAGATACAAGTGTAACTGGCGTGTAGCTGCCGGCTATCAGTAAGTAAATAGAAATATGGTCAAAAACTCTTAACACTCTCTTAGACTTCTCATGAAAAACACTATGATAGAGGGTGGAAGATAAGTAGAGGAAAAACAATGTAAAACCGTAGATGCTAAAACTTACTATTCGCCATACATCACCACGGATACTTGCAAAAGCAACGAGTATGACCAGGGCAGCGATACTAAATAGAGCACCGATACCATGACTTATACTGTTAAAAATTTCTTCTGCCAGACTATATCTGTTTATTAGTTTTTCATTATTGTTTCCAAAACCCATGAAGGCGCCGTTAGTCATCTGATTAATTCACCTCTAGCTATTATCTTGTTGGTTTATATTATATCCTATTTCCAGTTAATCATTTGCTATAATATGGATATTTTAAAAAGTGGCTTATAAAATCAAAAAACACACACCTAGCCGGTGTATGTTTTTATTTAAATTTTGGTGGAGGTGAACTAATACTCTTAAAAACCCTAACTTTCACCCTTTGTTACTAGACCACGAAAAAAGGACCGCGATAATGCGATCCCTTTTCGGTAACATCCCTTTTCGTTTGTATTATGCCTCTCTACCGGCAAGCCAACTATCCCCTTTTTATAGGCCCCCACCAATGTGTTCGACGGTCACACATTGTGTCTCATCCGTCCCGAGTAGAGAAGCAGGAAAGCTAAGTGATCATGCGCCCCAATTTTACACACTAGATATAGGAAAAACTAAGGGAAAGAAAAAGTATTAAATTTTTTTGCATGGGTAGCATGGGGGCCCTCGTCATTCCCACCTCCCCTCTTTTAGTATTTTTTGGCCAATTCAATATCCTGCTTGGCCTTGCCAGCAATGGCTTTTTGTGTTTCCTTGAAGCTTTCTACCAGGCTAAACAACGTATGTACTCCAAGGGAACCACCGGCCATAAATATTGCCACTAATAAAACACCAACAAAAGGAATCTTAAAAGGAACATTGATAATTACAAACATATCCAGGCTCGCCCCGTAAGAAATCACTACAGAGAAAACAAAGGCAACAACAATCTGCCATACAACATAATCGTTGCTGAGCTTCTGCAAGCGCGGCGCAGCCTTGAATATTATTTCCACAGCCCTTTCCACGACAATAGCCAAAAAAACAACCACCCCAACCAAAGACCAATTAACCGTAACCAAAGCACCGTCCATGAATTACGCCTCCTTTCCCTTTCCCGCCAGTGTAATGATCTCTAAAAACTCATCCTCATTGTGCCAATTCACAGCAGCACCGGCCATTTCCAAAGGCTTTCTAGCCTCCACAAACACTTTGCCGTCAGCTACGCGACGAAGTACTTCCAGGCGCTCCCCGTCCACGGAACCGGCGATAACTTTATAACCGGACAAGCCAATCATGGCCAGAGGATCTACATATGCACCATACAACTTGATATCAAAGTGGAGATGGGGACCTGTGCTTTTACCACTTGTCCCTATTTCTCCAATCAATTGGCCTCTCGTAACTCTTTGCCCAGCTCTTACGTGAACCTTAGATAAATGGCTATAGTATGTTTCTGCCGTTCCGTCATGGGATAAGATAACACGAATCCCGTATGCCCCACCGCTGTTTCCAGCAGATTTCACCCTGCCGTCTGCAGCCGCATAAACAGGAGTACCGGTAGGAGCCGCAATATCTATACCTGTATGGAACTTCTGAACTTTTTCAATAGGGTGAAAACGTAATCCGTAATCGGAAGTAATAACTCCGCCTTGGACTGGATAAGAAAAATTGTGGCCGCTCATTATTGAATCACTCCAATCTTAGAAAGCCATCCAACCAATATCTGCCCCGCTATTAAGAAAAACACGGCCCATGCACCCAATTTCATCATGTCGGTTCTAAACTCTTTGAAGTCGGCCTTCGTCACCTGGGCCTTTTCAAAGTCGTCCATTCTTTTATCAGCTTCGTCCTGACGGACCTTGAGTTTCTCTGTACATTTCTCCAGATTTTCAAGTTTATTTTGGTGTATACCCCAATCCTTTTCATGCATACAAACTTCGTGGGCCATGTCTCCACCTCCCTTAAAAGAGATTAGCAAAGACTATTTCGCGAACTTGTTCACCAGCAAAAGCCACTTTGCCGCTTTTAGCTTGCTGATATACATGGGCCACTTTGTAATAAGGAGATATGAACCCGATATTAGATACGGGAATAGTCTTTTGCTCATCGGCCCACACAATTATGAATGTTGGCAATCCTATGAATTGCCCTTTTACATTAAACGCTCCCCCACCGCTATTTCCGGGGTTAATCGCGGCATCAGTTTGAATCCATTCGTTTCCACCAATCACCCGCTTGCTGCAGGATACAATCCCCGCGCTCACAGTATCAGTAAAGCCCAAGGGGTTCCCAATACAGAAAACCTTGTCCAAGAGCTTTACTGGCTCATCCGGGAACTCTACCGGCATTAGCAGCCCTGAGTCGGCAGCAATTTTTAAGATGGCTATATCCTGGCCTAAGTCGCCGTAAAGGACCTTCGCATTAATGTTGGCCGGCAAAGAATCAAGGATAACATTTATTTCCTGAGAAGGGTCAAGACCATCTAATACGACATGACAGTTAGTTGCTATGTATCCGTCTTTGTCAAGGACGATACCACTTCCAAGCGAAGTGCGTCCATCCTTTAATTTTGCCCTTACAGTTACCACAGACGGCAGCAAAGGAGGAATAAGCTCGTACTCGTGGGTTTGGGCCTTCTCGATGAAAGATAATACTTCTGCCCTTTTGATTAATTCCTCCGGCTTGAAAGTGTTGTCCGGATAGCCGGAAACGGCCTTCTTCTTCAACATGCGCTCAATCAAAGAATAATACCATTTTCCAGGCAATACATCTTTAAACAACTCCAACACCTTCTTTCTAAAAAATTAGGGAGGCTAAAAGCCCCCCTTGGCAGGGGTAATCCCTTATCGCATCTCCCTCTTTTATCATGCCATAATTCGACAAATTTGTGGGATGTTCGACAAAATATTACCGCCTATTTAGTCTATTTTCTTAAAAAATTTTCTTCGTAAAACTTATTCACAGCTCGAACAATATCAATCATGTCAGACCGTACTGCTGCAGCTTCCAGGGTCTTATTAGGCCTATCCGACTTCTCGATAAAGTGCAGCGCATCCTCCAGGACATCTATAGCCTGAGAGGCTGCATTAAAGACATTATTGACTGCAGCCAATTCCCCAGGCAACTTCTGCCCTTCGTGCAAGCGCCTGTAATCAGCCACCTGAGTTTCCACCTGCTTCTTATAATCATAAAAATCACTCACCGACTGGGGTTGCCGGTACGCATCTGCCACAAAACCTTGAGAAAGCCCTCCCAGGACCGGAATACCAGGCTTGCCTCCGAAAGTCATATCAATGGATTCCAGGAACACCCGGCCTAAAGTACCGGTATACCCTTCTATAAGCCGCTGCAGCCGTTTGGGCGACTTAAATGCTTCCGGTATTCCCGGCACATCTGCAAGTCCCTCACTGATCTTTCGCACAAGAATACTGGTGTATTCGTTATACTGCAACTCCGGTGAAACCCGTTTGTCCGATTCGCTTAAAATCGGATTACCGCGCCAATCTCTACCGGTTGCGTCGCGGTAGAAGGGTTCAATGGCAGATGGAATGATCTCAGGGACCAGGGCTTGATTAATGGTCTGTGCAAACTCCTTCCAGGCATTAGGATTATCCTTTAGGTATTTATCCAGCAACCTTTCCGGAATAGCCCCAAACATAATCCCAAGCTCCCACGGCCTCGGCACCGGGAAAAACCAGCGTGTAGTTTTTGGGTCCCCAAGGGGTATATTCCAGAAGAAATCCCGGCGCCACCAGGGTAGTTCCCGGTAATTTTCGTTCTCCCGGGTGAGCCACAAGTTAAATAAGGTGGGAATAGTAATATACAACAGCCCTTTGGCTATGGTACGCCAGGGGTGCTTAGCCAGTAACCGGCCTACGTTTACTGTCCCTTGGATTGAGGGGTTTAAGAAATTGACAAGCCTGTTAAGCTGTGCACGTCTTACCCAACTACCCATCTTGCGGAAATCCACGGAAAGGTTACGCATACGGGCTACATTGCGAGCTATTTCTTCCTGGGGTAGAATCTCAAGGAGCTTTTGCTCATCCATGGCTTTAATATCGGCATCGGAAAAACCGGCAGCTTTCAGGTATTTTTTCATGCCTTTCTTCATTTCCGCTAACCGTCCCGCCATTTCCCCAGGCTCAATCCAATCCTGGAGGAAGCGTAAAGGTGTACCAAAGGCTTTAAACCCGGCCCATAATCCCTGCCCCACATAACCTTCTTTTGCCAGGCCCCAGGCCTCGTTTAATTTTAGCACAAACTCATGAGCTCTATTGCCGTTAGACATAATCTGGTTAATGGCTTCCTGGGCAAACTCCCGGTCATTGGCTGTAAAATAGTTGGTTGTCCCGCCTTTTCTGGCAGCCAGTCTATACCACTTATCACCTTTGAGTGCGCTCCAAAATCCCTGGAAAATATCCACAGGGTTTAAGTGGGTATCCGATGAGACTAGGTTATGGAAAGTGTCCCGGGCGGCGTTGCGGTAAATGAATTGCGGGGTATAGATAATTCCTGTCTTTTGTACCTGGGCGAGATTCATCAGAACCTTAGTCACCAAATTTACATTTTCCGGTGTTAGCCCCTTAATAGCCTCATACAGGTCCGGGTGAACATCATAAAGGACGGGCTCTCCATCCCGGTAGACTACCACCTGATTGGGACCGGCCAGATATTGGGGATTGAATATCCGGGCCATGGTATCCAGGTCCAGGCTATCAACGAATTGTTTAGCGTCGCCGTACACCTCCTCAATACCTTCCATCCCCTCGAAAACGTCATACAGATACTTCTTAACCTTTTCCAAATTGAACTGTACGGCTTTCAGCTGGACCGGGGCACGTGACATTATCTTGCCTTTACCCTCCGCCTTATCAGCCATATCGGCCAATTCCAGAAGCAGCCTGTTCCTCATGGCCACACTGCGGTAAATAAAAGTGTTATTAATATCGTTTTCCTCGGGGTCCATAATATCTTCCCCGCCGCCCTTTAAACCTTTCACTACCCGTTTGGCTGCGCCAAGTTTTTGACTTGTCCCGGCAACATAGTCAAAAGCCTCTTTAATCCGTTTTAGGCTTACATAATTGGGGTTTGCCAGTTCAATCTTAGCCTTATCGGCCTTACTGTATATGCCGCCCTGGACCAAAAGATCGTAAGCATTTGACCTGTACTCCCTGGTCTTATCAAAGATTTTCTTAAACTCCGGGTGTTTTGCCTCCAGTATGCGAATCTGCTCGTCGTAGGTTTCCGGAGAGTCAGGCATTTCCAGGCCGCGCTGTAAATAGTCTTTACTACGGCGAGCTATGGAATAAACCCAAAACTCCCGGCGGGTTTGCTCATCCTTGTGGATCGGCTTAGTGATCTCAAAATAAGAGGGGCCCACCTTCTTACCATCCAGGTCAGATTGATAATATCCGGGCTCTCCCTTGGGGTTAATGTCGGCCAGAGCTATTCCTTCCCAACCCCGCAAAGTAGACAGCTCGTTTGCAATCTTCTCCTGAAATACCCGTCCCCCAAGCTCCCCGGCGGCCCATTCCACGGGATAAGTTGCATCCACAATACCGGTATAGATCTGGCGCAACATCCTGGTCAAGTCCACAGGCGCAGGATAGCGGGGATCGCCTTTAAACCAGACGGATTTCATTCCACGGGCCACAGGGTCCAAATTCACCAGGCTATAAATATCCCGGGCAATCATCTCTATAACACCCATTACGTCCCGCGGAATATACTTCTTAATATATTCCGAAAGTTCCGGGTATGCATGTTCGGTTTTATCCCGGTCCGTGAGATAAAGCCTTATAAACTCAGCAATACCTTCCCGCCGCTGCTTAAACTTAGGATAACTCGGCCTAGAAGTCACCGCACCCAAAGCGAGAAGATCGCTATCTATCTTTGCCGCTCCGGCACCCAGGCGTTTTTTGATTGTAGTAATCTCTGACAAAGTATAGAGCTTATCAAAGTAATGGCCTGCTTCATGAGAAAGTGTTGCCAGGTCGTTAGCCTTAGCAATCCTGGTTATGTGCGTTCTGTTGTCGAACTGACCAAGACGGGACCAATGAATACCACCTTTTTTTACGGCCATCTCCAGTTTCTTTTCAAAATCCTTGACGATTTCAGAGGCCCTTTTCGCTTTTCCCGTTGTATTCTTACCAGTAGCGGGACCTACTCCAGTCTGCCCCAACTTACTGGTAAGCCCTTCCGTATCCCTTTTACCCTCATATTTTTTGGCTACCTCACGCTTGGCATCCAAATACTCAAAATTAGGTAAAACTTCAACT
Source organism: Thermanaerosceptrum fracticalcis (assembly GCF_000746025.2). Classification (NCBI taxonomy): domain Bacteria; kingdom Bacillati; phylum Bacillota; class Clostridia; order Eubacteriales; family Peptococcaceae; genus Thermanaerosceptrum; species Thermanaerosceptrum fracticalcis. Next base: position 2,192,713 of record NZ_CP045798.1, read on the forward strand.
CCTTCCAAGGTGGTTGTACCATAAGAAAGGTTATCATCAATCACCAGTTCAATTTGCTTGGCCAGCGCTACGTTTTCTTGCCCGTTATCATTGATAATGCGCTTCAGGGCTTCCTCCACCTCACCAGGACTAGCTCCCGTAAGCTGCATTATTCTTTCCAAGGGCTTACTTGTAAGGCGTTTCGTACCAGTAGTGATCCTTTCCCCGTACTGGTTAACAGTAGAAAACCGCTTACCTTTAATTGATTGAGTCAATTCTGTAAGCAGCCTAACGGCCTCTGCCTGAATAAACTCCTTCAACTCAGGATGTTCGTACATATAGGCTTTTATGCGCCGATCGCCTACATCCTCGATGGTCCTGTCATCAATGGGAATACTAATCTCTTTTGCTTTATTTGAAAGTTGCTCATCTTTAAACCAATCTGGCAAATACTTCCTATCGTGTCCCTTGATAGTTGAAAGCAGGTCTGTTAAACTGATCTCAGAGAGATCTCCTAGCGTACGTAACCCATTTGACCCTTCAGGGTCATTAGGCCGTGCTAAGATGGACGATCTCTCTATATTTATATTTGTGGCCAAATGGTCATAATACTTTTTGCCGTCATGGTACTCCTTGACTATTAGCTTTGCATTATACAACTCATCCCCTATTTGCAAAGCGCCATAAAAAACATGGACCATCTTCCCATCATGCTTATTTTTGGGTGGAACCGACGCCACCTTGACCGCTTCCCTTAAAAGATCCGGGAGGGCGAGGGCGGCAACAATCTGGGGTTTACCTCCGTGGCTAAACCCGTGCTTAAGCCGCCTTTCGGTAATAAGTATTTCATAGCCTGTGTCTTTATTTTTATATGTTTTATTGAAAAAGGGCTTTAAGAGCTCCCGCGCCTGGGCCCTCATCACGGCAGGTTCACCGTCAAGGATTTCATTCCCGTTAAGTCTAACCACTTTTATAGGTGGTTTTTTCAATACCTCTTCCTTAGACAAAAAAGCTGCTTCCACTGCTTCCTCGGCCTCTTGCCCAATATCCCCGGGAGCCTTTTTCGTTTTCGGTTCCCCCTGGGCAGGAAACAACCGCATATAAGTGGCCAGGATCGGGTCGAAATCATCGTCCTTAACAGCAAACCGCGGTTGCCCTTCATAAAGGACCGCCTCTTTCATAAGGGGAGTTATCGGAAGCGAAAGCTGTTTTCCCCCCTCAATCCATACTTCTTCTACCCTTGCACCCCACTTTTTCCCGTACCTGTTTAGAAAATCAGGGATCATCTTGTCGTAGAACCCCTTCATTCCCTCGCCGCCGACTTTGAGGTCAAGATCCGTCAAAACCCCGTTTTGAGTACTATTGAGCGCATCGGCATGAGCAAGAGCATCCTTTTTCATAGAATAAGATTCCACGACTTCACCGCCAGGTCCGACAACGTCAAAAATCTTGTCTGTCTTTCCGACCTTCTCGCGGTTGAAAACAACTTTGTATTCTCCTTTTCTGCCTTCACCGTTGATGATCTTAGCAGCGATTTCTTTCCCGACAAAATTTTCTAATTCGGCGGCTTCAACCACTTTGTGCATGATTTGATGATCAAGCTTATCGAAAGCTTTTAACATATAAGAATCATCGTTTTCGATCTTTGAATACTCTATTCTGCTAACCTGCTTGCTCAGATTATACCTCTCAGCCTGCTGTTCCCCTGTGGTCCAGGCTATCCTGTCAAAGCCGTTTTCGGCAGCATAGCGGAGCATCCGCTTTAAGACAAACTCATGCCAATTTTTACTGAAAGGGGCTTCAGGGACACTGCCGGTCATCTGCCAAGCACGCTCGACAGCCTGTTTTTTGGCCTCCGGACCTATATCCTTGGAAACCTTAATCTTTTCAGCTCCATATAAAATATGATCAACAACCCAATAATCCTCGGTCTCCCTAAGAGAAAAACCTTCGGGCAGTCCGTCGCCAATATAACCCTTCTTTCTTCCAGTTTGGTGCCAGTCAGACTGTACTTCCTCCAGGAAAAGAATCCTTTCACCATCTGGGCCAATGCGTTCATTAAACCGAACATGAGCTAGAACATTTGGTTCCTCCCAATGGGAAGATTGATATACGGGTCCCGCCCTAGCAATTTGTTCCAGAGACATATTATCTATGTCTTTACCAAAATCAAACGGTAAAACAAGCAGCAACTCGCGGTAGTCTTTACCTCCAGGTTCCTGAAAAGATGAATACCTTGGCTTTAAAGGAATCTCAACAAAGCTTTCATATGCCTCTCTAGCTTTTAAATAATCTTCTGCCAAGTTTCTGAGATTTTCAGGAATCTCCGATATTTTTATTCTTCCATCAGTTAATTTATTGGGGAGATTATAAGCATCTAATTGAGACATGCCGCTCTTTAGTGCTTCTTGAACAAATAAAGAATGTACTCTGTTTGCTTCATCCAAAGCGGCCTTATATGCCCGATATTCTTGTTCTGTACTCATTATTTCCTCTACTTCGATTTGATGGCTCCTGATCCAGTTCAATACTTCCTGCTTGGTAAGTTTCCCACCCTTAGCCAGAAGATCGTCCATACCAGTCCATTTCATTTCATCGGCTTTGACTCCATTTTTCTCGATGATAGAACGGACCATTTCCACCGGGGCAATATTAGGCATTTTCTCCTGAATCACTTTTTCCAATTGAGAGTAAAAGGGAGGAGCGTACTCTTTAACAGAGTAAGAGGTTTTTTTAGCTGATTCTTTGCCTTTTACACCTTCAAAAGCCTTCTCCCAGTCGCCCCTTGCGAAGGCCTCAGCCTGGGTTTTGATATTTTCCGCAAGATTTTTCTCTACGTTTTTCCGGAAATAAGTAAGCCTTTTAATAATCTTCTGAACCCATTCCTTGAACCGCTTTATCATTTCCGCAAAATAGGATTTTCCTTCGCTTTGGAAATCGTCCCGGCTCATAGCATAATCAGCAATAATCTCGGAAAGGTGTTCCTCGGCCCGATCCTTGTCAAGCCCACGTTCCACCAGGAAATTAATTGCCTTCTCATAGTCCTCCATATTTGACATTTGCCACATACTGGTCCAAAGTTCCGCATATTCGTGAATGATCTCCTGGGTAATCGGCATGTTCGGGTTGGCCAAAAGCTCAATGGAAGTCCTAAAAGCAGCCCCGCGCTTCTCTATCATGGCTTTACCTGCAATATACGCCTTGCTACCTTCTTTTAGTCCGTGGGCCTTGAGTAACTCAGAGGTTATTTCATCAGTGAACATATTAGTAAAGTTAACAATGTGCTCTACGTCTAAACCGGCTTTCTTGGCTCCTTCAAGGTATTTTTCCGTCATCTCCAGGATTTTTTTCTGCTCTTGCTGGTCTATGCCGTATTCCTTCATGAAAGTTCTAACCCTCTCAAGGGGTAGTTCGGAGAGATCAGTTTTAGCATGTAAACCTCTCGCTCCATCAAGAGCATTGGTCCATGCTCCAACGGCTGATCTCTCTATTTTTGTTGCCTTATGGTCATACAGTTCTCCATCCAGAGCAACGTGAATATCGCTCTCTATCACTTCATCAACAGGTTTTAAATACTCTACATAATTTTTAGGGGTACTGCCGGTCATACCATTATCAGCAATCCATTGAATAGAATTTTCATCTTTTTTGACAACTTTTACTCGTTTAGGCTTATCACTGAATGTTTCTTTAAGAACCATGCTAAATTCGCTTGCCTTAGTTGTTACCGTTTCACCCCTTAGCAACTTAGGGCTAACACTATTAAATATCTTGCTAAACTCCTTGGCATCCATTTCAGGTTTTAAAGCCCTGTCTTTTACAAATTGACCATATGCAGTTTGCGCTGAGTATCCTTTAGCCTTATAATCAGCAGCTAAATCCTCAGCACTGGCAGTCAATCTTTCCGGGGCATAACTAGAAACAACAACCCTCTCAACCTGTTCATTGGATTGAGGAACATCAATTTTAACCGTATCACCGGCCTTAACAAGCCCTTTTCTCTGTTCGATAATTTTCGTCCCCGCCTCGGGAGATTGCTCAAAAGCTCTTATTTCAGGTCGTACTTCGGCTTTAATTTCTGGCTCTGGTAATAGTCTTTTGCCTCTGGAGATAGGAATAACTTTGCCAGTGGCTTGTTCCGCTCCTTCTACAGCCTGGGCGAATACGGTGTTAGGATCCTGGTCTCTATTCTTGCCGCCTCTGCCGCGCATTTGCTTGAAATAATTCGGGTCCTTTGCGCCCATGGCCAATTCTTTGGGCGTGAGCTTACGACCGATCTTCTTTTCGGTAAGGTAAATATCCGACTTGAATACAGCCAGACCATTAATATTTACCATTTCGCGCTTCGTATCAATATGCGCGTCTGTGACAGGATCAGTTTTCACCCATATACCTATCCCTTTTTTAAGTTCTTTATAACCCTGTTTTTTTAGTTCTTTAGCCGTATAGCTTTTATCAAAAACAGTAACCGGGCCGGAATACGTCCCAAAACCGGCCTGAGCTCCTTCATGGAATCGTTCCTCATTGCTTTTCTTCACACTGGACAATTCCAAAACATCGACCGGGATCCCTAACAAAGCGGAAACAACAGCACCGCCACCAAAAGCCATAGCTAATTCATCAGCAGTAGGCATAGGAGCATTGGGGTCATAATAATATCGCTTGATAAACGGTTCAAGCAGTTCAGCCACTATTTCTTCCGTTCCTTCACCAAATATATTAGCCACCCTTTTAACTGCCGCTTGGCCAACGGGAGACTTAATATACTTCTCTACAAGTTTTTCCGGGCTTAAAACACCTTTCCCCATGCCGGGAATACCGCCAAACAGCCGTTCAATAGCGACTTCTTTAATCCCGCTTGTCATTCCGGCTTTTCTAGCTGTCTGAATATCCGCGCCGCTTTGTAAAGCCTCACCGGCGGCATTTCCCGCTGCCATGCCGTATAATAGCTGTGTGCCTATAAGCGGAGACAAAGCATGAGCCGCAGCAATAGGAGCCACTTGCCCAACTGTGCCGACCAGTTCACTTGTAACCTGCTGCCATTTAGGCAGGTGGGCATATTCTTCATTCAAAGCCTGTCTTTCCAGCGCGGATTGTTCTTGTAGATCCAACACTTGCTGGACAAGAGAGTCTCGGCTTGCAGTTAGTTTTTTTACTGCTTCAGGATCATACTGCTGCGCTTTGATACCAAAAATACGGGAAAGGATTGGATGGTTTTTCTCAAAATTTAGAGCCTCGTCTATGCCGGAAGCTAATTCCGCTCCTTGGGCCGAAGATAACCCTCTTTGAAAGGTTTTAAAGCCTTGCATAATGTTTTTGGCTATTGCGGAAAGGAAACCTGGCTTATTATCAGTTCCAGCAGGTACGGCAGGCGAAAAACTACTTGTATCAACAGGCTTGAATGATGGTTCCATGCCAGCCCTCATCTTGGCCCAAGAAGGTATATCTGATATCTGCGGTTTCTGTATTTCCGGGTCCTTGATTTTTTGATCCAATTGACGGGCAAAATCTTCGCTCCCACCAAGCAGTTCCTTTTCCTGGCGTTGTATATCCTGCCATTCTATCTTCGGCATAGTGGCAGCTTTCCGCTGCGCTATAATATCATCACCGGTTGGATACGCACCAGCACCAAATTGGGCTTTTGCTTTTCTCTCGGCAATTATTTCATCACCAGTTTTGCCAGTGATAATTCTACTTTTATTTTTTTGGGCCATACAATCACCCCTATTTGCTGTTTAAGATTTTTTCCAATATCGCTACAGCTTCATTTTTGGGCAAGAAACCAGCCAGCGTCTTTAATTCTTCGGGATCCAACCACTGAGCATTTTGCCTTAGCCATTTCTCAGGATCGCCGCTATTCATCATAGATGAATATAAAGCCCCAATTGTTTTAGGGTTCTTCATATTCGCAGGATTGGTCGGGTCTTTTTCCCAATTAAACTTATCCCTTGCCAAAGCGGCATTTCTTTCGGCAATGCTTATTTCTCTATTCCTGAGAGCCTGTGCAACCAAATCCTGCTTCTTCTGATAATCAAACTGATCCAGCCAGCGCTGATCAAGGAGTTTGTCCCTACTGACTTGATAATTATATTCTTGCTGTTTTTGAGCAAAGTTTCTATTACTTTCCAGGACAGATTGATTAAACGCTCTGTCGGTTGAATAGCGCTGGTAGTCGGCGTTTTGCAGGCTAGATAAAAGGTTGATCTGATCCATCGTTAGCCCTTGCTCCTGCAGGTAACGGTTATAGGCCGCTTGTGTAAGTGACGGGAGCAATTCATTAAGCCTGTTTTTCACATCAGATTCAGATTCTTTGGCCGCCGCTATCGCATAAGAGCTAGGAATGCCGCCTGTCAAGGAGGAAGCAGCACCCAAAACATTCTGTGATGTTTTCTTGCTTTCATTCTCAATTCTTTCCTTGGCTGCCAGGTATTCAGGACTACTATATACAGAATTGGGGTTAAAAGCTGGAATTGAATTAAGCTTTGCCAATAAAGCTTCTATTTTAGAAGAATAAGGACTTTGATATACTCCTGAAACAGCAGGGGCAGCCGGAGCATTTACGCCAGGTATGCTTCCCACCAAATAAGATTGCCCGTTATAATTAAAATACTGATTTCCCTGCTGGTCTCTGGAAAGGCTGCCCATACTCCCCCGTGCTGCTTCGGGAATAGTTTCGTCTGCTATCCTGTACTGCTGCCCGTTTGAAACATACCACTTGGACCCGTCTTGTTCGGTGGTTATATATCCTCCATATGACGGTGTAGGACTGCTTCTACTTGCTGTCGTTTGAGAAATTGTTTGAGATGTCGTTTGAGAAGAAGCAGGCGTGTATACCTTATCTAAACTAAACCCAGGATACTGCTGAGCATAAACCTGCGCCTGCTGAGCCGCCCATTGCGCTTTTCCAAAATCTTTTTCAGCATTTTTAATTAAATCTACGAGATATTTCCTTTCATTTTCCAGATCAAGAGCCATAAAAACATTCCCCCTTTCTAAACATCGGCGGAAATTCGCCTGTAATCATTACCGATATACTCAACAACGGCAGTCTTTCCTGCCGCTATTATTACTCCGGCCCCGCCTGATTTCTTAATAGTTATGTCATAACCAGTATCATTGAAAACTGTATATCTTCTCCCGGCAACAGCAGGGGCTATAATATTGGCGGCCCCGCTGGAGTTGGAAACAATCAGCGTACTTGCCGTTTGCTCTGTTGATGATAACGTCCAATCCGACGAACCACCGCCATAATCATGGCTGGCCTGCCTGTATGTAATATCTGGCTGGGATACGGTAGGAGTATTAATCACCGGAGAATTAAGAGTTGATGTGTCTATTGTTTTATTTGTCAAAGTCTGTGTGGCGGTAAGCAAGGCAATCGTCCCAATAACCACAGACCAGTCACTTGAAACATAAGAACCCGTATCCCTGGCAGTAGTACACTTTTTAATAAAATCTGAGCCTATCCATACATCGCCCAGGGTATAAGGCGGCGTCGGCTGTGTTGTAAAGATACTGTTTTTCCCGGAAGCTATCGAGATTTTTGAAGCCAACTCAGCTGAAAGATTGATAGTGTCAATGTTCATTAATAAAAAGTTAAGTTCCTTGGAGAGCTTGGAAACAAATTGATATAAAGTTTCCACTTGTTCCTTTACATCATCTTTCCGGCCTGGAATTTTGAAAATATCAGCCATCATCAATCACTCTCCAAATAGAATTTCCGGGAAATCTGATACACCTTTCCCCTGCCTACGCCTTCCAACATAATCTGAAAATGGTCAGCCTGCTGGATACGCAGGGGAACAGTAAAACTTGACAACCCTTGGGCCGTATATGATTTGACAAGCTGAAAATCACCATTATTGATTTTCACATACACCGCCAAACTTGAACCGGATTCCAGGTCCACCCTGAAAGCCAATTCACTGTATATTTTTTTTCCGCTGTAGTATTCATGGAAAACCTGGCTGTAAGCCTTCCAATGCACCTTTTCATTCCCGGAATTGAATTTATAAAGCTTACCATCGGCACATAAAGCATAAAGGCTGCCGCCCATACGGGCAAACTGGATGACATTAAGGTTGTCCTCCAAGTGCCACATCTTCAAAACAGGATCGAACACAAAAAGATAATATTCAGAACCATCATGCAAACTGAGATAATATTTTCTCCCGTCTGTCCCGGCCACACCGCTCACATAATCCTTGTTCAATTCCCGGGAAATCAAGAGAGGCTGGCCGCCAACATAAAGATTAACGCCGTTTCGCCATAAAGTGTATAAAGCCCCTTGCACCTCCTGCACGGCATCGTGTGACAAAGAGCCTTGTTTCAACACTTCCTGCACCTGAAAATTAGCCGGCTTGTCGCCATACAGCTCATGCAACACATCAGCTTTAAAAAATTCAACATGATTATCGTAGGCGAATATCCCTGTAAACCTGCCCTCACTGGCCACATCAACCGCAAAAGAATCCGTTGTGGCTGTGCCAAGACTTGTCCAATTTTGGAAATCACCAAGGGCCGAGGCGTAAATATGATTATCCTTACAGCCCCACACACGATTATTAAGAGTGGTAACGAAATTCATATCCGGGCAGCTTCCCTCAGCAGGATACGCCAGTCCGTTTCCGATATTGCCGAAAGTATTCGTTGACGGGTTGTAATACTTCTTATCGGGAAATATCAGCACTACCCCCTGAAAATCAACCATACACTTTTTACTTGCAGTAACCGTCCCTTTAGTCACGCCGTCATACTTAAAATCCGTCCCATCCACATAAACAAGTTTGTCATTAATAGCAAATAGGGCTTTGGGATTCGTAAGAGTTGCCACCAGCTCTCTTGAGGGCCTCGGTGAAAGGCAAGGATATTCGTCAGAACAAAGATTCAGCATATCCGGCATTTCCCCAGGGGTTTTATTTTCGCTGGCATTATACCCCTTGAATATGATTATTTCGTCTTTTATGAACTTGTCGTACTTCGTAATGATCGGTAGCATGAGCTTCACCTACCAATAATTTTTAACCAGGTTATTAGTCGATGTGTCCGGATACCGCTCCATAACCCAGGATTTTAATTTTATAAGCTCAGTATTATATCTCAAGGCATGATTGTTGTAGTCATTGATTTGCTTCTGGTCATAAGCAATCTGTGCCATAAGGTAATATTTGAAAAGGTCGTATTGCCCATAATAATCGCCAAGAATTAATTCGACATCGCCAACATTTGCCTGAGTAATTTCGGTCGGAGTATCATACCTATAAATCACAAGCCCGTCCGCAAGGTCAGAGCTTGGAGTAGGATAAAGACAAATATTCCCGTCTATTTCGCAGTATGAATATAACTTATCCTGGTAGTTGTTTGGGCCGCGCTTATCATACCTGCGATTGCCGACAAAAAGGTCTTTAATATCATTGATTGTATAACCTGTTATAGAATAATCCGCTTGTCCAGCAACAATATCATACTTTTCTATGATTAGTACTTTGCCTTTGAGAATATCGTCAAAAAGATACCTTTGCAAATTGTTAAGTATGGTTATTTTTTCTTCTTCCGGCATAATATTTGGTAATTTTTCGTCCACTTTTTGAATGATATATAAGGCTTTCAAAATATCACCACCTTATCAGGCTTATATTGCGCATTTTAATCCAACTATGCACCTGTGCCCGCCCCGATAAGCCCAGCTACGGCGAAAAAAAGCAATGCCGTACTGGGCAAGTTCAGGGCCGGGCATGGGCAACACCTCCTATTTCTGTATAGCAACAATTTCCAAATATTCTTCTTCGGTAAGCTGTTTTATTTCTCCATTTGGGTCAAGTTTGTAGAACCAAAGCGGTCGGTCACCGTCTAGAATGCTTTGAGCGATTTCAGGGCTCACTTCCCTTATTATTGAACCCTCTTGCACCTGGTGCACTTCCTTTTCCGTTTCGTGTACAGCCAAGCATATGCCATTCGTTGCGTCAAATTCAACAAAATAAGCCATATTCTCCCCTCCTTAAATGGCAGTGTAGATAGTGAAGGACACTTTGTGCCTAACATCCCCTGGATATGTGCCGCTAAGGTTACGGTAAACTGTAAAGTCTCCAATTGAAATATCATTCAGGTTCAAAGTGGTTGTAGTGCTGTAAGAAGCGTTAATGTCAGACCTATTCATAATCTGATAGTTTCCATTCACCGCCGTAATGGTCACGGTGCCAGCAGCGCCAGCATCACCAGCGGCCACATCATAAGCATAAAATTGGGTAATGTTAAGCAGGGAGTTTGCTGGTGCGGTATAGGTATTCGTACCATTTCCTGCGTACTCCACATGCGTTGTCGTTTTGGAAAACTTGGTAGTATCGTTGAGCGTCGATAGCTTGGATATAATGGCGCTTCTGGCTGTCGCAGAAGCAGCCATAGCGTTCCTTGCAGTTGACGATTTAAGAGCTATATTCATGGCCGTCGCCGAGGCAGCTACCGCATTCATGGCCGTCGCCGAGGCAGCTACCGCATTCATGGCCGTCGCCGAGGCAGCTACCGCATTCATGGCCGTCGCCGAGGCAGCTACCGCATTCATGGCCGTCGCCGAGGCAGCTACCGCATTCATGTCGGCGTAATCAGCCGGGTTGAGGCCAGCCTCACCGGCCACGAACTTACCTATCGCCATGTTGGAACCGGCCACGATGTTGAAGGCAGTGGAGCTATTACGGATAGCGTTTCTGGCCGTCGCCGAGGCAGCTACCGCATTCATGGCCGTCGCCGAGGCAGCTACCGCATTCATGGCCGTCGCCGAGGCAGCTACCGCATTCATGGCCGTCGCCGAGGCAGCTACCGCATTCATGTCGGCGTAATCAGCCGGGTTGAGGCCAGCCTCACCGGCCACGAACTTACCTATCGCCATGTTGGAACCGGCCACGATGTTGAAGGCAGTGGAGCTATTACGGATAGCGTTTCTGGCCGTCGCCGAGGCAGCTACCGCATTCATGGCCGTCGCCGAGGCAGCTACCGCATTCATGGCCGTAGCCGAGGCAGCTACCGCATTCATGGCCGTCGCCGAGGCAACTACCGCATTCATGGCCGTAGCCGAGGCAACTACCGCATTCATGGCCGTAGCCGAGGCAACTACCGCATTCATGGCCGTAGCCGAGGCAGCTACCGCATTCATGTCGGCTAAACTCTTAAATTCATCAAACGCTGGCCCTATTAGGTGACGTAATAGCTTACCAGTTTGCGAGTTAGCATCTGCGACAGCAAACGCGTCAACGATGTTGTTCCCTATTAGGCCAGCCACCAGGTTGCCAGCCAGGTCTCCTCCAAGCGGTACAAATATAGACACGTTATACTACCTCCTCGTAGATAATACCCCATTCTCCGTTTTGAATGGCTAATCCCCAACGGTATACCTTCCCCGTACTGGGGTCGGGTGCCCTATGTGGCATATTATCTGCCAAATGTGCAGTAATGGTATCATCAATCTGCTTGACCGTTTTGGTGTTTCCCACTCCGGCCAGGGCATTTACAGCAGCGTCGGCATAATTTTGGGCAGCAGCTTGAGCTGCGTCTGCTTTGGTCTGAGCTCCGCTTTGCGTTTCCATTGCAGCCTTTTCAGCGGCAGTCAAATGCAGGTAGTCCCCGCTGTTCAGCCCAGATAAAGCATTATGCTCGCTTACGCCACCCTCTAAAAAGTAAGCCCAATATGTTGCATTGCTTGGGTCAATTCCCTGGCAAGCCTGCAGGCAATAATAAGCATCTCCTTGGTACGATACAACATCGCCAAAGGTATAATTCACCAATGGATCATATGCACCTCGCGGTGACAATGTGGCCCCCTTTTCCCCTTTTTGGGCTATAAGCTGCCAATATGTTGAATTAGTGGGGGCATTACCTGTAGTTTCTTGCTTGGCAATATATGAAGACCCGTAATAAGTGACAATGTTTCTTGGCTGGTATGTGGTTGACGGGTTATATTCTCCTTTTGTAACCAAATTTCCAATAGCTGCCTGACGTGCAGCTTCATTGGAAATACGTGTATTCTCGTTCGCAATCCTTGTGTTTTCGTTGCTAATCCTTGTATTCTCAGCAGTAACACGATCACTTTCAGCTGTGACTCTGTTGGCTTCGTTGGTTTCCCTTATGTTTTCGTTAGACACACGAGTATTTTCCGCGCTTACTCTTGCATTTTCGGCTGTAACTCTGCCGCTTTCCGCGGTGACGCGTCCGCTTTCTGCTGTCGCTCTGGCGCTCTCCGCAGACGCACGACTGCTTTCTGCCGATATCCTGGCCGCCTCGTTAGACTCCCTGGTATTTTCACTGGCAAGGCGGGCATTCTCGTTTGCTATCCTTGTATTTTCTGCGCTTACCCTTGCATTTTCCGCAGCCACACGTTGGCTTTCTGCTGTATTAAGATCGACCAGCAGCTGCTGCAAAACAGGATATTCTTCCTGTGAAGGGACCGCCGAACCGTCATTCAGTTGTCCACGCACCTCAAAAGAAAACTGGGTAGATGTAATCCTGGCCGCGCCATTGTCGGAATATACCTCAACAGTGGCCCGGACAATACCGGGATAGGTCAAGCATTGCTGGTGAAGCACATAACTAATTTTTCCTGCCTTTGCATCCTCGATAGTTGCAGCGTCAACAACAGCATTCCCGTCAGCCTTTAGGCAAGTAAAGGTTATATTTGACGCGCCAGTCAAATCAAACGGCTGTCCGTCATGTGTAAGAGTAATAATCAGCTTATTCCCCTGCACGTCCTGTTCGACAACGACAAAAACAGGGGACATTTCGCGGTTTTTCAAAGGTATTGTGAGATAGTACTGTTTTTGGAGCGGCAAAATAAATCACCTGCCTTTAAAAACAATTTTGAGTGACAATCTTTCGCAAAAAATAAGGCAAGGGTATCTAAAATATCCTTACCATGTTAAACTTCAAGCATATGCCATTAGGACAAAACAGTTCTGTTTTCCTCGAATTTCTGCGTCAATTCCAGCTGAAAATTCGCTGCTTCGGCAAGCTGTCTTTCGGCCTGGTCTATGGCCAGATACACAAACCGCGGAATATATACCGTCTCGCCGCGCTTGATCAGCCATATTTTGCCGTTGACCTGGACTGAAATATCATCTTTGTACTTTTTGCTGTCCTTGAAAGCCCTGAACGGCACCCTTTCATTCAGGTATGAAACAATCTCTTGCGGATCAGCGCCAGGTTTTTCATCGGGCGCTTTTTTGCTATGCACCACCTGGACAACAGGCGCGGCAGCCTTTTCTTTCAAAGCGGCCTCCAGCCTTTGATTAATAATGGCTTCAAGTTGGTCCTCGGTAATACTGATTTTTTTCTCTTTGCTTTTTTCAGCGTCCATAAATATCAACTCCCTTTATTGTAATAGGAATATGGGGGCAGAACATAAATCCCGCCCCCATATTAAATTTAGTTAGCGCCACTTTCAAATGGCGTACATACCTCGTTCCGAACCATATATTCCTGCACGAGTATTTCCGCTACTTTAGTAGCCTTCCAGCCGGAAGTTGCGCGCTGGTTGAGCGGGTCGGCAGTACCGGCAGAACCAAGCTGTTTAATGATGGTTTCTAGGCCGCCACCTTCTACCTCGGTTACGCCATAAGCATTTTTCCCGATGAAAAGCACTGAATATACATCGCGGCCTTTAGCGCCGGCTTCGCCAGGATAGATAATGTCACTGGCAGCAGGATCATGAGTAGGAGTTTCGCTGATAGTAATAGTTGCACTTCCCGCGCTCCCGGCAACCGCACTGGCGACAGTATACAAATACCCGTCAACAATAATCTTCCTGCCAACCAAAGCTGCGGCATCGGTGGACGATAACGCCTCAGTAATAGTAATGACTTTAGAAGCATATGAAGATACAGTCAACGTCCTGGTGGTCGAGGTTAAATCAGCCGCATGGAATATCTTCGCCTCAGTCGTCTCCACGAAACGCACACCATGAATGCGGCCAATCTCTCCAGCGAAAATGTTTTCGGAACCGGCATATTCGTTGGCGCTCACCCACTCGTCATCTTTGGTAAGGCTGTATACCACATCGGGATGGACAATTGCCACGTAGTTTTTGCCATCCACCGGCTGAGCTTTCCCATTTTTCAGGGTCCGCACTCCTAGGCGAACATTTTCCACTCCGAAATAATCATTTCCGGAGGCTTCCCCGCCTACAAGCAAGTAACGCGCCAAGCGGTTGCCCTGGCCGTAAATGACGTTGGTCCCGCCGTTAATAATGTCCCTGACGACAGTATCCAGGGTTTCTCCCGCTTGATTCCCCAAAAGCTCCGTAGCTTGCACTAGGTTGTCGTCAATGGCGGTCAACTCCAGCATATCGGAAATAGTGATATAGTCGCCAAACTGGCTAACCGTCGCTTCAACCGTGGTGACATTCAGGCTCTTGCCCTGGGGAGTAACGCCCTCAGTCAAAGGAGTAAGAGCTTTGGGCAGCGGGCTGTACTTCCGAAACTCAATGGTTTTGCCCTTATTCTTCGGAATGGGCTTCTTCTGGCCAAATTGATCATGGACCAGCTTCGGCTTTGCATTGTCGATCAGGTACATATCATAATAAGTTTTCATTTCCGGGGACAGGTCTTGCCCTGTGCCGGTCTGCGTGGTCGTGTTTACAGGTCCAGGGACCGTATCAAACAATCTCAGATTGGTAGTAAACAATTTGAACGGGCTGATAAAAAGCCCAGGAATACCGGCAAATTGATACATACAAAATCCCTCCTTGATTTTTTTGTTTGTCAAGAAGGGCTAAAATCTGATTTTTTCGCCCCTCTTGACACGTTCGGCGATTTCCCGCCTATCTTCAGCGGTAAGTTGTATAACAGAAGATTTGTGGATTACCCCGGAGGAAGGTTTTGCACCCACTTCCGGTGGCCGCATAGTTCCGGCCCTAATGGCTTCCAGCGTAGCACTTTCTGCCCTCTTAGCCGTTTCAGCCTGCGCTTTGCCAATCAATTCCTCATGAAAAGCGGCAAGATAAGCGGCTTCAACTTCAATTCCTGATTCAAGCAGTTTCAAAAATTTTGGACCATACTTCGGGTGTTCAGCGGCAGCCCGCAAGTCAAAATCAGGATATTTCCCAGGTTTTTCAGGAGTGCCGCGCATGATGGCGGCTTCCTGCTGCCATTGGGCCACTTTTTGATTTATGGCTTCCATTTCTTTTTCAGCTCTAAGTTTCTTGTTCTCATTCTCAAGCTGTAGCTGTCGCTTGTATGCTTCCGGCGACATACCGGCCTGCTCGGCCAGGTCCGGCAATACCTCATCTTCCAGCTTGGCATTGAGATCGGCGATACTTTTTGCGCCGTATCTCGTCATGAGCAGGTCAATAACAGGCTGCACCTCGTTCAAACGCGACTCTAAAATCTTAGTCTGCTTGAACCGCTCGTCGATAATCTTTTGAGTATGGGCGGCAAAAAGGTCTTTAAACTCGCCTCTTACCAGCTTATAGTACGTCTTTTCCTTTTCCTCCGGAGAAAGGTTGGCATACTGGCTGCCAATATCGGCATCTTGCTTATCTTTTTGCCCTTCCTTTTGTTTTTGCCCAGGAGTGGTCTGGACAGAAGCTGGCACATTGGTATCGTCCACTTTGCCATAGATAACCTTGGGCTTGTCCGTACCTTTACCAGCTTTGGGCGCTGTACCTACTGTACTTTGGCCCGTACTCCCGTCAGTTGTGCCTGTGCTTGTCGCTGCCCCTGTACTAGCCGCCCCGGCAGCAGCCCCATCAAACAGGGTTAGGACCGTTGGCAGAAGGACATACTTTTGGGTTTTCTCACTCTTTAACATAATACTTTCTCTCCTTTTTTAAAAAATCGCCGTCTTTCCGGTGTGCCAGGGCCTAGCCCATATGAGAAAAGAGAGCATAGGAAAGCTAATTCCTGCTGCTCTCTTCAATTACATCGTCTTTCCGATGAGTCAATGACTTATTACTCATGTTTGCTGCAAACTACAGCTACTGTTCCAGAACCGCCTTTTCCGTTATGTAGCGGATATGTGTTTATAGCTTGCATAGCCTCTTCAAATCCTTTTTTGTCCGGGCATTCCTCAGCTCTTTTACAGTTATAACATGTGTTTACCATTAACCATGTCATAACATTCGACTCCTTTCGACAATTTTCAACCACATTATACCACATTTTCAACTTTTACGTGGTTGGGATATCCAAGCGCAATCTGTTTAAGGCCAATTAATATGGTTTCAAAAACGATATTTACGGCATGTTTTTTGCCTTCATCACGGACCGGGACAATTCTGACCTCTAAAGAACCCGTGGTAATCTCATTTTTGATGTACTCAAGGCCATGGATATTTGCCAAAGTACCCATGAGAGCATAACCCAGCGCGGACACACCGGCGCAAACAGGGTCATTGCCTGGATTGTACCCGGCATGGCCAGTAATTTTTAAACCAGTGAATCCTTTCTTTTCGTTGTACCTATAGGTAATGTATATCCCATTACCTTCCTCTATGTCGCAAGGAATATAAGTTTTGGCGAAAATATCAGGCTTGCAGGGATAAAACTCACCATTTACACCCTTGATAATAAAGTCACCCTCTCGCGCTATGTGTATTCCTTCCAAGGTTTTGATCCTTAGTCCCATGGTGTTAGATGTTTGCCCATCCGGTAACTCCTCGAAAGTCTCATCATTTAACCATACGCCTTTATCAAAATATTTTGGGCTGATAAAGTCACATACCTCATTCCAGTTTTGCCAATTAAGCTGTATCGCTTCAATTACAACCGGGGCTTTACGATACCTTTTGATATTACTCATTACATTCTACCTCCCAGATTAGTTATACTGCAGGTCCTCCCTGTTGTTTTAGCAATTCCTCGCCGCCCAAAAGTCGGATAATCTCCCACATCTTGGCCATTTCTTGTTGCATGGCCGTCGTTTGTTGCTGGAATTGCTGCAGCAGGTCGCCATTCTCGGCTATTTTCTGCAATATAGTTTCTTTGCCCTCGAAGTTCATCATTTCCAAGGCAATTTTAGCTTCAGGCGCGCGTTGCGGAGCGAACATGCCTATCTGGAACATCTCTTTAGCCATTTCGTTGTACAAAACGGTTGAAAACGGGGATTTCTTCTCTGGTACAATCGTCACATCAAAAACCGGTTTCCTGTATTTCGGCCGGTAGTTTTTGTCCTGGATGAATGTCTGGGTATCAAGATCAAATATCATGCCTTCATTCGGGTATGCTGGAGGTAGTGGCTGAGGAACAATACCGGCATTAGTATACGTCACATATTGATATTGACCATTCTGGCCGGTGATACGGAAATCCCTTTCCTTATCATAGAACTGCCTAACCAGCTCGATGGTTTTATAAACCATGCTGGTCAGGTTTTCATACGTCATGCCTATCATATCCCTCGACAATTTATTCCCGGCCTCTTGCAGGGCATATATCGCCCTGGCCGCCGTCACGCCTTTCCCGCCTTCGCCACTTGCAAACACGTCATTGGCAGTGATCTCTTTCATCTCTTGGATTTTGTTTTGCCTATGCTGCGCGATGAAAGGATCAAGCGGCTTGGCTTGGAACATACGGATATATTCTTCATTTAACGGGCCATCAACTTCAATGATGTCTTTCGAAAAATCAACAATATCATCCTTCGATACCGAACCGCCGCGCTTAATAAACCAGCGCATCTTCCCAGCAATCAAGGCGTTTTTGGATATAATCTGATCAAGTTTGTCAATATACATCTGCGGATTCTTGGCCAGGTCTACCAGCCCAAAACCGGTCGGATAGCCTTCCTCAGGGAACAGAACATCGAAATCCACAGGATATTCGCCGTGGTCATATATGCCACGGTCTTTGTATTGTTCGTCCTCCATGCTGTTGTAAAGGACCGTGCTGCCCACAAACTTGACCAGGTGCAGTTGTATCCGCCCGTCATTCCCGCGCCGGCGCATATACCAGTCCACAACTACACTTTTTTTGGTGATGTCTATATGGTCGTCATATGCGTACTGCTTGGGGTCTATAATCCGTTTGCCCTTGATGATAGTAGTATCATCAAGTATGTTGGCATAAGTGTCGGCCAGGACTTCATCATCTTCCAGTCCTATGATAAAGAAATTGCTCCCGTCCTGGATATCCTTCACTCCCGGCTGCCAGGCCAGATTAAGAAGATCAAGCCTTGTCACAACTATATCGCCCATCCCCTCCAGCTTCTCCGCATCCCAGAATTGGCCATATGGCACGCAGCCATTCAGTAGCTTGTACCACCAACCATTTGCATACGTCCTGCGGAAGCGGTTGGAATCATATATTGCTGGGATGATTTTTGACAGCATCTCAGCTTCTTTTTTGTCAGCTTCTTTCCGCGGCAAAACGTTGAACGAAGGATAATTGTCCATCGCGTCTGCGTGTTTATTTGCGATCATGTTGAAAAGATACATAGTGACAGGCTCCGGGTCGTTTTTTCGAAGCTGGCTTCGGAATAAATCCCAATGCCGCCCCTTCCACCACTTGTGATTCTCGATGATCCGCTGGTCAAGCTGCTCTTTGCCGGCAAAATACTCCTTCAGTATTTTTGCCCCCTCAATTGCAAGGTCAATGTCCGTAGAAGTGTTCTTTTTGGCCTTCTCGATTGATACATTATAGCCAAAAACGCTAATCTTTCTTGGCATTTTTGCCCCTCCTCTCCTATGCTCTCATAAAGCCGTAGTGATCTCTAACTGGCTCAGTATCTAATGGGTTGTATGGCTGCTCTGTAATACCCACACTTGGCGGTGCTGGTATCGGGTTATCCATAAATAGGTATCTGGCCTCATCGTAGCAGTGGTCCTCTCCAGATGTATCCACATCCTCTACATCATGATCATCATAAACGAGCGTTGGGATCGTGCGATTGAAGCCCTTGTTCCAGCTAAAGCTATACATCATGGGATAACCGTTCTCATCAAAAGTCAAGCGGTAGTGAAACTGCATTTTGCCGGGAATACGTTTATTATCGCCCGGCTCCCAATACACGCCATAATTTTCAAAAGTCCAAGCTATACTTTCTCCGGTGTCACGCTGGAATATGGCCGGATCTGCAATTCCACGGAAGTGTATGCCCTTGTAATATTTGTCCTCAATCTCCTTTATCTTTTCCGCAACCTGTCCAGGGGTCCAGCGCAGGCCCCGGTCAGGTTCATTGGTGCAGCCGTAAAGCTCGCGCTCGCGGTATAGCCGCCCGTCATGGTCCATAGCCCACCAACCGACGGAAAACGGCCTTGTATAGCCCCAGTCCAGCGTCCGAAACCGTTTCCACTCGCGTGGGACAAGAAACGGGCTGATAACATGCGTCCATTGGCGGTCCTTGTAATGGGTTGGGTCATCTCTCCACTCAACAAATACCTGGCCCTGGAAAGTGTTCCAATCACCAAACAGCAGGGCCTTTCTTTCTGCCTCCGGGAGCTGTGCCAGAGCTGCAATATAGTTGGGGTCGTTATTGAGGAGAATCGGGTTATCGAACACTGTGGCCGGGATAAATACCCGGTCTTTAACATACTCCCTACCGGCGACTTTTACCCTGGCTATGTATCTCTTAAAAGGCTGCATTGATAAAATAAACCGTTGTTTTACCCATCCGTGACCAATTCCACCAGGGTTTCCTGTAGCCGCTATGCTTACGTGAGTCCCTGGGCCCCCTGGCCGGTTACGAGAAAACATATAGGAGTATTCGTCCCATGTAAAATGCGTAAGCTCGTCAAAGTTTATTTCATCGAATCGCTTCCCCTGATATTTAAGCCGGTCCTTCTTGTGCTGCATTGAACCAAAGTAAACCTTGGCACCAGAGGGGAAGGTCCAGACGTGCTTGTTGTCATTGTATTTGGCCGCAGGAAAAGCCTTCTTATAAAGCTCAAGACTCCTGTCAATGAGCTGTGACGCTTCCGGGAAGGTTTTACGGAAAATGATGGCCCGGAAATGCGGGATATGTACCTGTCGTAACGGTCTAACAATGATGGCGTCCGATTTCCCGCCACCGGCAGCCCCACCATAAAACACCTCTGATTCAGGACGGGAAAGGAAAATGCGCTGCTTTGGCTGTGGGGTCCATATTACTTTAGCCACTGTCCTTTCCTCCCTGGCCCTCCCTGGGGCACGTCCATATCTAATATTCCCAGTTCAATTGCGTCCTCATCTGGTTCCGCCATTGCCGGAATTTCAATAATGCCGCTTTCTTCTTCATCTTCATTACCAATACCAGCAGACTTTCTGGCAATCTCCAGCTTTTCTCTCTCAATCTGTAGCCGTTGTTTAGCTTCTTCATCCAGGATCCCCTTAATTGTGCGAGAGAGGCGAGTTGCGGCCTCTAGTCCAGCTGCAAGGTCTTTGAGACGGCGGGTGTCAACGGTATCAAATTCCTCCTCGATTAACCTTTCATCAAAATTCCCTTTGCCGTAGCCAGTTCTTAATTTGACAATATGCCGGTTGAATTGCTTTGGGTCCTGTAGGATGGAATTAGCCAGGCGGATAATTGCAGCCGCTGCCTGGTCTGCCAGAATCATTTCCTCGGCCATTTTTTCAGATTGTTTTTCCTGGGCCTTTTGTATAGCCTTGGTAAATGTTTTGTTGTGATAATCCGCGCGTAGCTCCACCCAGTTTTCCTTCTTACCACGCTGGCCAATAGAATACAGACTAACACCATATTTTTTTTGTAAATCTCTGTAAGAGAGATTGTTTTTAATAAAGTCCGTTTTTATCTTGGTCCAAGGGATTTTACGCTTTTCAATTGTCAAGGTAAAACCCCCTTTCTACAAATTTCGACATTTACAGCTTGAGTATACCACATCACAAAAAAAATGGGGGTTGTCAGCCCCCTATTAAATTTGATTATCCTTCTTTCTTCGATATTCCGCAGCTGCAGGACAGGTTGCAAAATGACTTTCATAGCCATAATCGGTATAAAAGCCGTTTTCTACCTGTTTGCCGGTAACAACTTCTCCTTTATCAGTAACAATAGTAGTATCACTATCCTTGGCATCAGCTAATATTAACTTTCTAGTGGTATTTACCGGCATTAGTCGGCCTGCATGTGTTCTTATCCAATAGATATCTGCACCACAACCCTTGCATTTTCCTTTAGGTAGTTGTTTTGTCAGTTCTTTCACGGTCACAACCTCCTTATCTTCACTTCTACCCTGGGATTCTTCGGGTCCACATCGAACGTATCGTTAAAGCCGGCGATTTGCTTCCATCCGTCATTCTTTATAAGCCCGGCTCTCTGAAAACCATCTAAAATAAACTTTTTCCCTGCCGAGATATTGTCTAAGTCTCGCTTTTTATTTGGTTCAAACCATGTTATATCCAATTCAGCTCTTTCAAAAGGTTTTAACATTTTTGCTGGCCATGCTACTGCATTTGTATATGTTTCCTTTAAGTCTCTGTAATTAGACCAATGACCTTTTGCAGCATCTATAATCTCATTTAGCCCTGGGAGCTGCATAGGTATTACTAATTTATCGTTCATGGTAGACTTCACCTTGCAGATACAGGTTTTAACCTATGCTGGTTAAATTTATGACCGCACCTCTTACAAATATAACTTTTACCATCTATCCAGGCTTCGGTATTTACTTTATATTTATCCCAAGAACAGTGAGGGCAAACTTTAAGCATTGGCTGTTTCCTCATTGTCCTTAACACCTCCTTAAAACTCAATGCCACATGGCGGCTTATTATACTTCGCATAATCGTTGAAGTGTGCATCATTTCATAAAAACTAACCAGTGTGTTTTACTCCTTCGATTGCCAAACAGCGGTTTCTGTCCAATAGCATCAAAAATTTCACTTAACTTAATCTGTTCTTCATTCCATTTGAAAATCAGCGTTCCGTTTGGTTTGAGAACCCTCATACATTCTTTGAATCCTTTGGCAATGTCATCTTTCCAGTTCTCTGTAAGAAGACCGTACTTTTTGGCCAACCATGAATTATTACCAGCTTTTCGTAAATGTGGAGGGTCGAATACCACTAGATAAAAAGTGTTGTCGGGGAAGGGCATATTCCTAAAATCAGCAATCACATCAGGATTGATATTAAGTACCCGACCATCACATAGAGTTGTTGTCAACTGTCTATTATCCATATACAAAGCATCTGAATTCTGTTTATCAAACCATATCATCCTGCTGCCTGCTGTGGCATCTAAAACACGCTGCATAACCTCACCCTTTACTTCACATAATTAACAGACTGCGCGATAACTTTTTCCTTGCACTTCCACAATTTTGCACATCTCCCTAAGCCTATCCGCTGTCCTTACCCCAATACGTTCCGTCAATTCTGACGGCGGACAGTTCGTGGTTATAATCAAGGGTTTTTCGTTCTCATACCTATGGTCGATGATGGAATATAACTTTTCCCGCACCCAATCCGTCACCTTTTCCGCCCCAAGATCATCCAGTATCACCAAAAATATATTTCTCACTTTTCCTTCAAGAGGTGAATATTCGCCGTTATATCCCCGACGTATTTCCTCTAACAGATCCGGGACCTTAACCAATACACCTGTTAATCCCCGGTGAAAGGCCGTTTTAAGAATACCAACTGCCAGATGAGTTTTCCCCGTACCCACCGAACCGTAAAGCAATATTCCATCTTTAACAAAAGGATTAAGCCTTTTGGCATACTCGACACAAACTTCATAGGCTTGTTTATTTCCGGCATGGACCTTGTATGAATCCAGAGTCCTTTCCTGCCACTTTCCAGCCATAGCTGCCGCCTGCTGTTTTTCCATCTCTGCCTTCACCTGTTGCCTGCATTTTCTGTACGACCAGGGCGCTGCCTCGCCATACATCTTCTTTGCCTCCTCAGAAGGAGCAACAGGCTGCCAGCCCTTCATAGGCAAAGGGCAATCACCCAAACTTAAACAAACATCGCAATACTGCATAACCATTCTGGCCATCTCAGCTTCAAACATCAGTCAATCCCCCACTCATCGCGATATTCACGATATCCGCCGCCACTTGACATATACTCATCCTCCCAACGTTTGCCGTTCAACCAGGTGGCAGGGTATGGAATATAGCGCCCGTTTTCTTTGCGCCACTCCTCGGATTTCTTGGCCCGCTCGATGGCAGTCAACATTGTCTCCACGAGCTGCTCGTCCGGTTGGAGTTTAGCCCACGCTCTTTCCGCCTGGCCTTTGGCTTTTTTCTTCGGGTAGGCTTGCCAAAACTGATCAAAAAGGCTCTCCTGTTTTTTGCTCTTAAAAGGCGGTCTTGGCTTAGAAGTCTTGGCCCGCTGCTCGCCTGATGTAGCAGTCACCTGTTCGGCCTCTACGCTCCCATCAGGGTCTTGGCCCGCTGCTCGTTCGTCACCAAAGTCCCCGTTTGATTCACTGTCACGCGCATCGGCGCAAGCTGATGCGCATATATGTGTATTTATATCTCCTGTTACTGCTCCTGTTACTGTTACTGTTACTGGTTGCCGCAACCGTTCCCGCAACCGTTCCCGCAACGGTTGAATAAACGTTTTTTTACATTGCTCCACAACCGCTAAAAAATCCTGAAACAGCGGGGTTTGCGGCATTTCTTCCAGCCTCTCGATAGCGCTTTTAACCTGGTTCGGGTTTTCCAACGGATTATGCTTGAGATAGTTTTGCACCAGCACCACATGCGTACAAGCATCATATTTAACCCTGCCAGTCTGCAGCAGTTCCTCTAACCCTTTTTGAAACCGTTTCTCATCCCAGCCTAAATCAAAACAAGCATAGGGTGTGGGCAGGAAATAAAAGCCCATAATATTGCGGTGGGGAGACGTCAAAAAATAGAGCATCAAATATCGCGCATCATCCGAAATAGTTCGCATTTTCTCGTCTTGCCAAAACCTGCTTTCAACTTTCGTGTACAACGGCACCCCTCCACATAAATACTGGGACAATCTTCCTGCCATATTTCACGGCCTCTTGATGAGTTTTAACTGCCATATCAACCAGGTAAAAACTGCTCTGCCCCCTCGATACTTCCAGGGTCCTTTTGCGCATGGCTGCGCCGGTATCTTGGGCTATTTTAAGCCCGTGGCCGGGAAAGAAAAACCTCGTTCCGTATGGAAAGATTTTCGGATCCACGGCCACGGTATAGGAGGAGGGATATACACCGGTAGAAGTTTTTACATCCCCGTCATTACAAAGTCCTCTGGAATCGTAGGGAGCATAGGCTGTGGTTTCGACAAAAAGGACATCAAACTTAGTCATAAATTCATTGATGGTATTTTCGAGTTTTTCTAACCGATTGCCGGTTTCTTCTAAAAACCTGTCAGACATTTTTACTAAAGTTACGGTTTGGAAAATGTTTAAGGTAATCGAAAAAATAAGGAGAATTGAAAGAAAAAGTGATAAGCGCACCAACTGTTTGCATGTTCTGTAAATATCACCCATAAGGAACCTCTCAAGGGGTGGGGGCTTTGCACCCCCGTTTATTTCTCTTTCTCCCTGTCAAACTCAAACAGACCGCCGGCCTCCTGTTCGGCAAGCTCTTGATCAAATTTCCGGCTTTCTTCCTCGGAAAAACTGTATTCGGCCTGAATATCGCCGTCTGCCCCGTCAACATATTCGATGGCACCTGTTTCATCCAGGCTTTCGTTGTATATGACGGCCTGGTCTGCCTTCATGGCGCGCTGGATGTCGATAGACATAATCCCCCAAGTCTTGAGCAAGAGCTTGATAATAGTTTTACGATACATAAAATGCGGGTCTTTCTTCCACATCCCCTTGGGATTGTTGTATGACTTGCTGTACCGCTTCCCATGCGCCTCCAGTTCAGCGATAGTCATGTATAGCCCTTTAGAAAAGCCATTTGCAAGGCGGAAAAAGGCATAGTATCCTATGATTTTATCCGTTTTACCTGCTGCCCTATGTTTCCAAGTGGATGGATCTGTGAAAGTCACGTCGCCTGTCAAAGGATTGTAGCTGGCCAGCTCGTCCTCATACACTTCCGAAACGTGCATGGTGGAATATAGCCCGGTCCGGATGGACAATTGAGCGAAGCCTTTCCATTGCACCTGAAACTGGGCCTTCTTCCCCTCCTTGCCGTCATAAGGTATTATTGCGGCGAATCCCAGGTTCGGGTCAATCGGCAGGTCCAACGTCGCTGCCGTGGCCGCCGCCGCCACAACGGAATGAGGGTCACAAGCGGCCAGTTCCCTATTCGTGTTGGTGACATTGATAACTGAAGCTATAAACCCGGCAGCCTTAGCCCCTAGAATTTCCTCAAACCGTTTCTTGACGGCTTCGTTCGATAGGAGTGATTTCACCGTCACGGCCGGAAGATTTTTCTTTTCGGCCTGATTATTTAGTCTGTCTTTCAGCTTGTCTTTATCTTTAAGGTCCATGATTTAAACCTCCTTGACATTAAAGTTTAACGCCGGTTGTGCATTTATCGCACATAGGCAAGTCATATGCGTCTTTCTCCCTCCCCGAAGGGAATGGGCGGGTCCAGGCTTCATCCTTATCCTGGTTATCACCGTCAGGTGTTTTTCACGCCACCCGCCCAAAAGTTATTTACCTAGGACTACCAGTAACCACTAAATACCCCGGTAGCTCTTTTCTGATAGTTTCGATTTCTGCTCGAACAGCTTCACGCCAGTACAAAGGGAGTTTAGGACACTCCAGAGAGAAGTAAAGCTTTTCTCCCTCTGAACGGGGTTTGTTTACTGTTAGTTCTATTTCTAATTCATCCAGCTTCCCACTTTCGTTAATAATAGGGATATAGATTTCAAAGGAAGAAGGGAAAGTTGTAGCAGATTCAGCGTCCTTAATCTTGAAAGCTACAGTCACATTATTGTTGTCCTGGTATATGAAGTCACCGGATATTTCTGTTGCCATTCTGATCGTCTGAACTGCAGCCATAAGCTGATCCAGATCAGGAACTTCCTCCGGGTTGCGCCGTTTCAAGAAATCAATAAAGGCTTTTTGCGTGATTGGCTTATTGAAGGCACTCTTCCACTCTTGGAGTTCTAAAGATTCCTGAAAGCGGTAAACAATGGTGTCCTGGGGTCTGTCCTGTACCGATTCATCAACAATAACCTGGACCTGCTTTTCATCATAGAAAATAATTGTGTTCCTGGGATTGGGTTTGCCACTGCTATCAACTGTTAAATGCTTAAGTAGATCAATTACGGCTTGAGCAGAACCAGCAACATAGTTAAAACCTGTGTAATGGAAGCTGTACTCATCTTTTACCTTCTGTTGGCTCTCAATGATATGAACGGTTGCTTTCTCCTGACCAGGAGCCATATTAACAATTAATTTTTCATTATCCATAATTACTCACCTTTCTTAATTTGATTTTGGATTACTCATTGACCGGCTGTTTTCCGGGGAACAGGGAAAGATTGCTTTCCTTCTTCTTAGGTGGGGCTTCAGTTTTAAGCTGAAAATCGCTGGTCATTTGGGCATAATGGACCTTCTTAACCTTGGGCAAAGACTTTGACATTGAGTAATTTATCCAGATCATTTGCCCTTCGTCTTTTCTTTGAAAGTCCAGTTTAATTGTGATACTGCCTGTTTGTCCTGCCTTTAAAGCCGCTATTACCTCGGGGTAATGGCGCTGGAAGTCTGCCTCTAGCTCTCCACGGCAGACATTGGCGAGGGATAGATTTTGTACAAGCTCCTCGAATCCCAATCTCTCTCACTCCTTTTCAAAGTAACTGCAATATGACCTTCATACCTTCATCACTAAGGTAATACTCCGCACAGGTTTTCCCGGTAACGGTACACTTCCTCTTTCCCTTGACCTCGACAAGGCCCTTTTCTACCAGTTCATTTAAACGTGGATGAACAAAATTACGATCAAAGTAAGGGATAGCCCCGCTATTAGCCATCTTTTTGGCAAGCTCGTTTGCCGTCAGGGGCAAACCAACAAAAACCAAAGCGGCCAAACACTTTAATTGCATCATCCCGCAGCTTTCAAGGACCTCATCATAACTCATTCGCCGCGTCTCCTTAGTAATTGCGGTAATGCCCAAACTATTTCCCTCCCTTCTTCTTCGTAATCCGTAGCACCCGGATAGTGGGTTGCGTTACCCATTGGTTATAAAGAACCGGCTCTTTCTTGGCAAACTCATCAAAATCAATACTACGCCTACCTTTTTGGGTCTTATAACTCACCTCATAATAATGACCGTCAATTTCGGCGGTATAGCCTTTCTCTGCCGCAGCTATCCTGAGCTTAATCTCCTGGTCCATCTTCTCCTTTTGTTTTTCCAACAAACTCAACTGTTCAACAACCTGTGCCCTGGCTTCAAGAAGTCCATACAGATCCGACATGTCCACAGATTCGCCGGCATTTTCCTGAGGATAGAGTTTTTTAATTACCGCATTGGTAGCTTCTGAACCGTCAGGAGGCGGAACTTCCTTGGCCAGTACATGATTCTTCCAGAAATTTTCCGCAATCTCCAGAAGAACCGTAAAAAACTGCTCATCGAAAGGTATGTACACATAGACCAGCTTGTACCCCCCGACCAGACAGACTAGCCAGCAATACTTGAGCCCCATCACGCCCATTTCCCACTGGCACTGGCAGAAGTAATCGTCTGGAACCTTACCGTCTTTCCCGTCCTCTCCTTCCTCCCACTCCCCGGCCAGGAGCCGATCGGCTGTTTTGACCTCCAGGAGACCATCCCCCAGGGGGTTCTCCGGGTCAATAATCTTAAAGTCAATTTGTGTCCTGGCCCACTCGGGAAGATCCGTATTTCCAAAGATAGCGTTTTGCCGGATAATTTTCACCGAACGGCCCAGGCGTTTTTGCAGTTCTCCCTCGGCTTTATCCCGAACAAAAGGCTCCAGGTACTTTCCAAGCTCCAAGCGGATAGATTCTTCTTTCTCTTCCACCTTGGAAGTCTTTTCAAAATATACCGATATAGCAGACCTCCACTTACTCAAACCCGCTATGGCCCCAATATCGGAAGCCCCGATCCCCTCTTGCCGGGCTTTGAGCCATTGTTCCTTAGTCATGTCCAGGGTGTTATATATCCTAATTGCACTCATAACGTTTCCACCCTCAATTCCCCGACGTAATTACCCTCTTCGTCATAGTCGCGTGATATATCGGTGATGAAGTATTGGTATTCATCATCCTTGATCTCGTCATAGACCATTTGCTGCCGTACAGGATCCAGGCTTTCAAAACGGTCCAAACAGATAACTTTGAGGGGGCCACAGGTAGCGCGGGCAATGTCGAGAGCAAGGCGAATCTTCCGGGAGTCCGACAGATTGCGGATAGGGAGCTTATCAATAGTGACGTTCCCCTCTGCGTCAATGCCCAGGCCCTTAACCGGTAGCTGTATATCTGCCAAAAGTTGTGCGGGCAGTTCCCTTGCTTTCTGTACAGCTTGATTTAGCCACTCGGCACGGGCCAAAGCTTCCTTGTACTCCCTTTCCACCCGTAACATATCTTTGTAGATGGGAATATAGCCCTTCATTTGTTCGGCATCCTGGGCTTGTTCTTCTAGCGGAGAAACGTCTATAGGTTTCTGTTTAATGAGTTTGCGGCAAATGTCGGCCTGTTCTTTGATCTTGTCCAAGGCAGCAGTAGCTTGTTCCTGGAACCTCGCAATCTCAACCTCACACTCTTTGTCAATATCCTTAATATCCGACCCAGTTTTGATTTGCAGCTGCACAAGTTCAGCCTGGAGCTCCTCAATCTGTTTCAAAATTTGAGATTTACGTTCCTGGGCTTTGCTCTGAATCCGGTCCTTGCGCCTCTGAGCTTCGGTTAAAGTAGTAGCTTTAAGGGCTTCCAGCTTGTCTAGGACGGCCTGTTTCTTCTCCTCTTCCTGTTCTAAATACTCCTGGGCCTTTTCAAGACGCGCGTTGAAATCCCGTGCTTCTGCGACCTCTTTCCAAAGTTCCCCGATATTGACCTTTTCCCAATCCTCGGCAACATATCCAGGAGGCAACTGTTCAAAGAGTGCATCAATCTGGTTTTTGAGGGCCTTTACTTCCCCGTTGGCAACGTGCCTCTTGTTGTAGTAGTACTTTTCCAGCTCTTTGAGTACCTGGAGCGCATGGAGATGAAGATTGACCGGAGCGACTTCGCCAAACCATCCTTTTATCTGATCCTCGTTTACCCTCATAGGAACCAGGGAAAGAAGAATCTCAACCTGTTCAGAATCCTTCTTTTGGAGAAAATCAACAGGGTTAAACTGAAAGCCCTCGGTCCCTATCAAAGATTTAAGGGTTGTCTCAGGCTTGGGCGCATTGTAACCATCCTTAGTGACGGTCACTTTATCGCTGCCCTCTTCCCGCAAAGTCCTTTCCACAGCAAGGCCATTATCTAGCTCAACGTATAAATTGGCCTCATTCTCGCCGGCCTTCACGTACTTAACCCTGCGTCCTTTGTTGAAGATAACCTTTTCAATTGCTTCCAAAAGTGAAGTTTTTCCGGCTTCATTAGCTCCTTTGATGATATTGATATGCTTTGGCTCAAACTTTAGCTCTTTTATGCCAAGAAAGCCCTTGATTTGCAACTTAGAAATCTTTGTCATTTAACACCCCTGCCTTTCATGTTAAAATGATGATAAATTGTTTCTTGTTAGCTGGGTCTTTCAGTGTGAAAGCCCGGCTTTTTCTTTTGTTTTGCTGGAGTCCTTAACTTGTTGCATTACCTGTAATACCGGAAGCATTTCTTTAACCTTGCAACACATTGGCGGAATAAGGAATCTCCTCACATTTTTCACCCCCTTCCGCATCAAAATCAGTCTTTAGCTGTTTTTTCTCTTCTTCGAGTAGTTGTTTAACAATGATATTTGCAACCACATCGATAGCAGCTTGCGGATTAGGATGAGGAACTGTAATTACGGTTACACGCGCTTTTAACTTAGCCATGCTGTCTCCTCATTACACCGAATGTGCAATAGCCATTCCCTTGACAATGGCCGTGTAGATTTCCTTGAGACGCTTGTTCTGCTTTCTATCACGACGAGGTTGTCCACTTGATCTCCTCCTTTTATCAGTGCTTAATTTATCTAACTTTTGTAGTCATATCGACTGCATCAAATTCAAAAAAAATTTCATCAATTGGGTGTTCGAGGATATCTGATATCTTTTTGGCAGTTTCAATGTCAATTTTTCTCTTCCCTGTTTCAAGTTGGTTATATCCACTGGCATATTTATAACCGAGTAGCTTAGCCATCTCTTCTTGAGAAAAACCCGCTTTTTTGCGTAACTTTCTTAAGTTTTGCAACACATCAATCACCTCCTTAGCAGTCATTTTGTGAACCACCAATTAAATAATATACTCATTCCGTGTATCCGTCAATAAAAAATAGTCATTTTGACTACGTAATAAAAAACTATTTTCATGTTCACAAATTGTGTATATAATGTGGTCAGGAAGGTGGTTGATTATGGTTGCCTTTGGAGAAAGAATAAGAGAGTTAAGAGAAGAGAAAGGTCTAAGCCAAGAAGAGCTTGGGAAAATACTTAAAGTAGCGAAATCTACTATTTCTCAGTATGAGTTGGGGAAACGCAATCCAGATCCCGAAACATTAGATAACTTGGCTAATATCTTAGATTGCAGTGTAGATTACCTACTTGGTCGCACAGATGAACGCCGTCCAGCAGAAAAAGTCATCGAGGAAGCCATATCCGATGACGCGGAATTGCTTGAATTTTTCCAAGACCTAAAGCAGAGAGATGACCTTCAATTACTTTTCAAACAAGTTAAACCTCTTTCGCAGAACACAATCAAAAGAATAATTAAATACATAAAAATGGTTGAAGATGAAGAGTCGCAGGAATAATAAAACCCGCCATCCAGCAGAAGGATAGCGGGTTATTTATCAAGGGAGGAGAAAATGACTTTTGACGAGCTTTGTGGCATAGTTCGCGAAAGGATTGAGACAGATTCTTATGCAGCGCTAAATATATATTCCCATGTTGTACCTTTAGGAGGTGAGGTCCTGGCGTTTGTGTATCGATCAAAGAAAAATAATTTTCATATTTTTGTAAATGAATCGCTATCTATTGAAATACAAAGGAAAGTGTTTATCCATGAACTTTATCACATCACTTTTGATATGCCGGAAGTAGGCTATATTCTTGGGGTGGACAAGCAGAGAAGCCCAATGGAAAAAGAGGCGGATATATTTTCAAGAAAAATCGATTTAAAAGGCAGGGAATATTATGTTTTTTAAACTTAAAAAAGTTACATGGGTATTTCTTATTTTGATAATTATTATAAATACAATACCTATTAATACCGTCGGAGCTTCATTGGAAAAAGTATTGCTTAAAAAAGTAATGGATACTGACTATAAGGCTATTATTGTTCGTTCTAATGGAGAAATGTATTTAATTGAATATGGCGTTGGGGTTATATCACTATGGTTATACGAAGGAAGATATATACATATATATTCCCCCGGAATATTTGCAGGAGTTGGTTCAAAAATTATGCTGTTAGACAAGGATCGGGAAGCACGTATTTGGAATAGCGAATACATAGGTCAAGAAAGTAGTAATAATTCTTCAATAACAACAACGCCGAATAGTTCAATACCCCAAGGGGAAAACGCGCTCGATATTATCAGGGAAAGAGAAGAAGAAAAAAAGCAACCCTCCGAAATATTAGTAATTATTAATGGAGAACTGATCGATTTTAGAAATAAACCCATTATAGAAAACAATCGGCTTCTGGTTCCTTTTAGAGAAATTGGAACTGCTCTTGGGGCCAAAATATATTGGGATGATTCGACAAGAACCGTTTCTTTAGAATTGGGAGAAAAACGAGTTGTACTTTTTATTGATTCAAAATCTGCGCTTGTAGACGGCAAACTGGTAATGATGGACGTTCCAGCAAGAATTATAAATAATGCAACATATATTCCCCTAAGATTTGTTGGCGAATCGCTTGGCGTTAGCGTTAATTGGAACCCAGATTTAAGGAGAGTTGCAATAAGCAAATAAATTTATTCGGAGGATACAATGCTTAAAGCAGTAGCCTACGCCAGATATAGCTCAGAAAACCAAAGAGAAGAATCTATATCGGCCCAAATATCCGCTATTCAAAACTATTGTTTGCAAAAAGGCTATACCCTTGTTGATACATATATCGATGAAGCAAAAACAGCCACCACGGACAGGCGGCCAGCTTTTCAGAAAATGGTCCAAGATAGCGCCAAGGGGCTTTTCAATATTATCGTCGTCCATAAACGGGATAGAATATTCCGGGACAGGTATGATGCTGCCTTTTACAAACGACAATTAAAGAAAAACGGGGTAATAATAGAAAGCGTTCTTGAATACCTGGACGATTCCCCAGAGTCCATAATCCTTGAATCTGTTCTGGATGGCATGGCCGAATATTATTCAAAAAACTTGGCCAGGGAGGTTAGGAAAGGGATGCTGGAAAACGCCAAAGCTGGTATCCATGTTGGCGGCCGCCCTCCGTATGGATTGCGGGTAAATCCAGAGACCCAAAAATATGAAATCGATCCGGATAGATATCGGGCAGTACAAATATATTTTGAAAGCGTAGCAAAGGGAATAAGTTTGAATAAAATCGCTCAAATATTGAATGAACTAGGATACCGCACACAAGAAGGAAGGAAATTTACTAAAAACAGCTTTGATGGTTGGGCGAATAACCGCAAGTATATTGGAGAATATACCTGGGATGTATCATCTTCTAAAAATGAAGATAACAGAAGGAATAATCATAAAAATAAGCCGTCAGAAGAATGGATAGTTATCCCCGGAGCTATCCCGCCTATAATTTCCAAGGAACTGTTCGAAAAAGTTAATGAAATGATGAAAGAAAGGAGACATAAAGGGGCAAAGATGAAAGCGAAAGTTAATTATTTGTTGAGCGGGAAAGTATACTGTGGACACTGTGAAAAGCCATACAACGGATGTGCTTTTAAAAGCAAAGACAATTATTATACTTATTACGCCTGTAACGGAAAATGCGGCAACAGGAAAATCCAAAAAGAATATCTCGAGGAGCTGGTAATAAAAAATCTCATCGAGACATGCTTTGCGCCAGAAGCCATGCGCGATATCGCCCAAAGAGTCCAAGAACTATATCAGGAAAAATACAATAATATCGAAAATGAACTAAAACCGATAAAAAAAGAACTAGATAATCTAAACAAACAGATTGATGCCTGGACCTATAATTTGGGCAAGGGAATTGACAATGTGCTGCTTCCCAAAATCCAGGAAGCCATCAACAGGAAAGAAGCCCTTGAATATGAACTGAAGAAAGCCTTAATAGTCAAGGCAATGCCGGAAATAGATGAAATGAAAATTATTGAAGTAATGGAAAATAAAAAAGACCTGCTCTTCTCCGATAATGACGAAGATAGAAAGCAGATCATTCAAGAATTTGTTGACAAAGTTATTGTGAAACATTCAGATGGTGGCGAATTTGACATCACCTTGAATGTTAGGGTTTTTAATGGTGGAGGTGAGGGGAGTTGAACCCCTGTCCGAAGGACCGACCACAAGAGCTTCTACGAGCGTAGTTTGTGTTTTAAATCTCGCCTTTGGGACTCCCACAAACAGGATGCCCGCCGGCCAGTCCCATTAGTTTCCCCCCGGGTTATGAGACTCTGGCCCGGAAGTAGCCTGCTAAAATGACCCCTTAGCCCTCACCGCAGGCACAGAAGGTAAGAGGTTAGACTGCAATTAAGCAGCTAAAGCGTAATTTTCGTTAGCGTTTACTTTTTGTGCATTGTTTTTACGAGCTAATGCGACCTCGGCTCGCTTCTCCTGCCACCGCTTCCCCCGTCGAAACCAGTACACCCCCAAAAAAATTATCAGTTGTTAGTTACTAGTTGCTAGTTCCTAGTATCATAATATTTCAATTGGGTATACAGGATAACATAACGATTACAAATTTTTACTAGTAACTAATAACTAGGAACTAATAACTGTTTTTATCCTTTCCCCGCAAGGCCCTATCCATTTCCCGCCGGGCGTCCTTCTCGGCAATAGCATCGCGCTTGTCGTGAAGTTTCTTACCTTTAGCCAGGGCAATCTCTACCTTGGCCCGGCCGCGTTTGAAGTAGACCTTGAGAGGAACCAGGGTTAAACCCTGCTGCATCACTTTGCCGAAAAGGCGGTTGATTTCACCTTTGTGGAGAAGGAGTTTTCTCGCCCTGAGGGGATCCACATTAAAGCGGTTTCCCTGCTCATAAGGGCTGATGTGCATATTGAATAAGAACATCTCGCCGTTTTCTACTCGGGCATAGCTGTCTTTGAGATTAGCTTTCCCGGCACGTAGCGATTTTACTTCCGTACCGGTTAAAGCAATACCAGCCTCATAAGTTTCTTCAATAAAGTAGTCGTGGCGAGCTTTGCGGTTTTCGGTAACGACTTTTACGGCTGCATCTGCCATTCTTCTTCTCCCCTGGTAACTTTTTACGTTTTCCGATATCCGATTTTGACCTCCGAGAATCATTGGGGCTGATTGTGAGGTCTACAACTGTTATTTGATTAGATTACCAAGAAACCCTGGCTTGTTTCCTAGAAAACAGTCAGGGTTTTGATTATACCACATGATACAACTCAACGCAATAATCATTTTACCTGCTACCTTTAATTATACCAGCTTTCCCTTTGGCGTCAAGCAGGCGGGATTTCCGGGAGAAGGCCGGCTCTTCTTCCGGGGCAATTTCAAAATCAATATTGCGTTCAGGGATATTTACCCGCGTCAGAACAACCTTCACCGGATCACCAATCTTGTAAACCTTTCTCGTGTGTTCTCCCACCAGCATGAGGTTTTTCTCCACAAACTGGTAATAGTCATCGTTTAACGTAGACACATGAACCAGCCCTTCTACGGAATTAGGGAGCTCTACAAAGAAACCGAATGAAGTGACTCCACTAATGTATCCGTCAAAGGTCTCCCCAACATAGTTTTTCATAAACTCCACTTTCTTGAGGTCTACAGATTCCCGCTCCGCATCTTCCGCAATCCTTTCCCGGAGAGAAGACTGCTCGGCATATTCGGCCATTAGCTGGGCTAGTTTTTTATGCCTGGTACTGGAAAGGTGCCCATGAGCCTGGATTTCACGGATAACCCGGTGGATGGCCAGGTCAGGATAGCGCCGGATAGGAGAGGTGAAGTGAGAGTAATATTCGGCGGCCAGGCCAAAATGACCCAGGGCATCGGGAGCATAACGGGCATGTTTCATGGAGCGGAGCATCACCGTATTCACAGCCCTTTCTTCCGGTCTCCCTTCTACCCTCTCCACTACCTGTTGAAAAGCACGGGGGCTGACTTCCCCACGGTTATTGTTTTTGATATGGTAGCCAAAAGCACCTAAAAATTCATTAAGCTCAGTAATATCGTCTAAATCAGGTTCCTCATGGACCCGGTAGAGGAAAGGGACTTCCAGCCAGTAATAGTGTTCCGCCACTGTTTCATTGGCGGCAATCATAAACTCCTCAATAAT
Source organism: Thermanaerosceptrum fracticalcis (assembly GCF_000746025.2). Classification (NCBI taxonomy): domain Bacteria; kingdom Bacillati; phylum Bacillota; class Clostridia; order Eubacteriales; family Peptococcaceae; genus Thermanaerosceptrum; species Thermanaerosceptrum fracticalcis. Next base: position 2,228,095 of record NZ_CP045798.1, read on the forward strand.
CATTTCGGCAATGGAGCGCTCTCTTTTAATGATTTCTACAGGTTTACCCCGTTCATCAAGCTTTACCTTGCTTTCAGGGAAATCAAAATCGATAGCGCCCCTGCGCAGGCGCTTATTGCGTAAAATATGGCAGAGGTCACGCATGGTTTCAAAGATGGGCACATATTCGTAATATCTTTCCAAAAGACAAGGATCCTGCTCTTCCAGGATTCTGCGCACATTAGTATAGGTCATACGTTCTTTGACCCGAATCACGGACTGGCAAATCTCGTGACTGACAACCTCACCCTGATGGTTAATTTCCATGAAACAGGTCATGGCCAAACGGTCTTCATTGGCGTTGAGGCTGCAGATACCGTTGGAAAGCCGGGGTGGCAGCATAGGTATGACACGGTCAACCAGATATACACTGGTCCCCCGTTTTAGTGCTTCCTGGTCCAGCACACTTCCTTCTTTTACATAGTAACCCACATCGGCAATATGCACCCCTAAATAGTAATTCCCATTGGGCAATATCTCCAGGGTAACGGCATCATCTAAATCCTTGGCATCCTCGCCGTCGATGGTCACCATGGGCAGATGACGAAGATCGCGCCGCCCTTTAATTTCTTCTTGGGCAATGGTCAACGGTACTTTTTCCGCCGCGGCCAGAACTTCCTCAGGGAAAGCCTCAGGAAGCTGGTATTTACGAACTATGGATAAAATATCGGTTCCCGGGTCATTTTTATGCCCTAAAACTTCTATTACTTTTCCTTCAGGATTACGTCGGGGCTCGGGCCATCTGGTAATCTGGACCACCACTTTGTCACCGTCACGGGCATCTGCTGTCTCGTTTTTGGGAATAAAGATGTCCATGCCCAGGCGCTTATCATCAGGAACCACAAAACCGAAATACTTGCTGCTTTCAAAGGTACCCACCACCTGTTCATTGGCCCGCTGCAGGATCCGGATAACTTCCCCTTCTCTTTTTCGTCCGTCTTCGAGATGACGGTGAAGACGCACAATGACACGGTCATTGTGCATAGCACCCTGGAGGTCTTCATTTTTAATAAAGACATCCTGTTCCAGGGGGTTATCAGGAATGAGAAAAGCAAAACCCTTAGCATGACCCTGGATCCGCCCCACACTGAGGTTCATCCTTTGGGGAATCCCGTAACGCCCTTTACGGTTAAGTATAATCTCGCCTTTTTCCTCCATGGCTTTCAACATAGCGCTAAATTCAGCCACTTCAGTAATTTCCAGCTGCATGATCAACTCATCGGCAGTCATGGGTTTATAAGAGTTGTGCCACATGTATTCAAGCAATTCTTCTCTGGTAATCATCGTTTCAATCTCCTTAATGCAAAAAATGGATAGATATTTATATACTACCCATTTTTAAGTAAAATACCAAATGCCGATCTTATTATAACCCCAGTTCTTTATGAATACCTTTCATGGCTTCCAGGCCAATGGCAATAAATTCTTCAAGGCTTAAACCCAATTCAGAACACGACGCAATTTGTTCCCGATTGGCGCCGCGGGCAAAAGACTTTTCGTAAAAACGGTTGACAAGAAAATTAACATCAATAGGCGCAAGTTTCTTCTCGGGATGAATTAATGCTCCCGCTACAATAAGGCCGGTTAAAGGATCCGTAGCATATAAAGCTTTGTCCATGAGGGTTGTCCGGGGCAGATCGTGATACTCGTTGTGACATTTCACGGCGTAAACTACATTTTCCGGGAAACCCAATCTCTCCAAAATTTCTCCTCCTACCAGGCTGTGGCGGGCCGGATCGTCTTTTGTCTCATCATAATCAATATCATGCATAAGTCCAGCCATTCTAAAGGCTGCTTCATCTTCGCCAAAATGCTTGGCCAGGGCGCCCATGACTGCTTCTGTCGCATACATGTGCTTTAAAAGGTTCTTATTGGAAATGTACTGGCCTAACACTTGCAATGCCTCTTCACGCTTCATCATTGTTGCAATTTCCCTCCAAATTTAGTTGTTAGTTGGTAGTTGTTAGTATTGTTCTACGCTTCCCGTTTCCCGAATCCCGCTTCCCGATGCAAACGTTAAATTCGGGTAACGGGCAACGGGTAGCGGGTGGCGATAAACTTCGCTGGATGCGTCTGCTGTTCACGGGACACGGTTCACTGTTCACGTTTGCTGTGGATGGCCTGTGGGGGAAGATTGCTCCTGGATGATCACGAATCTTCCCTGGGCTTCCGCTACTACTTTTCCGTCAGATAAAAGGGCCCGGGCTTCCGTATCAACCAAATTCCTTTTTCTGTTTACAATCCAGGCTTCAAAGGTAACAGGAGTATGTAAGGGAATACTCTCCCGGAAACGAACTTCCAAACGTGCTGTCACTGCAATATATCCGAGAACATTGATGCAGCGGGACATAACCTCGTCCAGGATTGTACTGGTAATACCGCCGTGCATGATACCGGGATAGCCCTGGTGCACTTCTCCAGGGACAAAAGTCGTCTTAATGTTTGTCCCATCGTAAGTAAATTTTAATTTAAGTCCATGGGGATTATGTTCCCCACAGCCAAAGCAGTAATGATCATATGACAGCTCCATTAATGTACCTCCATATTCCCGGCGATTTTTTGGATAAACTTTTCCACGGCCTGGAAAACCTGTTCTCTTTCCTGGCCTAAAGTTATCACATGCCCTGATTTCTCCAGCCAGATAAGTTCTTTATCGTCACTACTCAGGTTGTCATATATATATTGAGCGCTTCTAGGGTTAACGGTGCCATCCTTCCATGATTGCATAATCAAAGCCGGGGCCTTGATCTGGGACAACTCCTTTTTGACCATGCGTATGAGAGCCAGCAAGGAAACCAGGGGCTTAACCGGAGTTGTGGTGTAGTAGAAGTGCCCTTCTTCAAGTTCCTTTCGCCACTGTTCGACGGCAACGGGTTTACCGTGGTATTTATAAATAAACTGCAAGAGCGGTGCCAGATAAGCTTTCCGGTTGCCGATAAATATGGGAGAGCTTAAGGCGACAAGCCCCGGTACCCCATGTTGAGCCGCCAGGTGAAGAGACAAAATCCCCCCCATGGATAGACCAATGGGAATAACAGGGGAATATATCGCTTTCAGTCTCAGGTACTCATCTTCTACAGCCCGGTACCACTGAGGCCAGGCTGTTTTCTCCATATCCTCCGGCGATGTACCGTGTCCCGGCAGAAGTATACAAGACACGCCATAACCCTTCCCCTTGAGGTATTCTCCCAGGACCCGCATATCCGAAGGCGATCCGGTGAAGCCATGCACCAAAAGACACATGGCCTTTTTTCCGTCATAAAAGAAGGGTTGGGCATTACGGTGGACAATGGCCATAGTGTACCTCCTAGCCTAGATCTCGATGGACTTTTTTCAGCATCTCACGAATAGGCAAGTTATAGGGGCAGCGGGTTTCACACAAACCGCAGTCTTCACAGGCATTGGCTTTCACGCCCAGGGATTGGTAACGTTCCCGTGCCCAGTCAGGCAACCCATACCGTTCATAGTAGCCATGTAAAATGAAATAAGTAGGCATATCGAGATTTTGTGGACATGGTTTACAATATTCGCAGCGGCGGCAGAAACGTTCCCCTATTTCCTTTGCTTCCTTGATAAGATACTCAAGTTCTTCCGGAGAAAGGGGGATTTTTTCGGTAGCTAGCCCAACATTGAGCTCCACCTGTTCCAGGGAATCCACTCCCGGTATGATGGCGCTGACATTTTGCTGTAATAGGAAACGCAAGGCCAATTGGGGTTTCGTAAAAGCGCCGCCGGCCAGAGGCTTCATAACAATAATGCCCATTTTCATTTCCCGCGCTAAAGGAAAAAGTTCTTCTTCCGCTGCACGTTCGATGAAATTAAAAGGAAACTGGACCGTGGCAAACTTACCTGTTTTTACCCCTGCCACCACAACGGGGGCTCTATGGCCGGTAATTCCAAGATGACCGATTTTCCCTGCTTTTTTAGCATCATCCAGGGCTTCCATGGCACCCCCGGGGGCCAGTATTTTATCCAGGTCTTCCTGGGATTTCACATTATGACACTGGTAGAGGTCAATATAGTCAACGCCAAATTCTCGAAGGCTTTTATCAATATCCGCTGTCATTTGCTCATAGGTACGGGCCATGGTTTTGGTGGCGAGAATTACTTTATCTCTTTTTCCTTTAACGGCTTGTCCTATCTTGTTTTCACTGTCCGTATAACCACGAGCCGAATCAAAAAAGTTAATACCTCTCTCTATGGCCGCCGTAATTATTTCCTTGGCTTCTTCCCGGGAGACCCTTTGAATGGGGATGCCCCCAAAGCCCATTAAGGAAACCTTTAAGCCTGTTTTCCCTAACGGACGATATTCCATAGCTTCTACCTCCTATTACCAGCTGCACTTCTTTTTATTATATACCAAAGCGCGGGAGTTGGCGAGCCAACCAGTTGTTAGTTGGTAGTTGTTAGTTGGCAGTGATCCGTGACCGATGACCGGGGACCGGAATCGGTGACCCGTGACCTGTGACCAGTGAATTAACCGGACACCGGACACTGGGCTCCGGTCACTTACACAGGTGCCGGACACCGGACACTGGGCTCCGGTCACCAATAAATCGGATGTCGGATATCGGAAGTCGTATGACAAAACAAAAGCCCGACTCCGTTGAGAGCCAGGCTCTTTATTTTACATAAACAATGGTGCAAAGACCAGAGAAACAATGGTCATCAGCTTGATCAAGATGTTGATGGAAGGTCCGGAGGTATCTTTGAAGGGGTCACCTACGGTATCACCGGAAACGGCTGCAGCGTGGGCTTGAGAACCCTTGCCGCCATAGTTGCCGGCTTCAATATACTTCTTGGCGTTATCCCAGGCACCGCCGGCATTAGCCATCATGATGGCTAAGAGGAAACCCGATACGAGGGCACCGGCCAAGAGTCCACCCAAAGCTTCTTTACCCAAACCGGGCATGAGACCAACAAAGATAGGCGCAATAACGGCCAATAAGCCGGGAAGAATCATTTCTCTTAAAGCAGCACCCGTACTAATCCGCACACAGTTAGCATAGTCGGGTTTGGCTTTGCCTTCCATGAGGCCAGGGATAGTCTTAAATTGTCTTCTTACCTCTTCAATCATGTCAAAGGCGGCTCGTCCAACGGCTTGCATGGTCATAGCGGAGAAGAGGTAAGGAAGCATGCCGCCGATAAAGAGACCGGCTACCACAGCAGGATTTAAGAGGTCGATGTTGGTGATACCGGCAGCTGTTGTGTAAGCTGAGAAAAGAGCTAAAGCGGTTAAGGCGGCAGAACCGATGGCAAAACCTTTACCGATAGCAGCGGTAGTGTTACCTACGGCATCTAAAGCATCCGTAATCTTTCTTACTTTGGGATCCAGATGAGACATCTCGGCGATACCACCGGCATTGTCGGCAATAGGACCATAAGCGTCTACGGCCACAACCATTCCTGTGGTAGACAGCATGCCCACTGCTGCCAGGGCGATACCGTACAGACCGGCGAACTTAAAGGCGATTAAGATAGCTATAACAGTAACAATAACGGGAGCTGCTGTACTTACCATACCAATGGCGATACCGGCAATGATGTTAGTAGCCGTACCCGTCTGGGAAGCCTTGGCAATTTCTTTAACGGGATTAAAGTCACCGGAAGTATAGTATTCTGTAATCTTACCGATAGATACACCGGCAATCAGACCGGCTACGGTAGCGATAAAGACGCCCATACCGGTAACTTTACCAGTGGCAGGTAAAAGATTAGTGGTCAGGAAGTAAGTAGCGATAACGGATAAGATGCTAGCCACCAGGGTACCCATGCTCAAAGCTTTAGCGGCATTGGCTCCTTCATCAGTCTTGACAAAGAAGGTACCGATAATAGAAGCCAAAATGCCGGCAGCAGCAATTAATAAGGGAAGAATGATACCATTTCGTCCTAAACCTAAGGATACAGCCAGAGCCATACCTGCAATGATCGAACCAACATAAGATTCAAAGAGGTCAGCACCCATGCCGGCCACGTCACCCACGTTGTCACCGACGTTGTCAGCGATAACGGCGGGGTTCCGGGGATCGTCTTCTGGGATTCCCGCTTCTACCTTACCTACCAGGTCAGCCCCTACGTCAGCGGCTTTTGTATAAATACCACCGCCCACACGGCCGAAAAGGGCGATAGAGCTGGCCCCCAGGGCAAAACCGTTTACCACGTTGGGGTTATCAAATAAAAAGGTAACAATACCTAAACCAACGAGTCCAAGTCCAACCACGGACATACCCATAACAGCCCCGCCGGAGAAAGCAATGCCTAAGGCCTTGTTAGCACTTTCCTGAGCGGCATTGGCTGTCCGGACATTGGCTTTGGTAGCCACGTTCATACCGATATAACCGGCCAAGACAGAACAGATTGCACCGATAACAAAAGCAACAGCGGTTTCAGGCTGCAGGCTTTCCGCCCCATGGGTCATAATCCCGGCTACAAAGATGACTGCGGCTAAAGCGGCCACGAACACTACCAGGGTTTTATACTCCCGGAATAAAAAAGCCATGGCACCTTCATGTATAGCATGGGCGATTTCTTCCATTGTCTTATTACCAGCACTCACACTGTTAATGCGGTTTGCCAGATAGAAGGCAAAAAAAAGCGCAACCACCCCTGCCAGAGGTGCCCAAAATGTAAAGTTCATTACTTTCCTTCCTCCTTAAAATCTCTCTCTAAATTAAAACAGGGAAATTAATAAAGTTAACAGCATAAAGGCAATAGCTGAGATTGTTGACAATTTGCTCAACAGTTCATCTAGGCCTTTCTTCTTACCACCTAGCAAAGTTTCAGCGCCACCGGCAATAGACCCTGACAGACCGGCGCTCTTACCGGATTGCAGTAAGACAGTAGCTATAACGCCGATGGATGCTAGCACTTGAAGAGCGATAATAACTGTTTTCATCAGGACACCCCCTCCACAAATCAACATTGATATTTTATCACATAGCGAAACGCTAGACAACGTTGTTTTCCCTAACGTTCACCGTTAACCGTCTCACGTTAACCGTTTATAATGAATAAATTTCCTGTATTATCTATTGTATCCAAATTACATGTTTTAATAAAAGCAATAAAAAAAACATAGAGCAGTATTATACTGCCCTATGAGTCGGTTAAAGGTTAACGTTTCTCAAATTATAGAGCGCGCTGCGTCCTCTGAAAATAGCGGCTTCGTCCAGTTCTTCCTCAATACGGAGAAGCTGGTTGTATTTCGCTACCCTGTCGGTACGGGATGGGGCACCGGTCTTGATTTGGCCCGCATTCACGGCTACGGCCAGGTCGGCAATGGTCACATCTTCCGTCTCCCCTGAGCGGTGGGAGATAATGGCGGTATATCCTGCCTTTTTAGCCATTTCAATGGTATTGAGGGTTTCCGTAATGGTACCGATCTGGTTCACCTTCACCAATATACTATTGGCTACACCCATGCTAATTCCCTTGGCCAGCTTTTCGGTATTAGTGACAAAGAGGTCGTCGCCTACTATTTGGATTTTCTTGCCCAGGGTATCGGTCATCATCTTCCAGCCATCCCAGTCATCTTCTGATAAACCGTCTTCAATAGAGATGATAGGATATTTTTTCACCAAATTGCTGTAATACTCCACCATCTGGGCGGAAGTCATACTCAATCCTTCTCCCGCCAGGTGGTATGCGCCGTCTTTAAACAGTTCCGTAGCAGCCACATCCAGGGCCAAGAACACATCTTCACCGGGCTTATAACCGGCTTTATGGATGGCCTCAACAATTACCTCCAGGGCTTCCTCGTTGGAACTGAGGTTAGGTGCAAAGCCTCCTTCATCGCCTACAGCAGTGTTATAGCCTTTCTTCTTTAACACGCTTTTCAAATTATGGAACACTTCCGTCCCCATGCGCAGGGCTTCGGCAAAGGATCCCGCCCCCATGGGTACAACCATGAATTCCTGGATATCCACGTTGTTATCGGCATGTTTGCCGCCGTTAAGAATGTTCATAAGGGGAACGGGCAGTTCTTTGGCATTGGCCCCGCCAATGTAGCGGTATAAGGGTAATCCCACAAAGTTTGCTGCTGCTTTAGCCACGGCCATGGATACACCCAGGACAGCATTGGCGCCCAGTTTGCCTTTATTAGGCGTGCCGTCCAGTTCTAAGAGTATCTGGTCAATACCCACCTGATCCAAGGCATCGACTTCCATCAAGGCAGGTGCAATAATGGTATTCACGTTGGTTACGGCCTTCATGACCCCTTTGCCCAGGAAACGTCCCTGGTCGTCATCTCTTAGTTCCACGGCTTCGTAAGCGCCGGTGGAAGCGCCGGAAGGTACGGCAGCACGGCCAAAAGACCCGTCCTCCAGGGTAACATCGACTTCCACCGTGGGATTGCCCCGGGAATCCAGGATTTCTCTAGCATAAATATCAACGATAATGCTCATGGGTATTCCTCCTTGTTAAGTTACTAGTTACTAGTTGCTAGTTATTAGTGGGTAGTTGGTAGAGACGGATGCCCCCGTTTACTGACATCCGACAACAGATTTTAACATCTTCCTAGCAGATTTTTTTGTACACTCCTCGGATATCGGATAACGGAAAGCGGATATCGGAAATCGTATAAAATATCGGAAGTCGGAAAGCGGAAATCGTTAACGTACAATGAGACTCTCCCCCGTCATTTCGGGGGGTTTGGGTAGTCCCATCAGGTCTAAGATGGTAGGAGCCACATCTTTCAGGGCTCCGTGGCGTAATTTCAGGTTTTCCGTGCCTTTCCCCACCAAGATTACGGGTACCATATTGGAAGTATGGGAAGTAAGGGGCTGGTTTGTTAACTTATCTTCCATCTGTTCCGCATTACCATGGTCGGCAGTGATAAGGATTGCTCCACCCTTGTCCACAATGGGTCCAATAATCATGTCCAGGCAGTAGTCAACAGTTTCAATAGCTTTTATTCCTGCCTCTAGCTGTCCGGTATGACCAACCATATCCGGATTAGCATAGTTTAAGACAATTAAATCATATTCCTTTTCGTGTATTCTTTCCAGGACTTTTTCCGAAATCTCACATGCGCTCATTTCCGGCTTCAGGTTATATGTGGCTACTTTAGGTGAGGGAATGAGAATCCGTTCCTCCCCGGGATAAGCTTCCTCTATTCCACCGTTGAAGAAGAAAGTTACATGGGCATATTTTTCCGTCTCGGCGATTCTTAACTGCTGGAGCCCCGCTTTACTCACGACCTCTCCCAGGGTATTGGCCAGATCCTGAGGCGGATAGGCCACCGGGGCATTGATGGTTATATCATACTGGGTAAAACAAACATAATGGAGATTCAGGTAACCACAGGGGCGGGCAAAAGGTTCAAACACCTCATCAGTGAAAGCATGGGAAATCTCCCGGGCCCGGTCGGCACGGAAATTATACATAATCATCACATCGCCGGCCTTTACCCTGCCTACAGGTTCGCCTTTATCATCGACGATCACTGTAGGTTCCACAAATTCGTCGGTAATCTTCAAGCTGTAGGCCTTCTCAACAGCTTCCAGGGCCAGACAGGCCTTAATGCCTTCTCCTGCCACCATGGCGCGGTAAGCTTTTTCCACACGCTCCCAGCGGTTATCCCGGTCCATGGTGTAATAGCGCCCACTGACAGTGGCAATCTTCCCTAGATTTAATTCCTGCATCTTCTTCTCCAGGGCTACAATATATTCCTTAGCATTGGCCGGCAGTACATCCCTGCCGTCTAAAATAGCATGAACGTATACCTCTTCTACACCCTGGGCTTTGGCCATATCCAGCAAAGCAAAAAGATGATCGATATGGCTGTGCACCCCTCCGTCAGAAAGGAGGCCCATCAAGTGAAGGGCTTTATTCCTTTCCCTTGCCGTCTCCATAGCCTCTTTAAGAACAGGGTTATGGGCTAATTCCCCCTGGCGGATGGCCCGGTTAATCCGTGTCAGTTCCTGGTAGACTACGCGCCCGGCGCCAATATTCAAGTGACCCACTTCGGAATTACCCATCTGGCCTTCCGGTAAACCTACAGCCTCACCTGAAGTTTCTAAAACAGCGCTGGGGTATTTATCAATCAATCTGTTATAACAGGGTTTATTGGCCAAAGCAATGGCATTACCTACCTGGCAGTCGGAAATGCCCCACCCGTCTAATATTACTAACATTACTGGTTTATATGGCATGCTGTCACTCCTATCTTACTGCCCCCTGGACAATGCTGAAGAAGGATTCAACCTCTAAACTGGCCCCGCCCACTAAGACTCCGTCAATATTTTTTTGTTTCATGAGTTCCTTAATATTATCGGGCTTTACACTACCCCCGTATTGAATCCTGATTTGCTCTGCCGTCTCCAGGCCATACTGCCAGGCCAGGAAATCCCGGATAAAGGCAATGGTTTTTTCAGCATCTTCCGGGCTGGCATTGACACCGGTGCCAATAGCCCAAATAGGTTCATAGGCGATAACCAGTTTGCTTACGTCCTCTTTTTCCAGGTCTGCCAAACAGCCTAAAAGCTGGTTCCCGCAAATTGTCTCCGTTTGACCTTCTTTTCTTTCTTTTAAGGTTTCCCCTACACACAGGATGGGAGTAAGACCATGTTTGAGGGCAGATTTAATTTTTTCATTAATAAATTTGTTATCCTCTTGTAAGATTTGTCTCCGTTCGGAATGTCCGAGAATAACATAACTGCAGCCTAAATCTTTGAGCATCAGGGGAGAGATTTCCCCCGTAAAGGCACCCTGGTCTCTCGGATAAAGATTCTGGGCTCCCAGTTTTAAGCCTGTACCGCGCAAGGCTTCACCCACAACCTGTAAGGCAGTAAAAGGAGGACAAATTACCACGTCTACCTGTTGATAAAGGTCTTGCTCTGCGGGAAACTGAGCGGCAAAGTTCTCAGCTTCCCGCAGGGTTTTATGCATTTTCCAGTTTGCCGCAATGATTGGTTTACGCATAGTATCCTCCTTACTTATCCTGAAGGGCAGCTACACCCGGCAGTACCTTCCCTTCCAAGAACTCCAGTGAGGCGCCGCCGCCAGTGGAAATGTGATAGATCCGTTCCGCCACACCAGCCTTTTCCACTGCAGCTACCACGTCACCGCCGCCAATAATGGTTTTTCCTTTAGCCGAAGCTACAGCAGCAGCTATCTGGTTAGTCCCGACAGCAAATTTCTCGAATTCATAAACCCCCAGGGGACCATTCCAAACCACTGTCTGGGCTTTTTGGATAGTATGGGCAAATTTCTGGATGGTGGCAGGACCAATGTCCAGGGCCATCCACTCTTCGGGTATTTCATTGACAGGAACAACCTTAGCCTGGGCATCAGCGGCAAATTTGTCAGCTACCACCATGTCCTGGGGAAGAATGATTTCTACACCCAGCCCGGCAGCCTTTTTCAAGATTTGGGCGGCCACATCCAGTTTATCTGTTTCTACCAGGGATTTACCCATGGCATAACCCTGGGCTTTGAGGAAGGTATTGGCCATCCCGCCGCCTACCAGGAGATAGTTGACCTTATCAAGGAGATTTTCCATCACCGCAATTTTATCGGAAACTTTGGCTCCTCCTAAAATGGCCACAAAGGGTTTAGCCGGATTATGTAAGGCTTCCGACAGCGCTTTAAGTTCCTTTTCCATGAGAAACCCTGCTACTGCCGGCAAGAAGTGAGCCACGCCTTCCGTGGATGAATGGGCTCGGTGGGCTGTACCAAAGGCATCATTGACATAAACATCGGCCAGCTGGGCCAGTGTTCTGGCTAATTCGGGATCGTTTTTCTCTTCCCCGGCATAAAAGCGCACATTTTCCAGGAGCAGTACCTGCCCTGAGTTCATTCTCTCCACGGCATTGACGGATTCAGGACCTCCGCAGTCGGCAGCATATAAAACCTCTTCACCTAAAAGGGAGGATAAATGCTTGACGATAGGGGCTACACCCATTTCCGGCACCACCTTTCCTTTAGGCCTGCCCACATGGGTGACCAGGATAGTTTTTGCCCCTTTTTCCTTTAAATATTTGATTGTAGGTAAAGCTTCGGTGATCCGGGTATCATCGGTAATTTTGCCATCCTGCAGGGGAACGTTAAAGTCCACACGGACCAGTACCCTTTTACCGGTTACATCAATATCCCTGATGGTTTTTTTATTCATCCTAACAATCCTCCTCAAAAAAATAACGAGTGACGAGTGGATAAAATAGGTAACAGTGACCGGTGCCCCGTGACCAGAATCAGTGACCAGTGACCGGTAATTAACTGGACTCCGGTCACCGGGCTCCGGTCACCCATATAGATACTGGACTCGCGACATTGGACTCCGGTCACTTAATACTCGATACTCGATACTTTGCCAGTTTATTAGAGTTTTTTGCCCATTAAAGCAGCCAGGTCGACCACTCTGCAGGAATAACCCCACTCGTTATCATACCAGGCCACCACTTTCACCATATTACCTTCGATAACCATGGTGGAGAGGCCATCAACAATGGAGGAGTGACTGTCCCCATTGTAATCTCTGGATACCAGGGGCTCATCGGAATAAGCCAGAATACCTTTGAGGGGCCCTTCTGCCGCTTCCTTGAGGCTGGCGTTTACTTCTTCCACAGTGACATTTTGTCCCAGTTCCGCTACCAGGTCTACTACGGAAACATTGGGTGTAGGAACCCTCATAGCAAAACCGTTGAGTTTACCTTTCAACTCGGGAAGAACCAAGGCTACGGCTTTAGCTGCACCGGTAGTGGTAGGTATAATGGAAAGTCCTGCAGCCCTGGCTCTTCTCAAGTCTTTATGGGGGAGGTCGAGGATTTGCTGGTCATTGGTGTAGGAGTGAACTGTAGTCATCATCCCACGCTTTACAGTGTACTTATCGTGGAGAACCTTAACAACAGGAGCAAGACAGTTAGTAGTACAAGAAGCATTGGAAACAACATGATGTTCGGCAGGATTATATTTGTCTTCATTAACACCGATAACGATAGTGATATCTTCACCTTTGGCTGGTGCGGAAATAATTACCTTTTTCGCACCGGCTTGCAGGTGGGCTTTAGCCTTTTCTCCATCAGTAAAACGTCCTGTGGATTCTACGACAATGTCCACGCCTAATTGGCCCCAGGGGAGCTGGGCAGGGTCTTTTTCCGCCAGGACTTTAATTTCCAGGCCGTCAACGATAATACTGTCCCCTTTAGCTTCCACCTTACCGGGGAATCTGCCGTGGACCGAGTCGTACTGCAGCAAATGAGCCAATGTCTTTGCATCGGTTAAATCATTGACTGCCACAATTTCGATGTCCTTATTTCCCAGTGCGGCGCGAAAAACATTGCGCCCAATACGTCCAAAACCATTAATTCCTACTTTTACCATTTTCCTTCCTCCTCTATCCTTAGTTGATAGTTGTTTTTGGTAACCGGTAACCTGTGACCGGAAACTGTGAACTATGGAACATGAACAGTGAACCGTAAACAGCAGACGATATCCGCTATCCGACTTCCGAAGTCCAATGAAAACCACTAGTAACTAGCAACTAGTAACTAGTAACTAAACTGCTGAGAACTGGGAACCAGCCTCTGCCAGGCGCTGCTGCATGGCTTCAGCGGCACCCTGATCAGTAATTAAGACATCAATAAAACCGCGTTTGACAACAGCCATTATGGCTTGGGCCTTACTCTTACCACCGGCCACCGCCATCACCATATTTAACTTCACCAGGTCCTCCAATTTAGGACCAACGGTAGGCGTAACCCCTACCACAGAGCCGTCTTCGGCAAAATAATAGCCAAAAGCTTCACCCACAGGTAACCGGGGAGCTTGCCGTAAAAATTCCTGCCAGTCTATCCCCCTGCGCTGGGCCATTTCTTCGGGAACACCGATCCCATGGATTAGAAGATTAGCACCTTTATTCAAGGAGATAATCTCCTGTACCCGCACATCAGTTAAAAGGTTTTCCATCTTATCACCATGCAAGTTATCGGGTACATGGAGCAGCCTGTAGGAAGCACCTAACCTTTGGGCTATCCCAGCCGCAATAGTATTGGCCTGGATTTCTACCTGTTCACCCAAACCACCCCGGGCAGGGACCACCAGAACCCTGTTCTTCCCAGGCACCATCGGGGGTATATGATGGGCCACCTCAGACATTGTTGTCCCTCCAGTTACAGCAATGACCCAGTCATCCTGCACTACATCGCGGATAAAACGTCCGGCAAGTTTACCCAGCTCTTTAAGAACTTTAGGATCCTGGTCAATATCACCGGGCACAATATGTACCCTGTCTAATCCCATTTTTTCGGCCAGGTATACTTCCAGGGGAATTAAGCCACGTAATTTATGTACCAGGGAAGCCAACTCCGGGATCAACAGCTCACATTCCGGGGTTAAACGAACACCCGCTGCATCAGATAAGAGAAGCTGCTGCCCTTTGAGAAAATCTATTTCACCCCGAACAACTCTTTCCCCCAGCGACAGCTGTTCCGCTAAAAGACGGCGTCCTACAGGCTGGGCATAACTTATGGTTCGAAGTATATTATACCTTCTTTCCAGTAAATCTATAATTTCCGGAGTGAATCTCTTCAGAATATCTATCAAATCGCTCAAGAAAATCTCCCCTTGGCAGGGACTATTTGTGTCCCGCCGTATCATTCAGGGTCCCGGTGCGGAATTAAAATAACTGGGGATTATCCCCAGTTATACTTTAACAAAAATTTCATGCACTGACAAGAGTTTTTGTTGACAGAGTTTTGTTGATTATGAAATATTTTATAATTCCTACTTAGTACCTTTTACGCTGGCCCGCACTGGGAATACTTAATTCCTCCCGGTACTTTGTTACCGTTCGGCGGGCAATTTTTACACCACGCTCTTGGAGGATGTCAGCTATTTTTTGATCACTGTAAGGCCTGGTGATATCCTCTTCCTTAATAATGTCGGAGATAATACTCTTAATACTTTCGGAGGAAGCACATTCCCCCTTATTGGTATTAAGGCCAGAAGAAAAGAAAAATTTAAATTCAAAAATTCCCTGGGGGGTCTGCATATATTTATTGGCGGTAGCCCTGCTGACAGTGGATTCATGGACCCCGACTTCTTCCGCTATTTGTTTCAGGGTAAGTGGCCGTAAATATTTGACCCCTCTATCAAAAAATTCCCTTTGCATTGTGACGATAGCCCGGCTGACGAGATAGATGGTCATTCGTCTTTGTTCAATACTACGAATCAACCATAAAGCCTGGTTCAGTTTCCCTTCTACAAAATTACGGGTATCTTCATCGACTTTACTGTTTTTATGCAAGATAGAGGTATAGGTTTGGTTAATGGTAAGGCGAGGAATATTCGTGTCGTTCACCAGGATAATATACTCGTCCTCCACCCGTTGTACTAAAACATCGGGCACGATATAGCGAATTTCTTCCTCTCCCCCGAAAGAAGCCCCCGGTTTGGGATTTAAGCTCTTGATCATATCAGCCAGTTCTTGTGCTCTTCCCACAGTAATATCGAGGGCCTGGGCAATACGCTGGAGCTTGCCGGCACCAATATCTTCCAGATGATTCTGCACCAACCGGGTTAATTCCTCATTCAAAAGACCTTTTTGTTTGAGCTGCAGGAGAAGACATTCCCGGAGGTCACGGGCGCCCACACCTGGTGGGTCCAGGCTTTGTACCAGATGAAGAATCTTTTCAATCTCAGAAACTTTTTTCCGTAAATCCCGGGCAGCCTGTTCCAAAGTAACGGCCAGGTAACCGGTAGTATCAATATTGCCAATCAGGTAGCGCGCCATTGCCTCTTCACTTGATTTTAACCGGATTAACCCTAATTGAGAGAGAAGATACTCCTGCAAACTCACCCCACGGGTTACCATATTTTCAAAGGTAAATTCCTGTTTGGCCTCCACAGCCATAGGGCGTTCCGGCAGGTTTCTCATTTCTTCAATATAATCTTCCCAGTCGACCTCGCTAGATTTTTTCTCTTTTGGTTCGGGAAAATTATAGTCTTCTTCCCGGGCTTCAATGAGAGGATTTTCTAAAATGATCTGATTGACGTAGTCAGTTAATTCTAAAGAAGACAGTTGGAGAATTTTGATAGCCTGGCGCAGTTCAGGTGTCATAATCAATTTTTGGGTCTGTTCAAGGTTCAAACCAAAGCCCAAACTCATCCTCCTACCTCCTTTCCAGAACCACCTTAACATTTTTTAAAATCGTTATAACAATAGATTCTCTTAGAAAAGACAATCTCCTGCAAAATTCAGAGATTTACGTGGCGAAATAGTTATCCAGCAGTACCATTTTTTAACCGTTTTCTTCCTACGAACATTAGTACTAAGGTACCCAGAATAATAACGGTGGTCAAACCATAGGCAAAGACCTCTACCGTTGCCAGTTGTTCTTCCAGGTACAGATAGGGATGAAGCTTCCACACATAATCTACATAATCGTTAAATATCAGCCAAAGACTGACGGCTCCCCAAACTTTGTAGTCAGGCAGCAGGTAAAGAAGATAGAGAAACCCTTCAATGGCCATGCCCAGGTGGCTCACCCAGAGCATAACCTCCTCCCAGTGCCACTGCCCGGAGACATACCAGTAATGGGAGTTTACGAAAACAGCCCACAGTCCGTACTTGATGGTGGTAGCACAGGCTAAATAAGACAAATAGGGGGTTCTTTTGCCGTAAAGTAAAAAGAGCAAGGATAATGCTAAAAGGGTAGTGGACAAGGGAGAATCAGGCGTGAAGATCCAGTAGATAAAAGGGGTGTTTGCCAGCTGCTCCCGGTACCAGTAATAGCCATAAACGGAGCCAAGCAGGTTGATAACAATTAGGGTCTTCATGAACAGAGGATGAAAAAGTATTTCTCTCCCCCAGGTCATCAGGTTTTTATGATGCAGCATCTTTTCCTCCCGCTGAACTGTGTAAAGTTTTGATAGGTACGCCAGCGACAAACTCACCGGCCAGCACATCCCTGTTAACCAGTGAACCCGCGGCCACCACGGCGCCGTCACCAATCTTGACACCGGGTAAAATGGTGGCATTGGCGCCGATCATGACATTGGCGCCTATTTCTACGGTCCCCAAACGGAGTTCTTTAATCAGGAATTCATGACAGAGGATCGTCGAATTATACCCAATAATGGTATTATCGCCAATGGTTATGAGTTCCGGCCAAAATACATCCACCATGGCCATGAGCCCCCAGGAAACACCTTTACCCACTTTCATGCCTAAGAAACTTCGGGCCAAAAGACTCTTTAACTCCAAAGACGGCGAATACCGGCAAAGCTGGATGATAAGAAAATTTTTTATTACTTTCCAGGGTGAACAGAACTTTGTCCAATGCTGTAGAGAATTATATCCCTCTACCGGGAATACTCGCAGTCGCCGCACACACTCACCGCCTTTTCTATTCACTATTCAATATTATAAACCTTATCGGGCAATAGTCACTAGCATTTCCAATGTCCGATATCCGATTTCCGACTTCCGACATTTTTAGTCGCCACCCGCTACCCGATGAACGTAAACCGTTAACCGTGAACCGTGAACCGTATTATAGTTGCACCCTGTAGTCCTTAATAACGGTTAACGTGATACGATAAAATTCTACCAACTACCAACTATAAGCATAAAAAAAGCGTGACCTAATCGGTCACGCTTTTTTTATGCTTATTAACCTTGAGAAATAGCACCTACAGGGCAAACTTCGGCACAAGAGCCACAATCAGTACATTTTTCAGCATCGATAACGAATTTACCGTCACCCTCACTGATAGCACCAACGGGACATTGGCTTTCGCAAGCGCCGCAAGACAAGCACTCATCACTAATAACGTGTGCCATGATTTTCACCTCCAACCCCTCGCATCTACCTACTCTTATCATTATACTAAAAAATCATGGTAAAACACTATATTAACTTTATATTTTTTTATGGTTTTATGGTATTTATCCGCCCCCTTAATTCTTCTGCCAGTTCTTCAATTTTACGAATCCTGTGATTGACACCGGATTTTCCCACAGGAGGATCCATCATCTCTCCCAATTCTTTAAGACTGGTATCAGGATTTTCTAAACGGAGGCGGGCAATTTGCCGCAGCCGGGGTGATAATTTGTCAATGCCTATCATGTCATCGATGAGCTTAATATTCTCTATTTGTCTTAAGGACGCATTCACGGTTTTATTCAGATTAGCCGTCTCACAATTTACCAGGCGGTTAACCTGATTGCGCATCCCTTTGACGATACGTACATTTTCAAAATTAAGGAGTGCCTGGTGAGCCCCAATAATATTGAGAAAAGAGACAATCTGCTCACTCTCTTTCAGGTAAACCAGGTGCCAGTTCTTGCGGCTGCTGACCTTGGCCTGTAAACCCTCATAGCTGTTAATTAACCGGGCCAGGTCCTCTGCATATTCCAAGTTGCTGGTGATAATCTCCAAATGGTAATTTCCTTCCGGGCTGTTGACAGAACCCGCCCCCAGGAAAATACCCCTAAGGTAACAGCGACGGCAGCATTGTTTTTTTACCAGGGATTTTTTAATACCGGGAAGAATGGAACCGTCCTCCCCGAGAATGCCCAATTCCTGTAAGAGGCTGTTCATCTGGGGGTGAGGGTTGAGACGCACATTATAGATATTATTTTTCTTGAGGCGCGTTTTGCGCTGCACGCGGATTTCCGGTTCAAGGGCGAAAACCTTCTTGAGCAAACGGAATATTTTCCTGGCCACCGCGGCATTTTCCGTTGTTACCTGTAACCCCACCTTATGTTCGGAACTAATGTAAATGGTCCCGTCCATACGCACAAGGGCCGCCAGTTCAGCCAGCTGGCAGCATCTTTTTTCTGTATAAATATGAGCAAGTTCATCCTTAGTTTGGGTAGAGAAGGACACTTGTAACCCTCCCTTTATTATCGTTTCTTACCTGGTTTCTTTTTTTAATCTCTCGGCCAGCAGGTACTGGTCAATAAGACTGGGGGCATACCGGGGCCCTCTCTCCTCCAGGATTAGTTTTAGTATAACCCTGGCCAGTTTTTCTGAGTTATGGCGTATATAATTACTTTCCTGTATTAAAGGTGTGGCAATTATCTTTACATTCAGCTTATTTAGTTTATGCATATCCACCTCCACGCCCTTTGCCCCTTCCTGGGCATACTTTTCACTGAAGTACTCCGGGATCCTTTCGTTGTTGACAATGATATAATCCACCAGACCGGGAGCAGAATGGCGATAAATAGCCTTCAGGTGGTCGCTGGCTGTATAATCCCTGGTCTCCCCGGGTTGGGTCATAACATTACAGGCATAAATCTTTAGCGCCTGGGACTGCTGTATCGCTTCCACTAACCCGGGTACCAAAAGATTAGGAATAATGCTGGTATAAAGACTACCCGGTCCCAGGATAACGGCATCTGCCTCCAGAATGGCTTCAATGGCCTCCGGGTTGGGTTCGTAGGTATCAGGTATGGTAAAGACTCGCTTGATGGGTTTGTTAACGCGGGCAATGGCAGACTCCCCCCTCACCATCGAACCATCCTGTAATTCCGCCACCAGCACAATATCCGCCAACGTAGAAGGCACAACCCGGCCCCTGATGGCTAATACTTTACTCATCTCTTTAATGGCTGTTTCGAAATTCCCGGACAAGTCAGCCATGGCCGTAATCAATAAGTTACCCAGGCTGTGCCCCGCCAGTTCCTCCCCCTGGGTAAAGCGGTAATTGAAAAGTTTTTCCATAGCCAGCTCCGTATCGGCCAAAGCCACTAAGCAGTTGCGCAGATCACCGGGAGGCAAAATACCGAACTGTCCCCGTAATTTCCCGGAACTGCCACCATCATCTGTCACTGAAACGATGGCCGTAATATTAGAGGTATACTGCTTTAAACCTCTTAAAAGGACGGATAGCCCTGTGCCGCCGCCGATCACCACGACGCGGGGTCCTCTCCGTAAATACTGGCGCTGGTAGGCGTTTTTCACCTGGCTATGGAGATAATCGGGGAAGGCCACACGGACAAAGGATTTGACTATTTCCCGAAAACTGTATACTATACCAAATATTCCCATGATTACTAAAACAATACCGCTTACGCCGCTGCCACTATAGCCAAAAAGCTCGCTGGTGATATTCCTTAGGTTGTTTTCCACATAACCCAGGACTTCCCCCTGGAAAACCACGGCCATGCCGGCACTGATCAGGAGAATACCTAAAATGGCCAGGGCTAGCCAGCGCTTAATACCTAAACCGGGATACAGCCACTTAAAAAAACTCATGTGGGCTCCTCCCCTGCACCTTTTTTGTAAAGATCGCGGTGGCGAACCGTAACCTGATAATCTTTCTGGGCTAAGGCCTCACCCAGGCGATTGGCAATAGCAACTGAACGGTGTTTGCCTCCGGTGCAACCTACCGCGATGACTAAATGGGTCTTCCCCTCGCTGACATAGTGGGGCAGCAAGAAATTTAATAAATCGTGATATTTATTTAAGAATTCTGTAGCCAGGAGTGACTTGAACACATATTCCTGGACTTCCGGGTCACATCCAGTCTTCAACTGGAGATCCTTTTGATAATAGGGGTTAGGCAAAAAGCGTACATCGATGAGAAGGTCCGAATCCAGGGGGATTCCATACTTATAGCCAAAAGACATGACCGTAATATGGAGGCGCACTTTTTCGTTGCCCGGACCGTACAGTTCAATGATCTGATTTTTTAATTGAGTGGGACTTAATTCCGAAGTATCAATAATTTTATTGGCTATTCCCCGCACTTCCTCCAAACGTTCCCGTTCCACGAGGATGTCTTCCAAGAGACGCCCCTGGCTGGATAAAGGATGACGGCGGCGAGTTTCCTTGAAACGTTTCACCAGTACTTCGGTGCTGGCCTCTAAAAAAAGAATCTCATAAGGATAACCTTGTTTTTTTAGTTCATCCAGGGCCTGAAATAAGTCATCAAAAAACCTGCGGCCGCGTATGTCAATGACCAGGGCAACTTTGTTAATGCGACCTTCTGCCTGCTGGCAAAGCTCCGCAAACTTAGGGATAAGGGCGGGCGGTAAGTTATCTACACAGAAGAATCCCAGGTCTTCCAGGGACCAGACAGCCAGAGTTTTCCCCGCACCTGATAACCCGGTAATGATGACAAAACTAAACTCTTTATTTTGGTCCATGCTTATCTACACTCCCTATTCAAAAAAGTGACCGGTAACCGGAATCAGTGACCGGTGACCCGTGACCTGTGACCTGTGAATTAACCGGACACTGGACACTGGACTCTGGTCACTTATACAGATCGCCGGACACTGGACTGTGGTCACTTACACAGGTGCCGGACTCCGGTCACCGGGCGACCGTCACGTATGACTCGTTACTTCCAAAAAAAGGTGCAGTTCACTGTTTACTGTTAATTCTGTTTCTTGGCATTGCGCACACGTTCCACCGGTACTTCGCATTTTTCCAGGACCCAGGAACCATAATCCAGACAACCTACACTCTCCGGAAAATGGGCATCACTATTGACGACGAAGTCAACCCCCGAGCGGGCTGCTGCCAAAACGTCTTTATAAGAGGGGTGTTTATGACCTGCATTGATTTCCCAGGCTGTATCCCGGTTAATACAAGCCCGTGCCACTTCCCCAATATCTATTTCCATTTTTAGGCCGGGATGGCTGATGGTCCAAACATCATACTGGTAAATGGCCTCTACCAGCGCTTTGGTATTGAGATTGATTATTTTTTCCCTCAGTAAAGGTACAAATTTTTTCACCTGGTTTCCCAGAATAAATTCTACCCCCGCTAATCCTTTGGGAAAGACATAAGGATGTAAACCAACAATCAGATAGTCCAGGTTCTTAATCACTTCCTGACTTACGTCCAGTTCGCCGGTAGGACTGATAATATCTGCTTCGGCACTGGCAAACATTTTTAAACCGGGAAATCTGGGCGCAAGCTTTTCTAATTCATCTTTTACCCGCAAAAAAACCCTGCTGTTCTTTACACCTGTTCCGATATTGCGGGGACCATGGTCAGAGATACCAACCTCAGACAACTTACAATGATAAGCAGCTTCTACCATTTCTGCTACAGTAGCCTTTCCGTCACTGTAAGTGGAATGCATATGATAGTCACCAATAAATTGCACAGAGCAAAGCCTCCCCGGTCAGTTCGCAGTTGGCAGCAGTTTAGTTACTGGTTACTAGTTATTAGTTACTAGTTACTAGTGGTTTTCATCGGACTTCGGAAATCGGATAGCGGATGTCGTCTGGATGACAGTTGATAGTTGTTAGTTGGCAGTGATCTGTGACCTGTGGCCGGAATCGGTGACCGGTGACCGGTGACCCGTGACCCGTGACCTGTGACCAGTGAATTAACTGGACACCGGACTCTGGTCACTTATACAGATGGCCGGACACCGGACACTGGTCACTAATAGTATAAGGAGGGTGGATAATTTAATACATTGGTCTCTCTAGCGGATGTTGGCTTTGGCCTGTTTTCTGTCGCCCAGAAACTTTTTAATCAGGTCCAGGGAAGTGTTGAGAACTTTCTCTTCCCTGATGCCGGCTTCACGAATCAGGTTGTAGGCTTCCGGGAACTTCCCCACCAGGGGTGCCCAGTGAGCATCACTTCCCAGAGAGATAAAGGAGCCGTAGCGAGCGGCCAATCTGGCAATTTCCTTACAATTGTGCAAGCTTCCCTGGCGGCTTGCTGTTGGGGCCAAAGAACTGTTGTTTATTTCCAGGGGAATCCCCAGTTCTAGCGATGCTTGTACGACTTTCTCTGCATCAATGGCAAAAGAGGGGTTACCAGGGTGGACAATAATATCCACCAGGGGATTCTGCATGGCCTTAATCATCGTTCTTGTATTATCCTCTACACTCCCGGGTTCGAGACAATCCTGGTGAAAACCGGCTAAAACGATATCAAGTTTTCTTAGATATTTCGCTGCCAGATCTAAGTTACCCTCGTAATCCATGATATTGGCTTCCACTCCCCGTAAAACCTCTACACCATTGTAAGAGGTGGGAATAATCCTTAAATTGCTAAAATGGTAGGAATGGGGAGCCCCTGGCATAGCGGGGCCATGGTCGGTGATGGCCACTAACTTTAACCCGTTTTCCCTGGCTGCAGTAATAATCTCCTGAATAGTACTGTAGGCATGGCCGCTAGCCACACTATGGGTATGAAGATCTGCTACTATCTCCATAAATCTATTCACCTGTTCCTTTAGGTATCTTTACAAACCCAAGTTTCTTTCATTATACATTATATACTTATTCTAAGAACAACTGTTTCAGGATACTCAACACGTTTTTCACCTGTAAAGCTACGCCAATACTCAAACAATCTTCATCGATATCAAAATGTTTATTGTGGAGGCTATGCGTAATTCCTTTCTCTTTACAGGCGCAGCCCAGACCAAAAAAGGCGCCGGGTGTTTTTTCCAAAAAATACGCGAAATCTTCCACCCCCAGGCTGGCCTCGGTAAGGATATGCACCTTTTCTTTGCCTAGAAGGTCTTCCGCGTTTCTCCGAATCAGATCAACAAATTCATCTGTATTTATCAGGGATGGGTATCCTTCTTCCCAGATAACTTCTCCCCGTGCTCCCAGCCCTGCCGCTACTTGCTTAACCAGGTCCTCAAGCCTTCTAAGGATCTCTTTTCTCGTAACAGGACTAAGTGTTCTCACAATGCCCGTTATCTCCACTTTATCCGCAATGATGTTGCTTATGGATCCACCCTTAATGGTGCCCGGAGAAATAACGGCACAATCCCGGGGGTCTACGTTTCTGCTGACAATTGTCTGCAAGGCTGAAATGACTTGAGCGGCCGCCGTTATGGCATCCGTGGCCGAATGAGGATAGGCGCCGTGGCCGCTCTGCCCGTAAATATTTATGGTAAAAATATCTGACGCGGCATTCACTTTTCCATATTTAAGGCTAATGCTGCCGGTAGGAATTTCAGGATTCACATGCAAACCCAGCACTACATCTACAAGGGGGTTCTCCATGACGCCTTCTTCGATCATTCTTTTGGCTCCTCCGATGGTTTCTTCCGCAGGTTGAAAAAATAGTTTTACATTTCCTGAAAGCTCGTTTTCCAGTCCTTTTAATACTCTGGCAGCGCCCAGTACAACAGTCATGTGGGCATCATGTCCACAGGCATGCATTTTTCCTTTCACCTTTGATTTATAGGGAGTATTTTTGGCATCCTCTATAGGGAGGGCATCCATATCGGCTCTTAAGGCCACGGTTTTTCCCCCGCCTTGGCCCCTGATGATTCCCACCACACCCGTACCGGCAACACCCGTAAGGTACTCAATCTTTAAGTCTTCCAGATAACTCGCAATTTTTTGGGCCGTCATATACTCTTCAGTTCCCAGTTCAGGGTATTGATGAAATTCCCGCCTGACCTGGGTGAGCCATTCCTTAATTTCCCTGGCTTTGTCCAGGATCTTCTCATTTGTCATTATCTCGTCGCGCTCTCCTTAATCACTAACTTTCCTTCATCACCGTCAATAAAACCCTCTACACCCAAAGGAAGGGTGAGCTGGGGACGGCAGTGGCCGGCTTTCACATTATAGAGGGTTGGTTTGCCGAGAGGGACAAGAATGTCTTCGAAGACTTCTTGCAAGGTTAAACTCTCCGCAGGATTATCGGCCTCACAATTTTGCCAGTCACCGATAATGAAACCGCCGGCTTCCCGGAGCTTACCCGCCAGCAGCAATTGCGTAAGCATCCTGTCTACCCGGTAGGGTTTCTCATCGATATCCTCTAAAAACAAAAGTTTTCCCTTTGTCTCAATTTCATAGGAGGTACCCAGAGTAGAAACGATCAGGGCCAAGTTGCCACCGGTGATTTGGCCTTGCGCTTTTCCTCCCACCAGTGTCTTTATTTCTTCGTTTTCCGGGTTAAAGACGGTATTCATTGGTTTAGGGAAAGTGACGGCTCTAAAGAGATACTCCCTGGAGTAAGGATCGAAATCCCCCACCATATTGGAGGCTGCCATGGGCCCGTGAAAGGTGATCAAATCACTTTTCTGATTCAAGGCGATATGGATCACGGTGATATCACTGTAGCCCACGAATACCTTAGGATTTTTTCTAATCAGCTCATAATCAAGCCTGTCTAAGATCCTACCCCCGCCGTAGCCGCCTCTCAGGCAGAAGATCCCCTTAACTTCCGGGTCGGCAAACATGGTGTTAACATCATGAGCCCTTAACGCGTCTGAACCAGCCAGGTAGCCACGTTTGCTGTAACAGCTTTGACCCATCTTCACCTGAAAACCCAATTTTTCCAGGGCCTTTTTGGCCACTTCTCTTTTTTCTTCGGTGGCAGGGCTGGCCGGAGCTATCACTCCCACAGTATCTCCGATTTTTAAGGCTTGCGGTTTTATCATTTCATCACCCATTCCGGATCATGTAAAGGACATGATTCTAATGCTTTACTATGGCTATATTATTACGAAGAACAAAAAAGTTTCCTTATGAAAAAGAAACCCCACGAAGAACCTCTTCATGGGGTATATTCATAGACGGCCCCTCTTAAAGCTAACTGCCTGGCCTGGTCACGCATATGTTTTACAATGAGTTCATCTAATTTGGTACTCACGGCATAAGTTTCTTTAGTCATTAAAAGTTTACGGTTCCCATTCACTACACTGTACAATTCTTTTCTCAGCTGCTCCATTTCCTGCAGTAATTGGGGACACATGTGCTTGTCCATTTTAACCTCCTGATGCGACATATTTATGAATTACTATTGACTTATTTCGAGTTATACTTTCAAATTCCTGCCAGCAGTTTAAATCTTTTTTGTAAAAATTGTTAAATTTTGTTTATTAAAATATTTTAATGTAACTATAAGGTAATTTAGCTGAGAACAAATTTTTCAATGACTTCAGCTACGCCATCATCATCATTACTACGGGTTATATAACGGGCACATTTCTTTACTTCTTCGACAGCATTTCCCATGGCTACGCCAAACCCGGCATATCTGATCATATCCAGGTCATTGGGACTGTCACCAACGGCCATAACCTCATGGGCCCCGATATTCAGGCTTTCGGCCAGGGTAGCCAGGGCTTTCCCCTTGGTGGCCTGGGGATGGGCCAGTTCGAGGAAGTAAGGTTTCGATTTGGTGATATTAATTTTGTTACCAAAACGTAGGTTTAAATCCTCAGCTAAGGCATCAAGCTGGGGCTCCTTGGCAATAATCACAAGCTTAGTGGGTTCAATGGCAATAATGTTTCGTAAATCAGAGACCAGGTGGACAGGTACCTTGGCTATGGCTGCATAACGCTGTCCTTCCGGAGAATCTTCCTGCATAAATAATTCATCGTTTAAGTAGACATTGAGATGATAGCCGTAAGGCAAAATAAAGTCCACTAACTCCCTGGCGATTTCCAGGGGTATGGGTCTGTGATATACCACCCGGCCATCAGCATATTTGACTAGCGCCCCCTGGTAGGTGATTAAAGGCAGATCCAAACCCAGTTCCTGGGCAAAGGGAATGGCAGAAGCAAACATGCGACCCGTAGCCAGTGTTACCGCTACACCACGCTCTACAGCTGAGCGGATAGCTGTTTTGGCCCGGGGTGAAATTTGCAAGTCGTTACGCAGCAGCGTATCATCCAGATCTAAGGCAATTAACTTTATCTCGGACACGGTAAACCTCCAGTCAGTTACTAGCTATCAGTTACTAGTTACTAGTGTAATATAGTTGGTAGTTGGTTAGTACGACTTCCGATTTCCGACGACCGAATATAAAGGCTTAAGATAAAGGTCGGACTTCGGCTGTCGGCTATCGGATTGTCGGACTTAGTCTTTGACCAGCGCAGTCAGTAAGCTACTGATGAGGGAGAGTACGATAGAACCCACAATGGCGGAGAAAATGCCGCTGACAGCGAAACCCCGGACCAGACCGGCAGCGATCATTAACATAAGGCCATTGACCACAAAAGTAAAAAGCCCCAGTGAAATAATGTTTATGGGCAGGGTAAGGAGGAGAAAGAGGGGGCGAATCACGGCATTAATAATGCCCAGGACTAAGGCAGCCATCAAAGCAGCCCCGGGCCCGCTGATTTTTATTCCCTCAAGTAAGGCCGCTGTAAGCAATAAGGCCAAACCGTTTAATAACCACCGAATGAGTAAAGACATGTTGGTACCTCCTCAGTAGTTCGCTACTTTTTCGTAAAAACGTTAACCGTTAACAGTTAACCGTAATTAAGATTTCATAATGCGTTAAATATATCCCTATAATCCTGCTAAGACACGGTTTGCGGTTTCACGGTTTACGTCATTCATTTCCGCCGGATGGAAGTAGTTCCATACATTGCTGGCCGCTTCCCGGGAAAGGCCTGGTACACTTAGGAGCTCCTCCAGAGACGCATTCTTTATCTTATTTAAAGAAAGGCCAAAGTGCTGGAGAAGAGCTTCCTTTCTTTTTGGCCCGATACCGGGTATTTCGTTTAATACTGAAGCCAGGTTACGCTTACCCCTTAACAGTCGATGATAGGTGATGGCAAAACGGTGGGCCTCGTCTCTGATTCTCTGGATAAGGTAGAGGCCCTGGGAGTTCCTGGGCAAGATGATGGGTTCCGGGCAGTTTTCCCTGAAAAGCCACTCATTTTCTTTGGCCAGGCCCACGGTTATGATGGCGCCGTAACCAAGCTGATGCATAATTTCCCTGGCGGCGGAAAGCTGCCCTTTTCCCCCGTCAATAATGACCAAATCAGGCAGGGTGCTGAATTTCGGCTCATTCTCCCGGGCCTTTTTGAACCGGCGAAGGATAACCTCGGCCATACTGGCAAAGTCGTTGGGACCTTCCACCGTTTTAATCTTAAAGCGACGGTACTCCTGGGGACTGGCCTTGCCTCCTTCAAAAACAACCATGGAAGCTACGGATTCGCTGCCCTGGATATTGGAGATATCATAGCACTCAATGCGCTGAGGAAATTCTTCCATCTCCAAAGCCTCGGCAATTTCCTTCAAAGCCTCTTCTGCCCGGTCCTTGGCCTGGGCTTTGGTACGGACTTCCTGCTCTAAGGCCTCCAGGGCATTCCTGCCTACCAGCTCAACCAACTGGTGTTTATCACCCCGTTTGGGAACCTTCAAATGTACCCGGCTGCCTCTCTTACCGCTGAGCCAGGTTTCAAGCACTACTGCTTCTTCCAAATCTTCGGGAAGCAGGATCTCGCCGGGGATGAACTCCACCTGGCTGTAGTATTGCTTGATAAAAGCCGCCAGGATTTCTCCCCGTTTTTTTTCATCAGTACCGGATAAAAAAAAATGGTCCCGCCCAATCAATTTACCGCTCCGTACAAAAAACACCTGGACACAGGCCTCATTAAAGCCGCGGGCCATATTGATGACATCCATGTTGGTGAAACTGCCGGAAATAATCTTTTGCTTGGCAATCACTTTTTCTATCGCCAGAAGCTGGTCCCTGATTTCTGCTGCCTTTTCGAACTGCAAGTTTTCTGCTGCCTCTTCCATCCGTTTATTTAACAGGTTTGTCAAATCCTCCTGTTTGCCTTCCAGAAAAAGAATTACTTCCTGGATCATTTTCCTGTATTCTTCCTCGCTGATCCTGCCGCTGCAAGGTGCCGCACAGCGTTTGATATGGGAATTAAGACAGGGCCGTTCCTGTCTTTCAAAGGTGCGCTGTTTGCAGGAACGCAGGGGGAATAACCGCTTTAAGAGCTTAAGGGTCTCATGGACAGCCCCGGCACTGGTATAGGGGCCAAAATAACGAGCTCCGTCCTTTTTCATAACCCGGACAACCTCTATACGGGGAAAAGGTTCCTGAACAGTAACTCTCAGATAGGGATAGTTTTTATCATCCGTAAGACGGATGTTGTACTTGGGTTTGTGCTCCTTAATCAGGTTACATTCAAGGATAAGCGCCTCTACTTCCGTATCAGTAAGAATATACTCCAGGTCGGCGATATTGCTCACCAGAGCCTTGGTCTTGGGGGAATTGGCGTGCTGGGAGGTAAAATAAGACCTCACCCGGTTTTTCAGGTTCAGGGCTTTGCCCACATAGATAATTTTACCTTTATCATTTTTCATCAGATAAACTCCGCACTTTTCAGGCAGATTCTTTAATTTATCTTCAAGCATAGCTTTCACCTCGACTTCCGCCTTCCGACTTACGAAAGTGACCAGAGTCCGGTGTCCTGTGATCTTTAATCGTTAACCGAAAACCGTGAACAGGGAACCGTAAACTTTTTGGCGAATACGGCTTCGCCTCCCGATATCCGATATCCGATTTACGAGGTTAATTGCTTCCTAGTCCATGTTCTAGCACAGCATTTTCGGCTGTCAGTAGTCGGTAATCGGTAGTCGGTTCACTGTTAACTGTTAACGGTTCACGTCAAGAATTACAAAGAATTACAACAACTACTTCGCAGCACACTTAGCGTTCTCCAGCACAGGCTTCAAATACTTACCCGTGTAACTCCGGGGATTCGCACAGATTTCTTCGGGGGTTCCTGTTGCTACAATCTCTCCCCCTTTTTCCCCGCCTTCCGGTCCCAGGTCAATACAGTAATCGGCCGTCTTAATCACATCCAGGTTATGCTCAATGACCAATACCGTATCACCGGCGTCGACCAAACGGGTCAAAACCCCCAGCAGTTTATGAATATCGGCCACATGCAGGCCTGTGGTGGGTTCGTCCAGAATGTAAAGGGTTTTCCCGTTGGTACGCCTGCTTAATTCTGTAGCTAATTTAACCCTTTGAGCCTCGCCGCCGGAAAGGGTGGTAGCAGGCTGGCCCAGCTGGATATACCCCAGACCAACATCCTGCATAGTCTTCAATTTGCGATAGATTTTGGGGTGATTCTGGAAGAATTCGGTGGCTTCGTCTACCGTCATCTCCAGCACCTGAGCGATAGATTTCCCTTTATATTTAACCTCCAGAGTTTCCCGGTTATAGCGTTTACCCTTACAAACCTCACAGGGCACGTAGACATCAGGCAGGAAATGCATTTCAATCTTGATGATGCCATCGCCGCCGCAAGCTTCACAGCGCCCGCCCCGTACGTTAAAACTGAAACGTCCGGGCTTATAGCCCCGCATCCGGGCCTCCGGCGTCTGGGAGAAAACCTCCCTGATGGCATCAAAGACTCCCGTATACGTGGCGGGATTAGACCTGGGCGTTCTTCCTATGGGCGACTGGTCAATATCAATGACTTTATCCAGGTATTCCAGGCCTAGAAGCTCATCATGCTCACCGGGCTTAGTCTTGGAACCGTAAAGTTCCTGGGATATGCGCTTGTACAAGATTTCATTGACCAGGGTACTTTTACCGGAACCAGATACCCCTGTGACACAGGTAAAGAGATTAAGGGGAATCCGTACATCAATATTCTTCAGGTTGTTCTCCCGGGCGCCCCGTACTTCCAGCCATTTGCCGTTGGGCGTACGCCGTAGGGGAGGAACAGGAATGTATTTGTCGCCCCGCAGGTATTCGCCGGTAATGGACTCCTGAGCAGCCATGATCTCCTCCAGAGTGCCTTGAGCCACGATTTGCCCCCCGTGGACACCGGCTCCGGGGCCAATATCAATAATATGATCGGCCGCCCGCATGGTATCCTCATCGTGTTCTACCACCAGCACCGTATTTCCCAGATCCCGCAGGCGCTGGAGGGTAGCGATAAGCCGGTCATTATCCCGCTGGTGCAGTCCTATGGAGGGTTCATCCAGGATATACAAAACACCGACCAGGCTGGAACCGATTTGCGTGGCCAGCCGGATCCGCTGGGCTTCCCCGCCCGAGAGCGTACCCGCTGAGCGGTGTAAGGTGAGATAATCAAGTCCCACATTGACCAGGAACCCCAGGCGTTCTTTGATCTCTTTCAACACCTGGCGAGCAATGTACTGTTCCCGTTCCGTAAGCTTCAACCCATGGAAGAACTCCAGAGCTTCGCGAATGGAAAACCGGGTAACATCCCAAATATTTTTTCCATTTATGGTAACGGCCAGACTCTCAGGCTTTAAACGGGCTCCCTGACATTGGGGGCAGGGAGTACTGCTCATGAATTCCTCTATTTCCTGGCGGGAGTGGTCCGACTGGGTCTCTTTATAGCGCCTCTCTAAATTGGGAATAACCCCTTCATAAATGGTGTCATAGACCCGCAGTTCTCCCTGGGCGTTATGATAGCGGAAACGAATTCTCTGCCCCCTAGAGCCGTACAGGATCAGATCCTTTTGTTCGGGTGTCAGGTCCCGGAAAGGAACGTGCATGGAAAACCCGTACTGCTGGGCCAAAGATTCGATCATATTCATATACCAGAGATTAGTAGCCCTGTTCCAGGGCGCTATGGCACCTTCGGCCAGGGTCTTACTGGGGTCGGGGATCACCAGGTCAGGGTCTATTTCCATTTTAATTCCCAGGCCGCTGCAGGCAGAACAGGCGCCGTAAGGATTATTAAAGGAGAACATACGCGGCGTCACTTCTTCAAAACTGATCCCGCAGTCTACACAGGCAAATTTCTGGCTAAAGACCAGTTCTTCTTTGTCAATAACATCCACCGTCACCAGCCCATCGGAGAGAGCCATGGCCGTTTCCAGGGAATCCGCCAGCCGCTTCTCTATCTCGGTCCGGATGATAATCCGATCGACGACAACTTCAATGGTATGTTTTTTATTTTTTTCCAGTTTAATTTCTTCCGTTACTTCTTTGATTTCGCCATTAACCCGGACCCGCACAAAACCGTTTTTCTTGATATCCTCAAAAATTTTCTGATGCTCCCCTTTGCGTCCACGAACCAGGGGGGCTAAAATTTGCAGCCTGTTTACTTCCGGATAACTCATGAGCTTATCCACAATCTGCTCCACCGTCTGCTGGCTGATGGGCTGACCGCAGCGGTGACAGTGGACCTTACCGATCCTGGCAAATAAAAGCCTCAGGTAATCATAGACCTCTGTCACCGTACCCACGGTGGAACGGGGGTTTTTGCTGGTGGTCTTCTGGTCAATGGAAATAGCCGGAGAAAGCCCCTCGATATAATCTACATCGGGTTTGTCCATCTGTCCCAAAAACTGGCGGGCATAGGCCGAAAGGGATTCCACATACCGTCTCTGGCCTTCCGCATAGATGGTATCAAAGGCTAAGGAGGATTTACCCGAGCCGCTTAAGCCTGTGATGACGACTAATTTATCCCGTGGAATTTCCACATCTATATTCTTTAAATTGTGGGAGCGCGCCCCCTTGACAATTATTTTATCCTTGGCCATTTCCTGTTTCCTTTCCGCAATACTTAAAGTACGTGAACAGTGAACCGTTAACTACCAACTGCCAACTAACAACAACCAACTAGTAACTAATAACTAGTAACTAGTAACTAGTACAGCTGCCCCCTCAGTTCAATGATGGCGTCTCTTAACTGGGCAGCCCTTTCAAAGGCCAGCTGTTTGGCAGCTTCTTTCATTTCTTTCTCCAGATTAGCAATAAGACGTTTAATTTCTTCTTTCGAAAGTTTATGCGTATCTGTCTCATAAATAGCTTTGGTGTCGGCCACCATGGTTGCTTCAATCACATCCCGGACCGCTTTTTTCACAGTACTGGGCGTGATATGATGCTCGGCATTGAATGCTAACTGAATTTTACGCCGGCGATTGGTTTCATCGATGGCTTTTTGCATGGAGTCTGTGATGTTATCGGCATACATGATAACCTGTCCGTTGACGTTACGGGCAGCCCGACCGATGGTCTGGATAAGGGAACGTTCTGAACGCAGAAAACCTTCTTTGTCAGCATCCAGTATGGCCACCAGGGATACCTCCGGCAGATCCAATCCTTCCCGTAAAAGGTTAATACCTACCAGGACATCAAAAGTACCCAGGCGCAAATCACGGATAATCTGCATGCGTTCCAGGGTCTTTATTTCCGAATGAAGATAGCGTACCCTAACCCCCATCTCCCGGAAATAGTCAGTTAAATCTTCCGCCATTTTCTTGGTGAGGGTTGTGACTAAAACCCGTTCATCCCGGTCTACCCGTTTCTTTATTTCCTCTAAAAGATCGTCGATCTGCCCCCTGGTAGGACGGACAAATATTTCGGGGTCAAGGAGACCGGTAGGCCTAATGATCTGCTCCACGATTGCCTGGCTGTGTTTCAGTTCATAGGGGCCGGGAGTAGCCGAAACATAGACAACCTGATTAATCATTTTTTCGAACTCGGGGAAACGCAGGGGACGGTTGTCCAGGGCAGAGGGCAGCCGGAACCCGTGTTCCACCAGAGTTGTCTTACGGGACCTGTCCCCTTCGTACATGCCGCCCAACTGGGGAATGGTCACATGAGACTCGTCGATGATAAGTAAGAAATCCTGGGGGAAATAATCCAGCAGGGTATAGGGAGGTTCTCCGGGTTGCCTTCCCGTTAAGTGACGGGAATAATTCTCGATCCCGGAGCAAAAACCCACTTCCCGCATCATCTCCATGTCATAACGGGTACGCTGTTCCAGACGCTCTGCTTCCAGGATTTTATTCTCACGGCGCAGCTCAGAGAGTCTCTCTTCCAATTCTTTTTCTATATCAATGAGTGCACGCTCCATGTTCTCCCTGCCTGTGACATAGTGACTGGCCGGGAAAATGCTGACATGGCGCCTGAGTCCCAAAACCTCGCCGGTCAGGACATCTACCTCAACAATTCTCTCCACCTCATCACCGAAAAGTTCTATCCTGATAGCTTTCTCCCCGTAGGAGGCAGGAAATACCTCGATGATATCGCCGCGTACTCTGAAAGTACCGCGGACAAAATTGATGTCATTTCTTTCGTACTGGATATCGATAAGTCTCCTGAGAATGGCTTCACGATCATAAGTTTGTCCTACGCGTAAGGACAAAGTCTGGTCCCGGTACTCCTCCGGGGAACCCAAGCCATAGATACAGGAAACACTGGCCACCACAATAACATCCCTTCTTTCAAAAAGGGCTGCCGTGGCCGAATGGCGCAGTTTCTCAATTTCCTCATTAATAGAAGCATCTTTTTCTATATAGGTATCAGTCTGGGGAACATAGGCCTCCGGCTGGTAATAGTCGTAGTAACTAACGAAATATTCTACGGCATTATCGGGGAAAAATTCCTTAAATTCGCTGCACAATTGGGCGGCCAAAGTCTTGTTATGGGCAATGACCAGGGTAGGCTTCTGCACTTTCTGAATGACATGAGCCATTGTATAAGTTTTCCCGGTACCGGTAGCCCCCAGTAAGGTCTGGTGTTTAAGCCCTTTTAGGATATTATTGGCCAGAGCCTCAATGGCTTTGGGCTGGTCACCCTGGGGCTGATATTCAGATTTTAACTTAAAGAGATTTTCCATGTTATATCACCAACTTACGCTTATCTGAAGAAGTTACTAGTTATTAGTTACTAGTTACTAGTGATTTGGGGCGAACTTCGGAAGTCGGAAAACGGAAATCGGAAAAAGGGACGGGAATGTCCCCATCGGTATTGGACACAGCAATTATATCATTTAATTATACCATAATTAAGAGTACTTCGTATTACTACAGTTCGACTACCGATTTACGACCTCCGACTTCCGACAAAGAAACTTGCTTACTGGTACAAACAATTTTACACAACATACTGATTATACCTTTTGTTTGCCTACGCATAATTATGTTTAATCTTGCTGAAAAATAAGGAAAGGCCCTATAAATATTACAAGAATAGCAGGCCCTAAAATAATTATCATATTCGGAGATAGGATGTCGGCAGTCGTAATAAGAAGGTGAAACTTTGCTCACACGACGGGAATTTCTTAAACTCTGTGCTACAGCTTCCCTTTCCCTGGGATTATCTAATATCCTCATCTCGGAAATGGCTGAGGCTTTTGTCCAAAAATTGATTCCCAAACCTCCTCTTATCTGGCTGGAGCTGGGTACCTGCACCGGCGAGTCCATCAGCCTGGATAACGCAGTAAATCCCAACCTCAAGGTACTGCTTCAAGATATGATCGACCTAAAATACCACTGGCTTTTGATGCAAGCTCAGGGAGAAAAGGCTGTACAGGCCATATTCGAGACAATGGATAATCACCCCAACGAATACATCCTGGTAGTGGAAGGGTCTGTGATTACAAAGGACCAGGGAAGGTACAATATGGTCTTCGAGTATAACAACAAGATGTATACGGGAATAGATGCCCTCAAACTCATTGCGGAAAAAGCCAAACATGTGATAGCCGTGGGTGACTGTGCCGCCTATGGCGGCCCCACCGCCGCCTTTCCCAACCCTTCAGGAGCAGTGGGAGTATGGCAGGTCATAGACCGCAAAGTCATTAATGTCCCTGGCTGTCCTTCCAATGCTGACTGGATGACGGGTACCATAGCCCATGTCGTCATGTATGGTGAGCCCGAGCTGGATGACTATAACCAGCCCAAGATGTTTTTCGGCCAGACCATTCATGACCTCTGTCACCGCCGCTCAGACTTTGAAGCCGGCAAATTTGCCTCTTATCCCGGGGAACCTGGCTGCCTTTTTAAAGTGGGTTGTAAAGGTCCTGTGACTTTTGCGGACTGCCCTGTACGCCAGTGGAACAACCACATAAACTGGCCGGTAGAAGCGGGTGCCCCCTGCATTGGCTGTGCCAATCCAGGCTTCCCCGATGCAACAATGCCTTTCTTTCAGCATCTCTCCAACCTCCAGACAAGCCTCAAGCCTATCAATCCCCTAACAGTTGGGAAAATTGCCGGAGCAATTACAGCGTTGGGTATTGGGAGCCATCTTACCTTTAATGTGCTTACAGGCCGTTTGGGTAAACACTGGCTGCAAGGTACTGTGGATACAGACGAAACATCTCAGGAGAAAGTTAAACAAGAAGAAATTATCATGCACAAACTGGATCAGGTTCTCCACAAACAGGAAACTCTCATAGACCATAACCTTCGTAAGAAAGAGGGGTTAATTAATAAGATGAATAAATTGGTACCGCGAGGAAGGAAGAAAATCTAGTGGTAAAAAAACGCATCTTCCCCGTTACCCGGGTTCATGAGCCTTTACAGGTGGATATTGAAGTAGCTAACGGTCAAATAGTGGAAGCCACCATTACCAACCAGCTCTTCCGAGGCTTTGAATTAATGGCTGTGGGCCGTGACCCCCGCGATGCTTCCCTTTTTCTCCAGCGCATCTGCGGTATCTGTTCTTCCGCCCATGCCATAGCCGCAGCCTATGCCCTGGAAGATGCCTATGGTCTCGTTCCCACCCAAAACGGTGAACTCCTGCGCAATTTGATCTTCGGCGCCGATTTTTTACAAAACCACCTGCGCCAGTTTTATGTTCTTTCTTTAGCTGACTATATACGGGGATCCGAACAGGCTCCTTTTAGACCTAAACCCCTTGGAGGAGACTACCGCCTCCCGGCTCAACTGGAAAAAAAACTCTTGGAGCATTACTGGCAAGGACTGGTAATAAGTATGAAATGCCACCAGATGGTGGCCACTTTTGGCGCCAAGGCCCCCCATGTTCAAACCATTATTCCCACGGGCAATATCCAGTCTCCCGACAGAGACAAAATCATTACTTATGCGTCACTCCTGGAGGAGGTCACAAGTTTTATCGAAAATGTCTATCTCCAGGATGTAGACATCATTAGCCGCTATTATTCCGATTACTATAAGATCGGCACCGGTTATTCCAACCTGCTCAATTTTGGTCTCTTCCCGGAAGGTAAAGAGAGAAAGCCTTATTATCCTTCGGGTGTTGTTATCAATGCCGGTGAACCCCAGGAGCTTGATCAGAATGCTATTACAGAGGATATAACCTACTCCTGGTATAAAGAGGGGGCAACCCAACACCCCTATCAAGGTAAAACCGTTCCTGACCGGGAGAAACCCCTGGCCTATACCTGGAACAAAGCTGCCCGTTATAAGGGAATTCCTATGGAAACAGGCCCTTTGGCCCGGCTCTGGGTCAAAGGAACGTACCGTAACGGCATTTCCACCATGGATCGTTTGGTGGCC
Source organism: Thermanaerosceptrum fracticalcis (assembly GCF_000746025.2). Lineage (NCBI taxonomy): Bacteria > Bacillati > Bacillota > Clostridia > Eubacteriales > Peptococcaceae > Thermanaerosceptrum > Thermanaerosceptrum fracticalcis. The sequence continues at coordinate 2,265,035 of NZ_CP045798.1, forward strand.
CGGGCCCTGGAAGCCCGGGAAATTTCCAAACTCCTGGCCCGCTGGATTATGGAAATTATTCCGGGGCAGCCCCATTTATACCCCTATGAGCCCTTACCCAACGCTCAGGGAATCGGTTTAACCGGCGCTATGCGAGGTGCCTTGGGTCACTGGGTGAAAATAGAAAAAGGGGTAATCAGCCACTACCAGGTAATCACCCCTTCGGTCTGGAATTTTTCACCCCGAGACGAAAAAAGTCAGCGCGGTCCTGCCGAACAGGCCCTCATCGGGGCCCCTGTGGAGGACCTGGACAACACCCTTAGCGTAGGGCGTATCCTGCGTTCTTTCGACCCCTGCTTTTCCTGCGCCGTGCAGGTGACACGGGCCAGGTAACCATAACCGAAATCCGATTTCCGACATTCGATTTCTACCAACCGACTTCCGATATTTTATACGATTTCCGATATCCGCTTTCCGTTATCCGATATCTTTTTGGGCGAATACGGCTTCGCCTTCCGATATCCGATATCCGATTTCCGAATTTAGTTGCTTCTCAAGTTCATGTTCTAGTACAGAATTGTCGGAAGTCGGTAGTCGGAGGTCGGTAAACGGGGAGCGTCCGTAACTACCAACTAACAACTAACAACTAACAACTAACAACTAATAAAAGGAGGTATCCATGCTCAAAAATGAAAAGGTTCTCCATCAAACCCTGGCCACGCGCCTCTTTCACTGGACTTTAGTCTTTACCACCATCTTTCTCATTATCAGCGGTTTCTACATTACCTATCCCTTCATCCAGGGGCTTCCTATGCGAACAATAAAAACAATCCACGCCACCAGTGCCTTTATCTTTATGTCTAACCTGGCAGGCTACACATATTACTATATCTTTAGCAAACAATGGTACCATATTATCCTCAGCTGGCGAGACCTCCGGGAGTTCCCGGGCTTCCTTCGCTACGCTTTTTTCCTGAAAAAATACCACCCTTTTTATGGCAAATATAATCCCGGACAAAAGTTAATCTATACTTCCTGGTATCTCACCAGTCTGGGACTGTCCTTAACAGGACTGACTCTTAAACTCAAGGGTCCTTTCCTGGACTTCTTTACACCTTATCTCAATATAAGTTCGGTCCGCCTTTTACACTATTACCTGGCCGTGTATTTTGCCGCCACCGTTCCCGTCCATATCTATTTAGCCCTCACAGAAAACCCGGCTAAACTCCAGGCCATTTTTAGTGGTTATCTGAGGCGGAAGTAGTTGTTAGTTGATAGTTGGTAGTTGCTAGTTGGCAGTTGGCAGTGACTAATGCTTCCCGTTTCCCGCTTCCCGATACTTTTTCGGGTAGTTGGTAGCGGGCAGCGATTAAGTCAGTCAGAAGTCGGATTTCGGATATCGGAGGTCGAAGCATTTTGGACCTGGCAAAAACTAACGAGATAATCGTCCTAGGCCTGGGCAATATCATGTGTGGAGATGACGGGGTAGGCATCATTGCCGCAGAAAGACTGGAAAAAGAAAACATACCGGGAATTAGAGTAGTACCTGCAGGTATCGATCCCGGCGCTATTCTCTCCACCTTATGGCAGGCGGAAAGGCTTCTAGTCCTTGATTGTATCCAGGCCGGCGGCCAGCCAGGTAATTTACATCGGCTTAACATCACGGATTTGGTCCCAGAGGAGGAACCTTTCTCCCTCCACCAGGTCAGCCTGGCCTCCTACCTGGAAAAGCTGGGTACTAAAGGGCCTAAAGAGATGGTTATCCTGGGGATAGAACCCCTCAACCTGACCTGGGGTAAAGCAATGTCGTCAGAAGTAAGAAAAAGCCTGCCCCGACTTTTGGAACTTGCGAAAAAAGAAATAAAAAAAATGAAAGAAAAAAGCCTTAGCACACTTTAGCTAAGGCCTTTTCTTGTAGCTAATTCTGTTTATTAACCGCTGCCACAGACCTTTTAAGAAGCTTACCGAACCGGTCACTTCCATGTAACTGTGTTCATACCAGTTGGGTACCGGGATAAAGCCCAAGGGTTTACCAAATCCCCTGTTGACCAGGGCCCGGCGAAAACTTCGCCTTTTTCCAGAAAGATACTCAATCTCAACAACTTTCCCCGCATCCAAAAGCAAGGTTTCCACCTGGTATTCGCTGTTCACAGGTATCCCATTCAAGGAAAGCAGGATATCACCCGGCTTCACACCTGCTTTTTTCAACGGGGAATCCTGTAGCGTATCCAGGATCATGATGCCCCTTTCGGGGGGGACAAAGGCAGGCTTGCCCCGCAGTTCCCGTTTCTGCCCCGTATAAATCAAAAATTCGTGGCCAAAGGGCCCAAAGAGGGCGGGAAGAAAGGCCAGGGCAGGGTAGTAGCTGGCCGTGATGGCTAAGGTCAGCAGAATCAGACTGTAACCGGCCAGTTCCAAAGCTGACCTGTAGGTTTTATCCTTAGGCAGGGCGGTCAAGGCTATGTCACCATAACCCAGAGCAGCTACTACAGGCATCATCATATACACAGTCTCTCCCGAACCTTTCAAGAGTTCGGGTTTAATAAGAGGCCACCAATCGGGCATCTGTACTGCCCCCTGCAGCGCTTCCGTATTGGGATAAATCCAGGCGGCCAGTGCCACCAGGGGCAAGGGCCAGAATTTCTGCAGGTTATACCCTCCCACCACACGCCCATCATGGGCTCGAATATAGGCCGGCACCGCACCCAGGTGCCCGCTAAAGAGAATAAGTAACGATTCAACCATATGGAGAATGGCTACCAGGGCCATGAGCTGTGGTATAGAGAGCTCCGGTACGCCAAAAATGAGTTTGCTCAGGGATAAAACACCCCCTGCATAGGCAAAACACAAAAAGCGCTGCTGGATAAACATTAAAGCAATGGCCGTAAGCCACAGGTAATTAACGCCTACCTCCAGTACAGAGACACCTACAAGAATCATCAGGAAACTCCCGATAATCCCGCCGCCCAATCCAAAGAGTGCCGCAATAAGGGTTGGACGCCATACCGGCTCTTCCGGCAGATTAAACTGGTAGCTTTTGTTGCGCGCCATCCGTTTGTACTGGAAACCCACTAAAATTACAATCATCCAGAAAAGAGGCGAAGTTAACAAGGAGATAATGCTTGTAACCATTAAGGGGACGAGCTTCAGAAAGGTTGCCACTTATTTCCCCCCCTTATTTGCCAATTTTACTTTCCAATACCTCGATGGCCTTATTTAATTGTACATCTTCCTTATCTTTTGGCGAAAGTATAACTTTGATGTCCGGTTCAATACCCTTCTTATGGATATCGACTTTATTGGGTGTCAGGTATTTTGAGGTGGTAAGCTTAAGCCCGTCTCCTCCCCCCAGCGGGAAGACCATTTGCACAATCCCTTTACCGAAAGTCTTCTCACCCACCAATATACCTGATTTAGTATCTTTAATAGCCCCCGCCAGTACCTCGGAGGCGCTGGCGCTGCCTTCGTTAATTAACACCACCAGCGGGAGTTTTAAATTATCACCTGTAGCGTCTGCATAAGTGGAAGTACGCCCACTTTTATCTACCGTATAGACTATGGGACCTTTTGGAACAAAATACCGGGCAATATTTACCGCGGCATCCAAGTCTCCCCCCGGGTCATCCCGGAGATCCAGGATTAAACCTTTAACCCCTGAATTCAAGAGCTTTTCCAGTTCTTTGCCCATGGCCTCATCAGAATTGCTGGCAAACATTTTCAGGCGAATATAACCGATGTTCTTGTTTTTGGGGAGTACCTGGCTTTCTACTGTGGGTATATCGATAATTTCCCGGGTTAAAGTAAACTCAAGGAGTTTGGCCACTCCCTCACGCATAATCCCTACCGTAACCTGAGTACCGGGATTGCCGCGCATCATGGCCACGGCCTCATCCATTTCCAGTTCATTGGTGAACTTATCATCAATTTTAATGATGATGTCCCCGCTTTTGATACCTGCTTTAGAGGCAGGGGTACCTTCTATGGTAGACATTACAGTAAGTTTTTTGTCTTTTTCTCCCACATAGATGCCAATACCTCCGATAGAACCCTGGATATGGCGCTGCAGTTCCTGAAACTGTTTGGCATCCATAAAGGCTGAATAGGGATCCCCCAAAGAGGTGACCATCCCCCTAACCGCGCCCTGCATAATTTGTTTCATGGGAACTTCCTCAAGGTACTGGGTTTTGATCATGATGGCTACCTGGGCCATGCGGCCAATTTCCTGGTAATTCGTAATAAGAACAAAACCTACCACTGTCGTTACTGTAAAACTGATAATCGTAAGAATAGTGATGATGTTTTTAAGAATTTTGCGACCCTCTGTCAATCTCTCCACCTGCCTGTCTAGTTATGCCTCCTGTAAGCGTCGATTTCCGACTGCCGACTCCCGCTCCCCGACCTTATATTTTTTGCTGCATATTACTCTACTATTAATATGCAATATCATATTACAATATTAAGCCCCATAAAACAATGAAAGGAATTATCTTAATGATAACCGACCTCTGCTTTCCTACTACCGACTGCCCACATCTGAATAACCAATATAAGAAAAAATACCCGTTATCCCCGGGTATTTGTGAACACGCTATTTATCCCTAAGGCACTAGTAATTAAAAACTAAGAACAAGTAACTAGCAACTAGTAACTAGTAAACTCACCTCGGGCTCACATAGGCCAGAGGGTTCTGGGGCACTCCACCGATACGTACAATAAAGTCTAAATGAGGTCCTGTACTCCACCCCGTACTGCCCACCGTGCCTATTTTCTGGCCTTTTTCCACCGTGTCACCGGGCTTTACGACATAGGACAAAAGATGGGAATACTGGGTAGAATAACCGCCGCCGTGATCGAGGATAATGGCCCTGCCATAGCCCCCTTTGATTCCCACATAAAGAACTTTGCCTCTCTCAGAAGCTACAACAGGGGTGCCGGCAGGAGCAGGGATATCAATGGCAGGGTGGAACCTTTTAACTTTAAAAATTGGATGGGTCCGGTAACCAAAACCTGAGGAGACCCTGCTGTAACCGGGGACAGGCCAGCCCATTTTGCCGGAACCCATATAAGCCTGCTGGTGTTTGGCCTGCCATTCTTTGATAAATTCTTCTATCTCTTTCTGGCTTTCTTCCAATTCATCAAGGGCACGAATATATTCTTCTTTTTGTTCCTGGATAGATTTTAGAAGGACACCTTTTTGTTTCGACTGGATTTCCAGTTGCTGCTGTTTTTCTTCCTTTTGGCCTTTTATGGAGTTAAGCTGGGCCGACTTTTCTTCTAACTGGGCCTTCTTCTCTTCCAGGACCTCTCTGGCCTGTTCTAATTCTTTTAAGAGTTTTACATCGTTAGCAGCGATTTTCTCCAAAAGGTCAAAACGGGTTAAAAAGTCTGTAATGCTGGTGGACTGCAGGAGTACCTCCAGGTAGCTTACATTACCCTGCTGGTAGATATCATTGAGCCTCTTGTTGAAATAGCTTGTCCTCTCTTCCACCAGTTTATTGGTTTTGTTGATATCCTGCTGGGTATAATTAATGAGTGTTTCTGTATTAAGGATTTGTTTTTTGAGAGTACTAATATGGCCCTCCAGCACGTCAATGTTCGATTCTAAGGTACGAATCTCACCCAGGACCCGGCGTTCCTCTTTTTTCTTTTGATTATATAGGTTTTCATACTTGGAAATAGCTTCGTTTATTTCCTCTAGTTCCTTTAATTTCCGCTCATAGTCGGAAAGAGCCGAAACAGGTAGGACCATTACCAAAAGAAAGGTAAGGAGCAATAGAACACTTACCAGATATTTGTTCTGCCTGAAAAAAGGTACCAACGCTCTTACCCCCTCTCCCTTTAACGTGAACCGCACTCCGATTGCCGAATTCCGACTGCCAACTTCCGCTCTCCGACTACCGACTGCCGACTACCGACAATAAATTTTAACAGCTTGCTAGTAAATTTTTTAATAAAATCTTTGAATATCGGTTACATAACGTCGGATATCGAATATCGGGAGGCGAAGCCGTATTCGCCAAAAAAGACGTCGGATATCGGAAAACGGAAATCGTCCGCTACCAACTACCAACTATCAACTAACAACTATCAACTAACAACTAACAACTAGTTTACACCTTCAGAAACCTGTGCAGGCTGATAGCACTGCCCATAGCCCCCAGAGCAGTTCCAATGATGAATAGGTATTGATAAACCTCATAGAGCACAGCCTTATCCGTCATGATCGGCAGGAAGTTAATGGTGAGGGCTACATTTTTCACAAGTTCACTATAGAAAAAGTGTAATGTACCCACAGCAATGAGGGCGCCGGTAAGACCGATGAACATCCCTTCCAGGAAGAAAGGCCAGCGAATATACCAGTTGGTGGCTCCTACCAGTTTCATAATGCCGATTTCCCGGCGGCGGGCAAACACAGTTAGCCTGATGGTTGTGGCAATTAAGAAAACAGCAGCCAACCCTACGGCAATAATCACCACTATTCCCACGGAACGAAGCCAGTTGGTCAGGGCCAGCAGTTTTTCCACCATACCCTGTCCGTAACGAACTTTTTCAATCTCCTGAATCTTAGCCACTTCCTCGGCTACCAGCGGCACCTGCGGGGCTTCTTTCGTTTTTAAACGATACATGTCCGGTAAAGGGTTATTCCCACCCAGGGCCTTTAAAAGGTCGGTATCTTTGCCAAAACGCTCTTCCAAGAGCTTAAGTCCCTCTTCTTTAGGCACAAAGGTTACCTGGTCTACGCCTGTCAGACTTTCCAACTGTTTCTTCATGGCCAGGGCTTTGTCACGGGGTACATCCAGCTGTAAATAAGCATTAATCTCTAATTCAGATTCCATGGTTGTGGCCAGATACTGGGTATTCAGCACCAGGAGCCAGGCACAGCCCAGAATTAGCAAGGATATGGCCACCGTAGCCATAGAAGCCATACTCATAACCTTATTCCGTTTTAAAGAACGAAAAGCGTCACGGACAGCGTATTGTAAACTGCTCAACCTCACGCCTGATAGCCACCCCTTTCCTCGTCCCGCACAATTCTCCCGTTTTGCAGAGCAATAACACGGCGTTTGATGCGGTCCACCATTTCTTTATCGTGGGTGGCGGTAACAATCGTTGTGCCTCGCTTATTAATGGCCAAAAGTAAATTCATGATCTCCCAGGACGTATCAGGGTCAAGGTTACCGGTAGGTTCATCGGCAATAATCAGCAGGGGATTATTGACAATAGCCCGGGCAATGCAGACCCGCTGCTGCTGCCCGCCGGAAAGTTGATGAGGATAAGCAGAGAGCTTGTCCTTTAAGCCCACCAGTTCTAAGACAGCAGGAACCCTTTCTCTCACTTCACTGCTGGGGGCTTCAATGGCCTCCATGGCAAAAGCGACGTTTTCGTAAACAGTTCTCTCCATAAGCAGGCGAAAATCCTGAAAAATAAAACCTATTTTACGGCGAAAATAAGGAACTTCCCTCTCCTTCATCCTTAATAAACTCCTGTTATCGACAAGAATCTGCCCTTTACTCGGCAGTTCCTCCCGGATCATTAATCGTGTCAATGTTGATTTTCCGGCACCGCTGGGTCCCACGAGAAAAACAAATTCCCCTCTTTTTATATGTAAATTGATATCGCGCAGGGCTTCAACCTTGACCTCTCCCTCATATGTCTTAGAGACATTAAACAACTGTATCATCAAAATCACCTCATTCTAGACTGCGAATAGTCTCCTTTTTTCCCTAACTCTCTCTTTGTTCGACAATTCCTGAGGAAATCCTGCTGGAAAACACTAGCAAATTAATAAAAAAGTAGAATTTTCCAGCACGCCGCCCGTCTCCGGCTACCCGCTTCCCGTAAAAAAAATGACCGGGTACTAAACCCAGTCACTTATTTTTATTACTACCCGTTACCCGATCCCCGCACCTGTTGAATGTGGAACGTTAACTGTTAACCGTGAACCGAATTCCAATTGCCGACTTCCGACCGCCGACTACCGACCCCGATAGTAATAACAAATACTCCAAAGATAATACACATTAATCGGATATCGGAAAGCGGATATCGGATGTTGGTAGGCGGGAAGGGGGAAGCGTCAGGGAATCCGTTCTATGGTCAGCCCTTCTTCCTCTTTATTACCTTATATGCCGCTTCTTTAATATCTTTCACGGTAAGACCGTATTTTTCCAGGAGTTCCTCAGGCTTACCCGATTCGCCGAAGGTATCCCTTACACCTACTCTTTCCAGGGGCACGGGGGCGTTCTCCACAATAACTTCGGCCACAGCGCTGCCCAGGCCGCCGATGATGTTGTGTTCTTCGGCAGTAACCAGGGCCCTTGTCTCCAGGGCCGCCTTGATAATAGTGTCCTTATCCATTGGTTTCAGTGTGGAAACATTAATGACCCTGGCGGATACCCCCTCCCGGGCCAGTTCTTCCGCTGCCTTCATCGCTTCATTTACCATGATGCCGCAGGCCAGCAGTGAAACATCCTTACCATCCCTTAAAACAACAGCTTTTCCTATTTGAAACTTGTAGTCTTCGCCAAAAAGAACCGGCACCGGCGCCCGGCCTAACCTTATGTAGACAGGTCCATCATGAGTCGCGGCAGCAAACACAGCCTTCTCCGTCTCCGTACCGTCGGCAGGAACAATCACCGTCATATTGGGCAGAGCACGCATCACCGCTATATCTACAATGGCCTGGTGGGAAGCCCCGTCTTCCCCTACCGTCAGCCCGGCATGGGTAGCCGCTATCTTCACATTCAGCTCTGTGTAAGCAATAGAATTACGAATCTGTTCAAAGGCTCTCCCGGTAGCGAAGACTGCAAAGGTACTGGCAAAAGCAATTTTACCCGATGCGGCCATCCCTGCAGCAATCCCTAAGAGATTTTGTTCAGCAATCCCTACGTTAATAAATCTTTCGGGAAATACTTTCTTAAAATCGTGGGTTTTCGTTGATTTGGAAAGATCAGCATCCAGTACCACCACCTGGGGCATTTGCTCCCCCAGTTTGACCAGGGCTTTGCCGTATGCATCCCGCGTTGCTACTTTTTCCATCTCGTTACCCTCCTATGCCAGTTCTTCCAGGGCCTGGGCAGCCTGGTCCTTTTTAGGGGCAGTACCGTGCCAGCCCGCTTCATTCTCCATAAAGGATACCCCTTTACCCTTTACGGTTTCGGCTATAATCATGGTGGGTTTATCCTTGATGCTTTTGGCAATTTCCAAGGCCCTTGTAATCTGGGTAAAGGAATGTCCGTCGATTTGTTCCACATGCCAGCCAAAGGCTTTAAACTTGTCCACCACAGGCTCAGGGGACATCACCTCTTGGACCGGTCCATCTATCTGAAGCCCGTTGTGGTCTAAAAAGGCCGTGAGATTGTCCAGCTTATAATGGGCAGCTGCCATAGCCCCTTCCCAAACCTGCCCTTCCTGGATTTCTCCATCGCCTAACAACAGGTAAACGCGATAATCTTTTTTATCCATTTTCCCGGCCAAAGCCATACCTACTGAGGCGGAAAATCCCTGTCCCAAAGAACCGGTAGACATATCAACGCCCGGAACTTTTCTCATATCAGGGTGTCCCTGGAGCCGGCTGTTGATCTTTCTCAGAGTTAACAGCTCCTCCCGTGGGAAAAAACCCTTTTCTGCCAGAGTTGCATAGAGTACAGGGGCGGCATGGCCTTTACCCAAAACAAAACGGTCACGCTCGGGCCACTGGGGATTGGCAGGATCTACACGCATTTCCTGAAAATACAGGGCAGTTAATATTTCCACCGCTGATAATGAACCCCCGGGGTGACCCGAACCGGCTTCCGCCAACATGGTGATAATGTTCCTGCGAATCTGCCGCGCTATTTCCTGCAGTTTCTTTTCATTGCTTATTTGTTCCATTTTGGTAACCCTCCTTTGAAACGAATTTCGTCTTCCGATATCCGACGTCCTTTTAGGCGAATACGGCTTCGCCTCCCGATATCCGATATCCGATTTCCGAGTTTAATTGCTTCCTAGTCCATGTTCTAGTACAGCATTGTCGGAAGTCGGCGGTCGGCAGTCGAAATATCGTATTAACTACCAACTGCGAACTGCCAACTACCAACTATCAACTAACAAGCTACTCCGTAGCTTTCCCCGCTTGCATCTTGAGATAGGCATTGATAAACACGTCTATTTCCCCGTCCATTACAGCATGGACGTTACCTACCTCCGTGTTGGTCCGGTGGTCCTTCACCAGACTGTAAGGGTGGAAAACATAGGAGCGAATCTGACTGCCCCAGCCAATATCCTGCTGTTCTCCTCTAATGCTGGCCAGTTCTTTCTCCTGTTCCTGGCGTTTCAATTCCAAAAGCTTGGCTTTGAGAATTTTCTCCGCCGCTAACCGGTTGGAAATCTGGGAGCGTTCATTCTGGCACTGTACCACAATACCCGTAGGCAGGTGGGTCATCCGCACGGCCGAGTCAGTCTTATTCACGTGCTGGCCTCCGGCCCCGCCCGCACGGTAAGTATCCACTTTGATCTGGGAGTAGTCCAGGACAATGTCATCGGCAGCATCATCCCCTACTTCCGGCAGCACATCCATGGCGGCGAAAGAGGTATGCCGCCGCCCCGAAGCGTCGAAGGGAGAAATACGCACCAAACGGTGGACCCCCTTCTCCGCCTTGAGATAGCCATAAGCGTTTTCACCTTTGATTAAGAGGGTGGCACTTTTCACTCCGGCCTCATCACCGGGGAGATAGTCCAGCATCTCCACTTCAAAGCCCCGGCGTTCCGCCCAGCGGGTGTACATTCTTAAGAGCATTTCCGTCCAATCCTGGGATTCCGTACCGCCTGCCCCCGGATGCAAGGAAATAATGGCATTGCTATGGTCATATTTATCGCGGAAAAGCAACTGCAGTTCCATCTCCTCCAGCTCGTTTCGGAGTTTTTCCAACGCTTTTTCCGCCTCTGCCAGGTAAGCCTCTTCCTCCTGTCCCAGTTCATAAAGGAGCTGGGCCTCTTCGAAGTCAGTTATTAGTTTTCCAAATTCTTGTAGCTTATTTTTTAAAACTGTCGTCTTTTGCGTAACTTTTTGGGCTTCCTCCAGGTCATCCCAAAAATGAGGGTCAGACATCTTTTCTTCCAGTTCTTTTACCGTTTTTTCTTTGCCGGCAATGTCAAAGAGACCCCCTGAGTTCATCTAAACGTATTTGGGTTCGTTCCAGTTCTCTTTTAATTTCTATAGACAAGCTTCATACCTCCTATTTTCCTCTGCCACAGCATTTCTTATACTTTTTCCCGCTGCCGCAGGGACAGGACTCGTTACGTCCAATCTTGCTGCTCTGGGCAGGCGTTTTTCGTTCTTCTTCCTCATACTTGTTTTCAACGATATCCTGGCGCTCCTGGGGCTCTTCAATAAAGGTAACGCGATAAATATAACGGATGATCTCCTGTTGTATTTCTTCAATCATCTGGCTAAACATGTCATAGGCTTCATACTTGTATTCCACCAGGGGATCCTTCTGGCCGTAGGCCCGTAAACCAATGCCGTTACGGAGCTGGTCCATGGCGTCCAGGTGGTCCATCCATTTCTGATCCACAATTTTTAAGGTTACCAGGCGCTCCAGTTCCCGCATCTGGGCGGCGCCCAGCTCCGCCTCACGTTTGGTGTAGGCTTCCATAGCTTTTTCCAGGAGGAGTTCCCTTACCTCTTCTTTCTCAAGCTTAGCTAGCTCCTGAGGTGAAAGAGTATGGTGCGGCAAAAACAACTGTTCAGCCTGATCCAAAAGTCCTTTTAGATCCCATTCTTCGGGATATTGGCTTTCCCCGGAAAACTGGGCAATGGTTTTGTCCACCACTTTTTCAATCATGTCAACGATATTCTCTTTAATATCCTCTCCCAGGAGAACCTTGCGGCGCTGGGCATAGATGACCTCCCGCTGCTGGTTCATGACATCGTCATACTCCAGGACGTGTTTACGGATATCAAAGTTGCGGGCTTCCACCCGGCGCTGGGCATTCTCAATGGCCCGGGTAATGAGGGCATTTTCGATGGGCATCTCATCGTCCATGCCCAGTTTATCCATGAGACCCATGATGTTTTCCGCCCCGAAAAGCCTCATTAAATCGTCTTCCAGGGAGATATAAAACTGGCTGGAGCCAGGGTCGCCTTGACGCCCTGCCCGGCCCCGCAGCTGGTTGTCAATACGGCGGCTTTCATGACGCTCCGTACCGATAATATGAAGACCGCCTAAAGCTACTACTTCTTCATGTTCTTTATCCGTCTTTTCTTTCTTTGCTTCATATATCTTGCGGTAATGTTCTCTGAGTCTTAAGATGTCCGGGTCTTCCGTGGCACCGTGGCTGACCGCCTCTTCAATGATTTCAGGGGGAAAGCCCTGCCCCGCCATTTCCTGGCGGGCCAGAAAGCCGGGATTGCCGCCCAGCAGGATGTCGGTACCACGACCGGCCATATTGGTAGAGACAGTAACGGCCCCCTTCCTACCGGCCTGGGAGACAATTAAAGCTTCTTTTTCATGGTGCTTGGCGTTTAAGACCTGGTGAGGAACGCCTTTTTGGGTGAGGAGCTTGCTTAAAAGTTCTGATTTCTCGATGGAAATGGTACCCACCAGGACAGGCTGCCCCTTCTCGTAACGATGGGCAATTTCCTCCACCACGGCGTTAAATTTACCCTGTTCCGTACGGTAAACCACATCGGGCAGATCCCGGCGGATCATGGGTTTATTGGTGGGAATCACATAAACATCGAGCCCATAGATTTTCCTGAATTCCTCTTCTTCTGTAACGGCCGTACCCGTCATACCGGCCAGCTTCTTATACATACGGAAATAGTTTTGGAAGGTAATGGTGGCCAGGGTCTGGGATTCTTTTTCTATTTTCACGCCTTCTTTGGCTTCAATGGCCTGGTGCAGACCCTCACTGTAGCGGCGGCCAAACATTAAACGCCCGGTAAATTCATCAACAATGATGATTTCCCCGTCTTTGACCACATAGTCCACATCTCTTTTCATGAGGGTATGGGCCCGCAGGGCCTGGTTGACGTGGTGACTTAATTCGATATTGATATCATCATAAAGGTTCTCCACACCTAAGAGCTTCTCTACCTTATCTACACCCTGCTCGGTAAGAGTAACCACTTTAGCTTTCTCGTCAATGGTATAATCCTCTACATTACGCAGGCGGGGGATGATCTTGGCTACCTTCTGGTATAAATCTTTAGGCTTATCTCCCTGACCTGAGATAATCAGCGGTGTCCGGGCTTCATCTATGAGGATACTGTCCACTTCGTCCACAATGGCATAATGAAGCTCCCGCTGGACCATATGGTCAGCATGGAAAACCATGTTGTCCCGCAGGTAATCAAAACCAAACTCGTTGTTTGTCCCGTAAGTGATATCGGCTCTATATGCTGCCTTGCGCTCTTCGAAATCCAGGCCATGGACAATTAAGCCTACGGATAGCCCTAAAAATTTGTAGATCTGGCCCATCCATTCGCTGTCCCGCTTGGCCAGGTAATCGTTCACCGTAACCACATGGACACCTTTGCCGGTAAGGGCATTGAGATAGGCAGGAAGAGTAGCCACCAGGGTCTTACCTTCACCGGTTTTCATTTCCGCAATATTCCCTTCGTGGAGGACCATCCCGCCTATGAGCTGGACATCAAAATGCCTTAAGCCCAACACCCGGCGGGAAGCTTCCCTCACTACGGCAAAAGCTTCGGGCAAAAGATCATCCAGGGTTTCGCCCCTTTCCAGGCGCTTTTTAAACTCCTGGGTCTTACCCGCCAGTTCTTTGTCACTTAAGATTTGCATTTGAGGTTCCAGTTTATTAATAATGTCTGCTTTTTTACTTAATCGTTTGATTTCTTTGGCGTTATCGTCTAACAGGTTTTTAAGAAAACCTAATACCATAGGGCCACACCTGCTTCCTTATATTTTCCCGAATCACGAATATTCATTTCCGGCTAGAAAAAATGGAACCTATATAAGGTTCCATTTTCTAACACCATATAATTTTAGCACTTTTAGAACTCCGGTTCAATAAGACCATAGTTTCCATCTTTACGCTTGTAAACCACATTTACTTCCTCCGTCTCGGCATTGGAGAAAACAAAGAAGCTGTGACCCAAAAGGTTCATCTGTAAAATGGCTTCATCAACGGGCATGGGCTTGATGGCAAAACGCTTGGTCCGCAGGACTTTAGGCGCTTCATCTTCGGAAATTTTTTCCCCGCAAGGATCAGGTGCAATGTCTTTGATACTCACTGCTTTTACTTTCTTACTTAAACGTGTTTTGTATTTATTAATCTGCTTTTCCAATTTTTCTACAACCAGGTCAATGGAAGAGTACATATCAATGGACTCTTCTTCCCCGCGTAAGATAAGTCCGTTTATGGGAATGGTTACTTCTACACGGTGCTGTTCCTTTTCGATCACGAGAGTGACGATAGCTTCGGGGTTATTTTCAAAATACTTGTCTAACTTCCCTAGCCTTTTTTCAACGTATTCCTTCAGTGAGTTTGTAACTGGAATATTTTTTCCCCTGATCTGGAATTTCATGCCATCAGCTCCTCTCTAGGTTCTTATATTAAGTATTCCCCTTCTCCAAAAAAAATCCTGCTTTTAACATCCACTTTATCTTACTTTTACGTGAATAACATTTCTTTATGCCTGGTAAATTAAAGGAAAACTAAAAACCCTGGTATTTTCATACCAGGGTACTATTCTCTGAAAGATATTAAAGTTTTGTTACATTAGCTGCTTGTAAACCTTTGGGACCTTCCACGATATCAAATTCTACCATTTGACCTTCCTGCAAGCTTTTGAACCCATCTTCCTGAATAGCAGAGAAGTGCACGAATACGTCACTGCCGCCTTCTCTTTCGATGAAACCGAAACCTTTTTCCTGGTTGAACCATTTTACTTTGCCTTGCATTAAAAACATTCCTCCTAAAAATAAATACCATGGGTTTTTACCCACGTTGAAGATTTTAACATTGTTATAACGCAAAGTCAAGTTTAGTCGACGAACTGTGTGAGTGACGTAACTGTGTACCACGTTAACCGTCAACCGTATATCTAGATTATGAACCTTGAATGCAAGTCTTAAAGTACTTAAAAGAGTCGACACACCATTTAATTAAGCACGGTTAACGTCTGCACGGTTCACTGTTAACGCCTTAGAGTATTTTACTCAAGAACGCCTGTGTCCTCTCATTTTGGGCCCGGTTAAAGATTTGTTCCGGTGTTCCTTCTTCCACTATCCGCCCCTCATCCATAAACAGCACCCGGTCGCCCACTTCCCGGGCAAAGCCCATCTCGTGGGTCACCACCACCATAGTCATACCTTCTTTGGCCAGGTCCTTCATAACACTTAAAACCTCACCAACCATTTCCGGGTCCAGGGCAGATGTAGGTTCATCAAAAAGCATGACTTTAGGCTGCATGGCCAGAGCCCGGGCAATGGCCACCCGCTGCTGCTGACCGCCGGAAAGAGAATCAGGATAGACATGGGCTTTATCCGTCAAGCCAAC
The DNA here is from genome assembly GCF_000746025.2 of Thermanaerosceptrum fracticalcis. NCBI lineage: Bacteria > Bacillati > Bacillota > Clostridia > Eubacteriales > Peptococcaceae > Thermanaerosceptrum > Thermanaerosceptrum fracticalcis. Next base: position 2,280,521 of record NZ_CP045798.1, read on the forward strand.
TTTACCTAACAGGGTATAAGCCCTCTCTTCCGCTTCCCCTTTGCTGATGCCCCTTACCTTCATGGTGGCCAGTGTAATATTTTCCAGGGCCGTCATATGGGGGAAAAGGTTGAAACGCTGGAAAACCATGCCCACCTCAGCCCTTAGTTTATTAATGTCGGTCCTGGGGTCTGTTACCGGTATATTATCAATAATGATTTCCCCGGAGGTAGGCTTTTCCAGGAGGTTTAAACAGCGAAGGAAAGTGCTCTTGCCCGAGCCGGAAGGTCCGATCACCACCACCACTTCCCGTTCTTTTACGGAATTGGTAATATCTTTGAGGACTTCAAGTTTGCCAAAGCTTTTGTAAAGATTACGCACGACGATCACTCTTAGCCAACCTCCTTTCTGTGAAAGCTACCAGACGGGAAATACTCAGGGTCATCACTAAATACATCAGCAAAACCCCGGCATAAACAGGAAAAGGTGCCGCGGTAATAGCAATATACAGCTGGCCCTGGCGGGTCAATTCAGTAATACCTATGGCTGATAATAGGGAGGTGTCCTTCAACATGGCAATAAACTCGTTGCCCAGAGGAGGAATGATACGTTTAAAGGCCTGGGGAAGAATAATATATTTCATGGCTTGATTATGCGTCATACCTAAGGAACGGGCTGCTTCCATCTGTCCCCGGTCGATGGACTGGATGCCTGCTCTGACAATCTCCGCCACATAAGCCCCGGAGTTAATGCCGCAGGCAGCAATAGCTGCTACGTAGGCGTCGATAGGATGCTGCTGGTGTGTAAGCATATATAGTAAATTGGGAATACCAAAATAAATGATAAATATTTGAACCAACAGGGGTGTTCCCCGGATAAAATCTATATACATGATAGCCAGTGTTTTAATAATCACGTTGTGTGATAAACGGGCCAACCCCATAAAAAGGCCAATCATTACCCCTATAAAAACGGCAAAAGCAGTAATCCATATAGTAGTTAATGCACCCTCAAAGAGATTGGGTAATGCTTCAATAAATATTTCTGTAAAGTTGATAGTCACATCCTCACCTCTTATCCATATAAGCGCGGCGTAACATAGAAATGTTACGCCGCATAATCCTTTAGTATTATTATCCCTTGAATATTCCAGGCATTCTTTTAACTGGAAACTAATCCGGAACTACTTAGGTAATGCAGTTTCAGGCAAGTTATATTTCTTCCGGAGTTCCTCATATTTTCCTTTCTCAATAACTTTTTTAAGACCGGAATTGATCTTATCCAGAAGTTCTTTTTTACCTTTGGCCACAGCAAAGCCATACTGTTCACTGTCTAAGAGATCGCCAACAATCTTAATTTCCGAATGGCCTTTGCTGATGAAGTCCTGGGTCACAGGGGCATCGTTTATGGCCGCATCCACAGTACCCTTAGCCACTTCAGCCATCACTACATCAACAGTGTTGTAAGTTTTAATGGTTTTAATGATGCCTTTCTTCTTCAGCTCATCAGCCTTGTTGGCACCGGTTGTACCGATCTGAACAGCAACCTTTTTACCTTTGAGGTCAGCTTCGGATTTGATTGTATCGTTGTTTTTTGCAACGGCAATAGCAAGACCGGAGTTAACATAGGGATTAGAAAAGTCGATCTGTTCTTTACGCTTGTCTGTGATGGTCATGCCTGATGCAATAATGTTAATGGTGCCGGCTTGTAAAGCAGGAATCAGTCCTTCAAAACCCAAATTTATTATTTCTACTTTGAAACCTTCTTCCTGAGCAATGGCTTTAATCAATTCAATGTCAAAACCGGTAATTTGATTGGTGTTCTTATCTAAAAATTCAAAGGGTGGAAAAGTTGGTTCTGTTCCGACTTTGTAAACTACTTCCGGTTTGGGTTGTTCCTTGGGGAGTTCTTGCTTAGGTGGTTGTGGAGCAGGGGCAGGTTTCCCACAAGCCGCAGCTGATAGCACAAGCCCTAAGGCCAGGAGAATCACCAGCATTATTTTGCCATACTTATTCATCTTACGTGCCTCCCTACATACTTTTCTTTGCTAGCCAAAATAATTATACATGCCCCTGTATATATTATCAATAGTAGGGGAAATATCTTACAGTCCGTCCTGCAAATACACTATTGGGCAACAAATTGCCCGGATAGGGTTTCTTTGACAATCCTTCTTTTTACACAAAACCTGTGGATAATGTGTATAACTCTGTTAGTAACTCTAAATACAACAGGTGCATGCTGTGGATAACTTAGGTTTCACACCACGAATTAAATCCGAATTAGTCGATAAGCCCTATTGACACAATTGCTTATGTTTATTTTTGTCGAAATACACTTTTTTTATACAATTTTAACAGTATGCGTAAAAATTATCCGGAAACTTGTAATATTCCGTAAAGCCTTGAGAAACAGAAGACCCCCGTTCGCGGAGGTCCTCCATAGATCATCTATTATAATCGATAAACACGCCGTCACGTAAGGGAGCAGCCGGCTGATAGGCTTTCGTAGCCTTCTTGGCATCCTGCATCTGCCTGAGTTTATCCTTTACTTTAGTAATTCCCTCACGCAGCAGCTCTTCATTCTTTTTATCCAGTTCTTTTATTTTGGTAAGGACGGTACTCAATTCGGCCAGAACAGTAGTCAAAGCATGAGTGCCCGGTCCATTAACACGGTTTTGGATATTCGTAATATTAAACTCCTTAATCTCCAGAGCCTGGCATACCTCGTCCCTAATCAGGGAAATTTCCCTGTTTCTACCCTCAAGGTTCTCTATCAACTCCTGACGTTGGTTGATAAGACCAAGCAGTAAATCCGTATCTATCTCGGCCTGCTGGAGGAGTGCTTGCTGTTCGCGGGCGATCCTGTACATCTCTTCGTAATAAGGAATCTGCTCCTCGTAGTTCTGGGCTATCCGTTCCAGGATGAGATTGATGATGCTATCCTTCAAGGGAGACACCCCCTGTCAGGGGTCCATTCTCCGCTTTTAGTTTTGTTGCCGCTTCTGCCCAGGTTTTCCGTAAATCTGTGAGGAAACCTATTAATTCGTCAATAATTGCCGTATCTTTTTTCATATTAGCCTCGACTAGACGGTTATAGAGATAGTCATAAAGGGAATAGAGATTCCTTGAGATCTCGTAGTCCATATTTAAGGTGGTCATGAATTCGATAATAATGTTTTGCGCCTTCGTTAGATTGACATGGGCTTGTTCCAGATTTCTACTCTCAATGGCTATTTTAGCTTGACTGCAAAAACGAATCGCGCCATCGTAAAGCATAATTAAAAGCTTGTCCGGTGTCGCGGTATTCACCTGCTGCTGCCTGTACTGCTGATATGGGTTCGGTAAGGCCATATATCATACCTCCAAGATTTTATTATACGGTGAACGGTTAACGTTCACTGTTCACGGTTAACGCTGGCTAAACTGCTGAGCCAACCAGGCACTCTGGGCATTCATCTGGCTTAAAGCCTTTTCCATAGCCGTGAATTTCTGCCAGTAACGGTCTTCAATTGTTACCAGGTAGTCGTTCATATTCTCAATTTTGCCATCTAATTCCGTAACATCTTTATCCAGGTAGCTTATACTACCGTATATAGTCACAAAGTCTATTAAGATATTGGCACTTACGCTTCTGTATAGCTCAGAGTTATCACCAGTTCCAGCCTTGTTTATCACGTCCTTCATTCCTGTGATGATATTATCGTAGAGTCTTGTTATAAGCCCGCTTTCACTTCTTTTTTGGCTTATTTCAGAACTGGTCATGCTGCTTTCTGATTTATATTTTAAAGCTTCACTAGGTTCCTTAAATAAAAGTTCCAGAACACTGTCAACATTGTCTTCAATAGCCTTCGTTAATTTGTCTTTGTCAATAACAAGTTTACCACCCCGAGACCCACTGGTATAACCTTCTGTGGTAATCCCAATTTCAGTCAACTGGTCGTATATACCGGTAACCCCGCTTACTTCCTGATACATACCGCTTCTTATTGATTGTAAGGTTCTCTCCATTATCTGATCATTTTTTAAAAGACCACTTTTAGCCTTTTCTTCCCAGAGTTCAATTTCTTTTTCCGACATGGCTTCTTTTTGTTCTTTAGTAAGTGGTAAATAATCCCTGTATCTTTCCTCAGCTAATTCAGTCCCGATTTTATCCATTAGCTCATTGTATTTTTCTACAAATTTCTCTATCTTTTCATAAACACTGGTAACGTTAGTGGCCACATCAACGGTAATCGGGCCTCCTACTTTTTTTAGATTAAAACCTAAACCATTAATGGTAAATTGATTGGAACTCTGCACAATCCCTGTAGCAGCCCCCAGATCGATTACCGCATTGGTGCCTGCATAGGTACCATTTAAAACTGTTTGACTAACACCATTGTTATCTATATACTTCATTTTTAACAAAGAGGTATTTCCAGTAATGAAATCAAATCTGGTAGAACCATCACTTAAGGTACTGTTGTCGGTAATGGTAATAGTATTTTCCGCACCTGTCTTATTAACCTGCAGGAAAAAGCGATCAATGGTACTGTCGTAGGAAGCTGTAATACCCAGGTTAGCGTTGTTTATTTCATTTACTATATCATTTATTGTAACATTGGTAAGATTGGTTTTATTAATTGTCACTGATTTTCCGTCTTTGTTAGTAATGGTAAAGTTGATGGTATCATTATTATTTAAACCGAATTGGGTACTAAGGTTACCCTTATCCCCTACAGAAATATTACTCTCACTGGCTGCGGACCAGTTGGTAGCCAAGCTTTTTACATTGACCGTATAGGTACCCTTCACAGCATCGGCTCTCGCCGTTACTTCGGCTATAGTTGTATCGGAAACAGTAGTACTTTTCACCCAGTCTAAACTACTGACAGACTTGTTTAACAAGGTTCCTGTTGAGGTAGTAGTTGTGAGACCAAATTCTTTTTTGGTATCTAAGATAAAGTTAGCAAAATCCTTATTTACCTGGTGATAATTCTCCTGGCGCCACAAGATTATTTGCCTGTTCTGTTCAAGCTTGTCTAACCTTGTTCTTTCGGCTCTCATCAAATCGCCTACAATTTTGTCAATATCTAATCCTGAAGATAGACCGCCTATTCTAAAGACCATTTAAACCACCACCTTATGCTTTCTCGTCTACTAACAGGCCAGCCATTTCCATCATTTTTGCCACCATATCCAGGATTTTCTCGGGAGGAATTTCTTTTATAACCTCCTCAGTTTGAGTATTAATGACTTTTATCATGATTTGCTTCGTCTCTTCATGGATGGAAAACTCTAGCCTCTTCTCATATAACTCAAACTTTTGATTGGCCTTTTCAATAGCACTGATTAGTTCCTCTTCCGCATATTTATTCTCTCCACCATTCTGAACAGGAGCAGGATTATCCACAGGCTTATCTTTTACTCTTGGCTCCTGAACTTCCCTGTTTATGTTTTGTTGTGTGTTTTGGTTTGTTCCAACCACACTTATACCGTCCACACGCATATAGATCCACCCTTCTACTTCAATTCCTTAATATATATATCGGATGTTAAACTAAAAAGTTTAGATGTTTAGATCATTTTTATTGTAAAAACTTCTTACTTCCATCCATGCATCCTGCTTTTCCATCACAAGCTGATAAATCTTTTGCAATATTTCCGCCAGTCTACCGAGTAAAATTCTTGCCGCTTCAACTGCCAAAATATCTGGCAGTCTAAAAAATAATGCAACAGCAGGAACCGTCCCCACTGTCGCATTTGCTCTTCCTTCACTGTGGCCCATAAAATAACCTGCCGTATATGTCTATATGCTCCTTTAAAGAAGCATTTTTTAAAGATTCATAATGAATTATGTCAAAATAATAAGGTAACGGCAGCTTCTCGTTAAGCATAACACTTAAAGCGTCTATTATGTCTGTCGTTATATTGGAACCGTATAGAACTATGTCCACATCCGACCCTCTTTTATAATTTCCCATGGCTCGACTGCCAAAAACTGCAGCCTTTTCAATTTCTGGCCACAAAGATAGTGTGTGCATAATTAAATTAAAACTTTCCTGCGATATGCCAAACCTCATAGCTTTTCTCCCAATTCTTTATATACCTGAGTTATTGCTTTGTGATAATTATTTTTAATTTTTGCCACAGCTAATTTAAAACGCTCCTCATCGTATGCATGAGCCAGGAGGTTTCGCTTATCCAGCATATCCATCCAGACATCTCCATCTTCTATTAATCCATAGTGAAAAGCTGCTTTGATAACTTCTCTTGGGAAGTTCACTGCAACCTCTTGAGATTCCAGGTAATCCTTCATTGTTTTCCAGGCTAATTCAAATGTATACTCAAACCTTTGAATAAGCCCTTCCTTCTCCAGGTCACTCAAAATTTCAAAATCTATAATTGCCGAATTAAACTGATTATATGCTTTTTTAAAATTTACAAATCTCTGTCTCCATCTGATATCTTTCTCATTCATCCTTTTTTGCTCCTTTCCCCACTGACTGGAAAGTCCTCTGTTTATTCATAACAAGTCATAATATTATTTAGCGTTATTCTCTTTCTGTCTTTTCCTACAATAATTTTACACCATTGAGAATCTAATACAAATAGGAAACTATATAAGCAACAAAGAACAATAAATCACCTGTTTTGCCGGACAAATGCGACAGCGAGAACCGTCCCCGCTGTCGCACAAAAAAACCCGCTTTATGCGGGTCTTTTTGTGCGATATGTCGAGGCCAGTTCTTGACTTGAATAGGAATCAAGTCAAGAACTGGCCCTAATTCAAGCTGGCTGTAACATGCCAGCTTTTAGTCTGTTGTATTCTTTTTTTATCAGACCAATCGGTAATAAAATCTACTCTATTCAGTGACTATTACCATTTGGGTATCGGGTAAATATTGAACTTTGGCTTTAAGGGCTTCGCTGATAAACCGTAGGGGCACTAATGTGCGTCCGTTTTCGATGAATGCCGGAATATCAAGGGTATATTGCCGGCCATTTACTAGCGCTGACTTTTCACCTACGGGAAGCTGTACTACATTATCACCTTTTTTGAAAGACACTGTTTGGGTAGAGGGATCCCAGTTAATAGTAGCGCCCAGGGCTTCACCTAATGCTCTGAATGGCACGAGGGTTCTACCGTTTTGCACTCTAGGCTTTACATCAAAGACAGGCTGTTGGCCATTAACAAAGGCTTTAAGCTCTTCATTTCCCATTTTCTTATAGATTTGTCCTATCTCTTGGTACGTAGCTAAATCTTGAGGCATAAATTTAAGTATTTCTTCTAAGTTAGCCAGAGCCTTTTCTCTAGAACCCATATTATTATAGAATTCGGCAATCTTGGCTAAAACTTGCTTTTTATCTTCATTTTCCATTTGTTCCTTTTCTTGCTCTATTTTTTCTTCCAATTCTTCAGCAACTTTCTCCAATTCTTCTCTGGTTTTCTCATCGATGTCTTCAAGTTCTTCCTGGGCCATATCCCCTAAAGTTTGGGCAACTGATTGCATGTCACCTTGAGATTCAATCAGTTTTTCTAAAACCTTCTGAGCTACGGGTGAGCCGTTAGCTTTAACTCTGTCTAAAGCAATGTGTAATCCCGGTATTCCCATACCAAACAATTTTTGACTGGGTACTGGGCCTGTTACAGGCTTAGGCTCATTTTCCCCGGTGCCGGGTGTTGTATTAGCGTCATAATCTGCAGTTTCTTCCTCCGTTTCCGTATTTCCCGGGTTATCCTTAATTTGCTCAATGCCTGGACTAACCGGATTCCCTGTCGCCAAGACCATATTATTTAAGGACAGGGTGAAAATCAGAACCAGTGTTAATACTCCAAGTTTTTTAATCATTGTACATCTCCTCCTTGTTTTTAAAATTAGGGATATGGTCCCAAATATCCTTGTATTATTTATTACGTAGAATAGAAAAAGATTCGGGGTCTCTCCCCCGAAACTTTTTTCGATTTCATTTGTTTTTTATTTTTTACCTCATGTTACTTCCTCCGCTAATACTGCCGCCGGTTTGCCCATTGGCCTGGGCAGTGTCTTCTTTCTCCTCGGCTCCAATACTATTTGCTCCTTGATTAACAACATAGTCATTTTCGTTAGCAGGTGGCTTCAGAGGAGGTGTACTATCCTCTTGCTCACTGTTATTTTGCATTTTTTCGTCTTGTAGATCTATTTCACTTTTCTCTTGTCCGTTATTAATAGCTGGTGTATTTACTACATCCTGTTTATTGGGCTCTGGAAGTGTAGTATCAACGGTTGCCGGTTTATTTATAACAGAACCAGGACTACTTTTTTGGTCCGTGTTTTTCGGATTTAACTCAATGGGAGGGGGATTATTAATGATTTTAGGCTTTACAGGTTTCGGTGGTGTTTCTCCATTTGTAGTCCGTGTTTGGTTTTGTTTATTGGTTGCATGGGGCACATTAAGATCTTCTTTTATAGAATTAGCCATTTCATTTTCAGGGAATGGATATAGACCCGCGGACAAATTTTCTCTTTCTTTTTTGGGTATGGTTTCAATTTCATCAAATAAGTCATTAAGCATGCCTTCTTTTATTAAAATATTGACCATATCTGCCGTTTCTTTTTGCGATATATTGGAAAATCCGGGGATGCCTCTCCTTGCAGCTTTTTCTCTAATCAGATAAATGTTTAGCGAGAGACCTTCCTGGCGGGCTTTTTCTCTGTCTTCTAGGGAAGCTTTCATTATTCCTGCACTACCCGGTAAGTTTTCTTCATTCATTCGATTTGATATAAGATTTTTTATGCCTGAAGGTGGTAATGAACTTGTGTCTCCTTTTATATTGATCACGGTGATTAAAACTGTATTATCTTTCTCAGGGGAAATGAAGCCATCCTTCTGGGCTTTTTCCATGATAATATTTAGAGATTCCCATACATCCTTGCCTTTCAAGGAGATACTATGGAGAAATAACTTGGCATCTTCGTTTAAAGGGATGGCTTTTGCTACTTTATTTTCTGAATTTATGGCCAACTCCAAACTGGGATTTATGTCTATAGCTACATAGGCAATTGTTGTTTTATCGAAAACAATATTGATTACCGTGCCCAGGAGTAAAAGAAATACTATACTGGCGGCAAGTACCTTGGGAAGATGTGATCTTGAAGTATTGACCTGGTTAGAGTCTACCAACACTTCCATTCCCGGTTTAATACTACTGGATGGAAGAGGGAAACGCCTAAACCGGCGATCTTCCGTAGCTACCCACATCCAGGAACCTTCTGTTTTTACTATTAATCCCTTAATTTTATTCATCCCGGACACCTCCTTTCCAACCGCTAACTTGTTTTTTGGCGCTCTCTGTGTTGCTGTAATTTTTACACGGTAACGAGAAGAATGAACGTAAATGTTTAAATTCCATATTAGAAATAATTAAAAAAACTGCAATAATATACTGTCGGCCTCGTTTAATTACTTTTTTGCTTATACCGCTTACTAGAGAAAGCTCTTTTAAAGGAAGCTGTTTATTCCTGTTGACATATTCTATAAAATCCTTACGGCTGGCTATAAGCTCTGCAATTTCTATTAAAATTTCACGAGTATCCTGGTGTTTGGGACAGGAAATTTCTAATTGGCAGAATGATATGCCAAAGGACTGTAACATCTTTTGAAAAAGTGCCATTTCTTCAGCCCGCTCTAAAGCCAATTGTTCCTCATTATACTTCTTCCAGGCACTTTCCACTTCCCATTTTTGCACAACTATATTGTCTTCATTTAATTCTTCCAGGGGGAGATGCTTATGCCGGGCTTCTTTACGAAAGTGGTCAATCAGGCGGCTTTTAATAACCAGCCGGGCATAATTATGAAATTCCTTACCATAAGAAGGATTGTAAGTATCAATGGCTTCGTTGAAAGCCAGTAAACTGATACTCAGTTCATCATCATTTTCCCACTCCAGTTTTCTGCCGCAAACCCCTGCAGCAATTTCTAAAATGTTGGAACGGTAGTAATATATCAGTTCTTCGCGAAGTGCCTGATTGCCTGATTGTATCCTTCTGATGATATTTTCCATTCCTTCTTGTCTCATAACCTCACCTGCCACTTTATTACCTGGATAAACTTTATACGGGTAATTATCCTTTTTTAGGGGCTATGTAAGGGGAAAATGCTCTATTTGTCGACAAATGATTTCTTTGTCAGTCATATTATTGTAATTCTTTTCAGTCAATACATATTCCTGTAGCTCTGCACATACATTGCGGCACTGTTTTGCTACACATGCCTTGGAAAGCGGAATCGACCCTGTGTTCATCCAGCAAATGCTGGGTCATAAGAACCTTCAAACTACATTGACATACCTTCACATGATGTGAAAGAGTCTTATGGGTATCAAGAGTCCCTGGACATTGATGACACGAAATGACTACGGTGCAGGATGTTTTCCTTAGATTTTACCCTCAGTATACGATGGTATTGGCAGGGGGATTATCAGAGAACAATCAGTGGCGCAATAGCAGCAAAAAGTTCTTTATTCCTGTGAAGGTATTGGCAAAAAAGTTCCGTGGCAAATATCTGCACTACCTAAAACAGTACTACCGCCAAAACTTGCTTAAATTTTATGGCAATGCAGAAGAATACCGCAATCCCAAATCTTTCTCCCGTTTGCTAGACCAATGCTATGCCCAAAACTGGTATACTTATACAAAAAGGACCTTTTCAGGCCCCCTGGCGGTAGTCCAATACCTTGGGAGATACACACACCGTATAGCCATATCCAATACCAGGATTGTTTCCATGGATGAGAACACGGAATCCTAACACCGCGACTTCGTTCTTCTGGGTCAATCGAAAATTTTGTCAGTAGGAATATCGGTATAATGATGGCTCATCAATTAGCTATATATGATTGTTGAGCCTTTTTTACACGCAAAACCTCCGATTGACCCCTTCAAGAACCATCCCCGCTGTCAAGGTGAAAGATTTTCTTTTCGACATTTGTTAAAAGCCTGATAAAAAAAACCGAGGGTTTGCCTCTAGCCTTTTGGTTTAGCGCTCAGATCGGCTTAACGATTGCAATATTAATTTATCATTGTATCCCCTGAATTCGCCTCTCTCCTGAAGAATCTCAATTAATTCTTCATCATATTGTGGTTTTATCCACTCTTGTTTTTGATAATGGTAAATCTTAAGTATCCTTGCAGGGTTTCCATAAACCACACAGTGAGAAGGAATGTCCGTTGTTACTACACAATTGGCACCTATTACACTACCGTAACCAAGGACTATATTACCCAAAACAGTAGCTGAATGCCCTATCCAAACCCCTCGTTGAATAACTAAAACATTATTAATGCTTTGCGTTCCTTGATATATAGGTGGTACCTGCGGATTTCTGTATTCATGCTGTGAGTCTGATATATAAACTCCTGACGCTATCATAACATCTTCCTCAATAATAACCTGATTATAAGATTCTATTATTACTCTTTGACCAATAAATGTTCTGTCATCGACCTTAATTCTCATCTTTTGCTTGGCATTACCGAAGGGATGTATCCCAAATAAAACATCCCTTTTAATTTCAACATTGTTTCCTATCCATGTTTTTGAGGGCAACGCTATGTTAATTCCAGTTTCAACTTTAACATTTTTCCCCAAAAACAAAAATTGTTCATTAGTCTTTAACACTTTTCAATCACCCCAAGAACAAAATTATACCTGATAATTTATCTTAACATTAGGGCTTATTAATATTTTTAATTGACTCCCTCCAGCCTATATCAAAATACTTGTAAAATCAAAAGGGTCAGAGAGGAAATTTCTCTGACCCTTTAGCTCAATTATCTCAATAACTGAAGTACTCCCTGAGGAGCCTGGTTAGCTTGAGCTAACATAGCCTGAGCTGCCTGCTGGAGAATATTGTTCTTGGTGAATTCCATCATTTCCCTGGCCATGTCTACGTCTCTGATACGGGATTCGGAAGCTTGTAAGTTCTCAGCGGAGGTATCCAGGTTCTTAATAGTATACTCTAACCTGTTCTGCACAGCACCTAGTTTGGCCCGTTCATTGGAAACATCGCTAATGGCTTGATCTAAGATTGTGATGGCTGCCTTAGCACTTGCATACGTTGCAACAGAGATAGCTTCTGTAGAAGTAGCACCATTAATACCCAAGGCTATGGCATCCATCTTGTTAATAGAGAAGTTGATGTTTTGGTTCTCATTGGCACCGATTTGGAAATCTAAAGTGTTATTACTGCTCACTGTTACTGTGGCAGTATGCCCGTCAGCTACTGTACCATCAATGCCTTTTACTGTTAATCCATTGCTAAATGTAACCTTATTACCAACTGATTCAACTACAGTCGCACCACCAGAAAGGGTTGCGACAGCATCAGTACCTGCATCGGAGTAAACTGTATTGGTATCAGCGTTAACGGCAATACCTAAAGCTTTTAACTGGTTCAACGCACCTGAGACTTGTATTGTTGCATCTGAACCATATGCTGTACTCTTAAGTTGAATCGCACTTTTTGCTGCAGAAGCAGTATCAGTTACAGCGACTAATGAAGCAGTAACACCTGTTTCTGCAGTTAAATTATTAATCTTTTCGAGAACATTATTTAACGTATCAGTTGCTGCAATCGTTACTGATTTATTATTAATTGTCAATGTACCTGCAGCATCAGCATGAACTTGAGTAGCACCACCGTTTACGGTAGTTGTTGCATAAGCATTGGCTGCCCCAGTTCCTCCAACTACAGCCTGAGTAGCTGCTGTTGTAAAGGTTAAAGTGTAAACACCAGCTTGAGTACTGCCAGTTGTTCTGTAAGCATTGTCATCAAATGAAGCTGCGTTAGTTCCGCTGTCAGTTACCGTTTTAGCAATATCGCCGTTCAGTAACTTCTTGGTGTTAAACTCAGTATTATTAGCAATTCTGTCAACTTCCTGACGCAACTGGTTCATCTCATCCTGAATCTTAGTTCTTTCATCAGAGGTGTTGGTGCCTGTAGCTGCCTGAACAGCCAGTTCTCTCATTCTCTGGAGAATAGCGTGAGTTTCGTTTAAAGCACCTTCAGCAGTTTGGATAAGGGAGATACCATCTTGGGCATTTCGGGAAGCCTGGGTTAGACCTCTGATTTGGCCTCTCATTTTTTCGGAGATGGCCAGACCGGCCGCATCGTCACCTGCTCTGTTGATTCTGAAACCGGAAGACAGCTTTTCAATAGATTTTGCAGTTGCACTATTGGTGATTCCCAACTGACGATTGGTGTTGAGTGCCATCAAGTTGTTGTTAATTCTCATTTTTTCTCCTCCTTGAAATCATTTTTCATATCATCCTTGATATCAGAAAATCATACTGGGCCCTAGTATGAAATTTCTTTCATTACTTATATCGACAAAAACTAGAAAAAGTTTAGGACTTTTGCATACTTTTTAGATAAAAGTTCCATAAATATTTTTTATACACAAACCTACTCATGCTCAAAAAAAGCCTTAATTTGCTCTTTTATTAATGCTGTGTCTAAAGCACTCTCAACTGACTTCCTGTTTTCTTCTCCGATGACCTCAAATATTTCTTTCCTGTAAATACTCACATTTTTAGGTGCTTTCACACCCAGTCTCACCTGGTTTGGGCTTATCTCTACTACCACAATCTCTATATTATCCCCGATCATAATGCTCTCTTCCTTTTTTCTAGTCAGAACCAGCATCTTTAATCCCTCCCCGGGTACTTTTCCGCAGCTCTTCCATGATCAAGTGCTTGGTAGCATACCGTGTATCATCTAAGATAACCTGTTTTCCCTTCCTATTCTCTATATTAATCACCAAGGGAGCCAGGAGATTGGCTGTCATTTTAGTGATATCCTCCGGAATTACCAGAATCACAAGGATATGTACATCATTATGTTTGTTTATTGCTAACTCAGCTACTGCATCCTGGGGGATATCGAATTCATAATCTTTTTTGAAGACAAAAGGATTCATTACGACAAAAGCCAGGCTTGGGTCATCAATGGACTGCAGCCACGACAAAGGCAATTTTTTATCTTCACTATCTATGAGGACAAAACGCTTCTTATCTTCAAATGCAATAATACCATGGGGAAAAGTAATCACCTTATCTCCCACTACTTCGATTTCACCAAAATGTTTGGTTTGTAGTTTCATTATTTATCTCCCCCATTGAGTTTTATTTAGGCTTTTTCATCAATTACACTAATCTGGATTTGCCCTCTTTGTCTCAAATAGATCTCTACTTTACCTGGCTGGTACTGGGTAATGGCCTTGCGCGGCTTATATTCTGTAACCGCCCCACCCAGGCGCCAGTCAATTTTAAGATATCCAGTTACTTCGATTTTAGGCCTGCTTTTGGGAATAAAATCTATGTTAAAGTCAATTACCGGCCAGGCATTTTCCTCAGCCATATCGGCAATCAGAGTTCGAAATGGTATAGGATCCTCGATACGTCCTAACCTGTCACCTTCTTCAGCACGCCTGGCAGTTCCCTCCAGGACTAACTTTCGACCTAATTGAGCATACTCATCTGATAATTCCTGGGGGCTTTTTAATCCAGCTTCGGAAAAGCACTGCCGCTGGTCTATCAGTACTTTCGGCAGTTCCTGGTCTATGATCATCTCCGCCTTGATTTGTTGTATACTCTGCTCACCCCGGGGCCGCCGGATACTCTGCACAGGCTTAATATTATTAATTCCAATTTTCGCCCAAGTAGTATGGATTTGTAACCTCATTTACTACAGCCCCCTTTCTTTTGACATAAAGCGAAGGACCTCCCGGCAGCGGAGATCCCTGACTATCATTACTTTGTATATATAACAGTTCGCAGCAATCCCTCACGAGAACCGTTAACATTAACAGTTACACGTAAATATCTCACAGTGCTAGAAATGCGGTTCACGGTTTACGGTTAACGGTTAACGCTTATGCTACCGTATAAAATCCATGAGCGTCGGCATCATCACCCGGGCACCCACAGCAAGAGCCGATCTATATACGTTCTCCTGGTTCTTCAGGTCCATGATTACCTTGGCAGGGTCAGCCCCTTCTATTTCCGACTGGAGACCAGTAAAGTTCAGTTCCTGTTCAGCAAGACGATTGGCCGTCATCTCCAAACGGTTAATTCTGGCCCCAACCTGGGCCCGGGAAGAAAGTACCTGGTTTATATTATTCTTTATTCGCTCAATATCACTACTCCCCAGAGCCACCGTATTATCACCCCGGAGATGATCATAAATATCTTTTAAAGTCTGTAACAACCGTTTGCTAGGATCACTGGCATCCTTTTGAAAAACATCATCTGCGGTCAGATTAACAGGAATTTCAATTCCCACCCCGATTTCAAATTTAATAACGTCATTATTAGCGTTTGCATTCCAAACTCCTGCATTTTTATCATACGGAGGCTCCGTGGTGTTGCTTCCACCAAAAACATAACGGTCACCATAGGCAGTGTTGGCAATAGACTCTACTTCATCTATAAGTTGCCCAACTTCATCAGCCAAGGCACTTCTATCTTCAGTAGCCAGAGATCCATTGGCCCCATAGGTAGTTAACTCATAAACACGATTTAATATTTTGCTTAAATTATTCAACGCAGATTCAGTAGTCTCCAGCCAGCTAATGGCATCTTTAACGTTTTCCTGAAACTGCTGGTTCTCCTTTATCCGTGTCTTGTAGTGCAGGCTGTCCACAATACCCGTGGGGTCATCGGAAGGCTTGTTGATTCTCCTCCCTGTAGCCAGCTGCATCTGGCTTTTTTCCATATTGCGAATGTTTATGGTTAGATTACGTTTCATGTTATTGATCAGGACATTATTGGTTACTCTCATGAATGATCACCTCTCTCCAAACGATTACCGTAAACCGTGAACCGACTATCCGACTTCCGATATTCGACTACCGACAATGCTGTGCTAGAACATGGACTAGGAAGTAATTAAACTCGTAAATCGGATATCGGATATCGGGAGGCGAAGCCGTATTCGCCAAAAAGTTCACGGTTCACGTTTATATCTACCGTCCCACCATTCCCAGCCTGTTCACAATTACCTCAAGCATTTCGTCCATGGTGTTGATAATTCTCGCAGCGGCGCTGTAAGCATGCTGGAACTTGATCATGTTGGTCATTTCTTCATCCAGGGAAACACCGGAGATGCCTTCCCGCTTGTTTTGCAGCTGGTCCACCAGTAGGGACTGGTTGTTTACCATACGTTCCGCTTCCTGGGACTGTACGCCAAGCTTACCTACTGCTGAGCGATAGAAATCGTCAAAACTGGCTACACCGCCGTTCATGGTCTTTTTGTTTTTGAGCTGGGCAATGGCCAGGGCATTTGTGTTGTCACCTTCGATAACAGGGTCGGGTAAATTATTTTTTGAGGCGGCGATTTTATTTGTATCGTTAACGATATTCTGATTAACAGCTATATTACCGGCACTAAACGTAGGATTAAGCGGGTCCTTTGTCACAAAGAATTCTTCCCCCAAATCGCCATTCAAGTCCCTGCCCTGACGATGCAGAGTGTTCACCTCTTGGGCGATACCTGCAGCTAATTCTCCTATTTTACTGATATATCCGTTTGACCCGCCGATAACTTCATCCCGCATATCGATAAAGCCCTTCAGCATACCGCTCTTTACCCGCGCCGGCCCCAAAACATTGCCGCTCATGGGATCGACCCATTCCAGTTTGGCATTGGTCGGATTAATATCATCATCGGTAAACCTTAACTCGGCAAGATAGCCGCGGGATACCAGGGTATACCCGCCTACAGACACATTGACAGCGCCGAATTCATCCTCCACCACATCCACATCCACGATCTTGGAAAGCTGTTCCACCAGTAAATCCCGCTTATCTCTCAAATCATTGGCTTTTTGCCCGGCAGCTTCCGCTTTAATGATCTGCTCATTGAGGTCACGAACCTGCCTGCCTATAGAATTTACTTCATCTGCCCTGATACTGATACTCTTATTGATATCAACCTGGAGTTCATGAAAAAGCCTGTCCATATGGTTGAAGGTGTCTACCAGAGTAATACCCCTCTGTACCACATTGGCTCTTACCGCAGAACTTTCGGGGTTCTTGGTCAACTGCTGCCAGGCCTCCCAGTACTGGTCCATCACGGAACGCAGCCCCGCTTCTTCAGAGGGCTCGTTAAAAACTACTTCAAGCTTGGAGAGAATATCGCTCCTTACTTCCCATTCCCCCAGGGCCTTGTTTTCTGTTCTAATCTGGTTATCCAGGAAGCCGTCCCGGATCCGCCGGAATTCTACAATGTCTACACCTGTGCCCACATAGCCCTGCAGCACCTTAATGGGTTGACTTGCAGACATGATTACATCCTGCCTGGTATAGCCCTGGGTGTTGGCGTTGGCGATATTGTGGCTGGTCACATCCAGAGCTCTCTGTTGCGCCTGCAATGCCTTGTAACCTATGTTTATGCCGAAAAAGGTTGACCTCATGTTATCATCTCCTGCTAAACCTCAGTTTCGTTAACCGTGATACGTTAACCGTTAACCGTTCTATTTTCCAAAGAATCAATCAAACCTTTCAGCATAGCCATAACTGTATCGGTTCACGGTTAACGATCAACGTTCTGGCTATACTTTCTTATCCAAGAGCCTGCTAATCTGGTCTGTCTTTACTTCTTTATCCGGTGTATAAGTAGGCTTGCTCTGCTGGCTGATAACTTCCATAGTAAAATTAACGAAGCGCAAAGATTGTTGAATAAGGTTGGTGTTTTCCTCGTTCAGCCTGGTCAAGTCCTGGAAGAGCCCAGTGAGTTCCTGGAATACGGATTCCAGAGGTTTTTTATGCTCGGACGGCACCTTCTCCAAAATCTCACTTAAGGGAGCATCTTCTTTCAGTCCCAACAAAGATGTGACCTGGCGCCCACATTGGTAACGCTGCTCTTCCAGTTTTCCCGCTTGAAAAATAAGGGCCTCCTCCTTCTTGGTAAGCGCATCTAAAGCTTCCAGAGAGCCCTTCACTAATACTTTTTGTTTCTCTTTCGCTAATTCCAGCAGTTCTTCGTAGAGTACCTTCTGCTGGTTAAGGAGACGGGTCAGTTCTGCCAGTACTGTGCTCATGTCAACACCGCCTTAAACGAGTTTATCGAAAATATTTTCCTCCAGAATTTTTTCGGCCACCTCTTCATGATTTACCCGGTAAGTTCCTGATTTAACCGCTTGCTTTAATTCCGCTACCTTAGCTTCATCTATTTCAGGCAATTCCTGCAGGGCCTGCCTGGCTATGGCATAATACCTGGCTTCAGAAGATAACTCCACTCCGTCATTTTTGCTTACTTTCTGCTTATCCTCTACTTTGCCCGTGGTATTCTTATTCTGGTTATAGGCTTTGATAATTCCCGGAATATGCTGATTAAATATCCGCATATTGACACACCTCACACTACTAGTTGCGAGCACCGATTACCGAGCAAACATTTTTCAGTGACCGATAACCGGTGACCAGTGACCAGTATATTCACCGGACTCTGGACACTGGGCTCTGGTCACTAAATACTCGTGACTCTTAATACTAGCCCCATCGCGGTTACGCAAAAATACACCTACCTTTTTATCGGATAGGTGTAATGTTCTTTTTAGGACTATTTAGTCCATTTATTCGCTGCTTACACGTTTTCTTTCAATATTACTCTTTCTTACATATCCTAACGTCTGTCTTTCCAGAAATCAGCGGTATGCATGCGAACTCCTGCTTTTTTCTTTTCCATCTCTTCCAGGGTTTTCTTATTTTCCTCCTGGATGCTCTTCTTTAAACCGGAGACTAATTTCTCGCTGCATTCCTTGCAGAAACGTCCTCCTGAAATAAGGGTTCCGCAGACCTCACAATTTATCTTAATATTGGTACCGGCAGTATTATTCGCTGTAATCCTGCCCTCCCGCAGGTAACGGATAATCTTGGCCTCACTTACCCCTGTACCTTCACTCACAGTGATAAGATCACAGCCGGGGTTTTGGGCAATAAACTTCCGAACCGCTTTAAATTCCTCTTCGTCCTTTTGTTGACAGGCAGGGCATAAATTTGTGCGAACATACGTAAAGACCTTGCCACATTCGGGGCAATTCCTTAACTCCATGATAGCCTTCCCCCTTCATAGCACTTTATGTCTTTATTCGCCAAAATATGTCTTCTTTCCTGCAATTATTTCCTAAATTCCCAAATTCTCTTTACTTAGGGGATTTACTATTCATATAATCCGCAATCTGCCGGCACTTCCGCCACAGTTCCAGCCTCTTCTGCATATCTTTCGCTGTCATCTTCTCAGCCATCTTAACCCTCCTAATTAAGTTGAAAAACTCTTAATTAGAGTATGGCCAAATATTTGCTAAAATATTCCATATATTGCCGGCAAATCACGTACGTGCTTTTGTTCCACCTGCCGCCCAGACAACCCCATAGATTTTACCAGCCCCTCCCTCAGCCAGTGTATGGGCACAGGCCAGGAGCGTTGAGCCTGTTGTCATAATATCATCCACCAGGAGAATATTCCGCCCTAATACCTTACTGTTATCCCGAAGCCGAAAAGCCCCCTCCATATTCTTTAATCTTTCCTGCCGCCCTAAACCCGTCTGGGGTTTGGTAAAATGTTCCCGGATCATGCTTTGTCCATCCAGGGGCAGGTGCAGAACTCTGGCCGCCTCCCGCGCCAACCACTCACTCTGGTTATAACCCCTCTCCTTATGCCGGGAGGGGTGTAACGGCACGGGTATGATTAAGTGCACTTTTCCTAAAAGACCCGATTTTTTCACCGTCTCCCCCAGCAAATACCCCAGGGGCTTAGACAATTCCTGCCTGCCCGAGTATTTCAGGTTATGAATCAATTCCCGGTAGACACCTTCGTAAGGCACTACCCCCAGTACTTTTCTTAAACTGTTATCCCATTCCAGGCAGTTGGTACAGTCGATAGCAGCATAAAAATGGCCGCAGCGCGGACATGTTGGGATAGTGTCTTTTAAGCTCAGAACCCCCTTTAGGCAGGTTGTACAAATCACGCCGTCCTGGCCCTGTATCTCATTTTGACCACAAAAAGGACACAAATTCCCTCCCGGGAAAACCAGCTCCAGGATAGCCTCCCACCAGTTCCGCCACTCCATGCCTTCACCCTCCATCATAATATCTCCTATTATCATTCTTTTCGCCACGAAAATAGCGAACCCTGCTAAAATAAATACGACTTCCGACTTCCGACATAGTGAGACTAGGTGCGTTAGCAACGTAGCGAGACTTGTGCCTGTGGTGCATTAGTGACCAGAGACCAGTGTCCAGTAACCAGTGGAGATAAAAACCGGTTACCGGTCACGGGTTACCGGTCACTGTAAAGTTCCTGCGAACTGCCAACTGTAAACTATCGAAGGTCGGATATTGGAAAGCAGATATCGTAGTCATAAACAAAGCGGCTGGTTTAAAACCAACCGCTTTGTTTATGACTAAATATTAGCTAATTGTTCGTAGAGGTAGTCGTTTAAGACTTTAATATAAGTCCCTTTCATCCCCAGTGACCTGGCATCAATAACACCGGCACTTTCCAGTTTCCGCAGGGCATTGACGATGACTGAGCGGGTAAGCTTGTACTCCTCCGCCAGTTTGCTGGCTACCAGGAAGCCCTCGCTGCCTTCGATTTCACTGAAGATGTACTTGACAGCCTCCAGCTCTGAGTAAGAAAGAACCTCCAGGGCCAGCTGGACCACTGTCTTCTTGCGAGCCTCATTCTCCATTTTCTCGTTGGCGCTCCTGAGGATTTGCATCCCGGCTACGCTGGCACCGTATTCCGCCAGAATGATCTCGGCAGGGGTGTAGGGACGGTCCTCGCGGGCGTAAACCACTGTTCCCATTCTTTCGCCGCTTCCGAATACGGGAGCCAGGATACAGTAAAAATTGGTGTCCTTTGGCATGAAATTTACCTCTGTATGGGTATAACCAAAGACCCACTGGAGATTGCTCTCGGAGACCTGTCCATTGGCTAACTCCTCAGCACTGAATAAACCGCCATGGGTTGAACTGATTTCAGTCTTACCCAAGAGCTTACCTTTCCTGCCAATTACATAAACACTGGCTTCAACTCCCCGGGATAATTCGTCAGCAATGGTGTTAAAATTGAGGGTCTGGCTTGCTGATTTTTGTAGTAATTGGTGCAGGATTCTGGTTTTTTCTAACAACAACTGCATTTCCATAAAATTGCCTCCTAATTGTAATTTTGAGCTGTTGTTAGTATTATTTCCACCATTTAGTAATATATACTTAAATTGTCATATTCAAATAATATTTTTTGCTACTCTAGTTAAGCCCTGGCCTTTTTCCTCGTAATACATCCGTTTTAACAGCATGGGCTTATACCCTCTTTCTCCCCCGGCCGTACTTTACATGTTGTGATACGTCAGGCCTGGCGGTTCTAATATGGTTTGATAGAAGTACTCCTCTAACTGGAATATAGGATTTCCAGAAAATCACCTCTTCTTAAGTTATATTTTTCTACACTGCCGGAAGGAAGCTCTAAGACCTGCCAGGACTTATGATATTTGGGACTAACCTGACCCGCCTTCATATTCTGTTCTAAACCAACAATCCGGTTATATTCGTCGAGAAATACAACATCTATAGTATAGCCCATAAGCCAGGTATGCACCTGACTACAGGGGCGCAAAAGCAAGCCTTGGCCCTCTGCTAAGGATTTGGTACCGAGAAGTCCCTTTAAGCGCTGCCAAAATGTAACGGCAAGCCTAATCCTGTTGCCTATCACTTGTCCTTCCTTAGCAATCACAATCTCCAAATTTATCTTCCCCCCAGAAACTGTTTATAGATCTGAATGGCGGCCGGACCCAGTAACACTATGAAAATACTGGGAAAAATAAAGAAGACCAGGGGAATCAGCATCTTGATAGGTGCTTTCATCGCTTTTTCCTCTACTCTTTGCCGCCTTTTTATTCGCACCTGATCAGCCTGGGTTCGCAGTATCTTGGTGATGGAGACTCCCAGTTGATCGGCCTGAATCATAGCCCCTACGAAGGTCAGGATATCGTCAACTCCCGTCCGCTTACCAAGATCCCGCAGGGCTTCGCGGCGGGATTTCCCCATCTGCAGTTCCTGCAGGGTGGTCACGAATTCCTTGGCCAGAACACCTTTGGACTTCTCGACAACCCGTAAGATGGCCGCATCAAAACCTAAACCGGCTTCCACGCTCACGGTTAAAAGGTCCAGCACATCGGGTAGTTCCTTTTGCATGGCCATTTGCCGCTGCCTGGTCCTCGTAGAGAGGTAGACTTTCCCCAGCAAATAACCGATTAACCCTAAAAGAAAAGCCATAGCAACCTGTTCTAAAAAACCTTTCCGTGTCACCCAGGCCAGACCCCAGCCCAAAAGTAACAAAACCGCGATTAATAAGAAATGTAGGGCCTGATATTCAGAGGCCTTCAGATTACCAGGGTTACCGGCAAACTGTAAAGCCTGCTGCAGCTTTTCCCGGCTGTGACCAGGGGTAAAGCGGGTAACCAGGGTAGAAAACCAGCCGATAAAAGGCCAGATCACCCGTTCAGAAAAAGGTTTGCTTAACTCGTCTTCCTCCTGCTGTTTTTGCCGGACCTGACTGGCAGTAAATTTTTTTAATCGTCTCGCCAGTTCATCCTGTTCCCGGAAGAGGGACTGGAAAAAGGCAATCACCAGCGTACAGGCAAAGAGAAAGGTTATAATCAATACTGGTAACATAAAGTCCCTGATTTCTGAAAGCTAAACATATCTGATTTATACAGAATAATCCAGATTTATTTAGCTTTCTCTCCCGCCGACTAACGAGAGGCAGTGTCACAGGATTCAACTGCTGGGCCATAAGCTTTCGCTTATGTTCCGGGTGGTTTACCCCGCAGGGTTCCCCGCCGTCAGCTTAGGCTGTCCGTCCTGCCCGGAAAGGGTGTTACCCTTGCCTCGGTAGTTAACTTATGACAGCAGCCTTTCTCTGCGTGTACTGCTGCCATAACGCAAACTTATGAGCATAGGGTTTTACCCTGCACCTAACAGTTGTTTCCGGTGAACCTGCCAGGAAACCAGGCTGTTCACCCCTTTCTTCTCTTTCTTCTTTAGCTGTTTTAGTATTGCTTTTTTGACAGCAGCCCACTGCTGCCAGTTGTTTATCTTACTAAAGCCTTCTTTTGCTTTGATAAACCTGTCTGCCAGTAATTTGGGAACTCTTTCATAGTCAAACCCCAGTCCCCTCCTGGCTATCACCAAGGCTGCTGCCTGGTGGTTTGATAATCCGTACTGGTGCTGGTATTTCAGAATTCCTATTACCGAGGTAAAGGCCGGCTTTGCTTTGAACACCGGCACCCCTTCCCGGAAAGCCCTCCGTTCTGCATCTGCCAAAAACTTTGACCAGACAAAACCGTGGCTCATACGGTTAAATTTGGTCGTTACGGACTTGTCGTGTTTGAACTTTAAGTCCTCTATCACCAGGGCACTGCCTGTTTCTTTTGCCAGAGCTACTACTTTCTTTACCGTTTCTCCAATAAGGTTATCCCTCCGGTTGCTTCTGGCATAAGTCCATTCTCCCTGTCTTAACCACTGGCTGCCCCGGTACTGCCCCAGATAGTCTGTCAGGGCCACCCCTAAGCCGTCAGGGTTGGTATCTACCCCGACAGCACCCTGGGCATGATAGGGAACCGGCATATCTTCTTCGATGGTGACATGGATATAGTACCTGCCATCCTTACGGATTATTTCCACCTGGTAGGCGGCACCTGTTTTGAGGTAATCCAAAACCATCTGCCGGTAGTTGCGACCATTGATTTTACCTGTCTTTTGGGAAGGTTTATGGGCCAGGTAAACCGGCACTGTGATCCGGTTATATCTGACAGATTTCTCCGTCTGCACCTGTTCCGCTGCTATATCAAGATAGATTTGACCATCAACTTCGTATAATCTTGTATTTAAGTTGCCGCCCTTGGTTTTGTCTCCCCGGGACAGGTAACGGTTGTTTCTGGCTTCCTGCCACTCTGCCCGGGTGATATTGCCCTTACATCTTTCCAGAAAAAGTTTCTTGCCGCCGAAAACAACTGTCGGAAAGGTCTTGCCCTCCAGGTGTTTTTGCCAGTATGACAGCTTTCTTTGTTCTTTCTCCAGCCGTTTTTGCAGGTTGGCTTTTTGCTTGGACGATTTGGCTTTAGCTATTCGCTTTTGGGTAAACTCTACTTTGGCCCGGGCATTTTCGCAGTATAACTTAACCAATTCATGCTGGCTTTTGATGGTGCTCTGGGCATCGTATACCGCATCGTTGGCCTGGCGGGAGTTGAGGTTAAACTTGACCTGCACGCCTTGGCGGATGTCCTGGACTCCTTTGCCTTCCAGTAATCTTTTAAAGCTCCACCTGACTGCTGCACAGTAACGGGCCATGAGGTTATCGAGGTAGGCTTGTTGGGTTTCGGTGAGTTCAAGAATTACTCCCATTACCGTCGTTTTCACCGGCAGCCACCTCGCTTTCAATGACAGTTATCTCTTCGCCAATTAATGCCATTATCTGTGATTCTTTATAGCGTCTATGGCCGCCGGGTGTGTGTAAAGGTTTTAATTTTCCTTCTTTTTCCCAGCGACGCAACGTATGTGGCCACACGTTTAATAGCTTTGCGACTTGGTGAGATGTTAGCAACTTTTCCATTAACACCACCTTTTATCAATACTATAAGTAGAACATATGTTTGATGTCAATGGTTTGTTGCTTTTTGTTTATTTTTATTTAATTAATCTGTAGCTGCTTCAAACCTCCTTATATGTCAATGGTGATGATTTTCTTAATGATTAAGAGCCCCATCAATTCGCTTATTACCCCTCCTGCCAGCATCACCAGACCAGCAGTAGACTGGAACAAGGGTTTGAGATAAGTAGGATTAATTAAGAAAAGAATGACAATCAAAAAGGGAGGAATGAGGCCGATGATGATTCCTGAGATTTTACCCTGGGCCGTTAGTGTCTTTATTTCACCCTGTATTCTTACTCTTTCGCGAATGGTAAAAGAGATATTATCAAGAACCTCTGCCAGGTTTCCCCCTACCTGCCTTTGGATAAGCACAGCCGTCACTACCAGGTCCAGGTCGGAACTGGCCACTCTTTTGGTAAGATTGTGCAGGGCCTGTTCCATAGGAGCCCCCAGGTTCATCTCCCGGAAAGTACGGGCAAATTCTTTGGCGATGGGGTTCGGCATCTCCCGGCTCACCAGCTCCAGGGTCTGCATAAAACTAAACCCCGCCCGCAGAGCGTTGGACATGATGGCAAGGGAGTCACCGATCTGCTGGTCGAATTTCTTTAAGCGTTTCTGCTGGGCTGTACTAATCATTAAAGGAGGCAAGATAATGCCTGCCATGTATAGTAAGAGGCTCAATGCCACCTTACGGCTAAGTATGTAAATTAAGGTCCCCGGCGCCAGGGCCGTAAACATCCAGGTTATCAAAAATTCTTCGCCGCGGAGAGGGATATCGGCTTTAATTAAGTGATACTCCAGCTGTTTGGTCATTCCCCGCCGGACAAAGATTTGGCCAGCCCTACCTAAGAGAGTCTTTAAGCTAAAACTACGTTCTTTACCTTCCTCTTCTGTTCGAGCCTTACGGGAAGTATCCGTAAACTTTTCCAGCCGTACACTTATGTTTCGTTTTCCCCTGGTGACCCGGTAATAGAACCAGAGTAAAGCTAAAAAGATGGAAACAAATGAAGTTATGCTGATTATGATAAGTCTCATCTTCAATGCTCCTACTTAGGGTGATTTGCTACAAAAATAAATCCTCGGGTACACTGACTCCCGCCACCAGGAGCTTGTCCATAAACTTAGGCCTTACCCCTGTGGCCACGAAGCGCCCCTTCAACCTTCCCCTGTCATCATAACCTTCATTCTCATAACGGAAGATATCCTGGAGGGTTATCACATCTCCCTCCATGCCCACTACCTCGGTAATATGGGTAATCTTACGGCTGCCGTCCCGCAGGCGGGCTTGCTGAACAATGAGATCAATGGCAGAGGCCATCTGTTCCCGGATAGCCCGCATGGGTAATTCCATGCCGGCCATTAAGACCATGGTTTCCAAACGGGATAGAATGTCCCGGGGTGAATTGGCATGGCCGGTAGTCAGTGATCCATCATGACCCGTATTCATGGCCTGCAGCATGTCTAAAGCCTCGCCCGAGCGAACCTCACCAATGACAATACGATCAGGGCGCATCCGTAAAGAGTTGCGGACCAGATCACGGATGGTCACGGCCCCCTTCCCCTCAATATTAGGGGGACGGCTCTCCAGGGTAATTACATGTTCCTGCCGCAACTGTAATTCAGCCGCATCCTCAATGGTTACAATCCGCTCATTTTCGGGAATAAAGGAAGATAAGACATTTAAGGTACTGGTTTTCCCGCTGCCGGTTCCCCCGGAAATAACAATGTTTAAGCGCGCTTTTACACAGGCCTCCAGAAAAGTAGCCATTTTAGGGGTTAAAGTACCAAAACGAATTAAATCATGAATGGTTAAAGGATCACGGGAAAACTTTCTAATGGTGATGGTAGGACCGGTGATGGCCAGGGGAGGGATGATGGCATTGACCCGGGAACCATCAGGCAGGCGGGCATCCACCATAGGCATCGACTCATCAATCCGGCGCCCCAGAGGGGAAACTATTTTATCAATAATGTGCAGCACATGCTCATTATTGCGGAAGGTAAAGGGCACCTTTTCCAGCTTTCCTTTGCGTTCCACAAAAATCTGGTTGGGACCGTTCACCATGATTTCAGAGATTTCAGGGTCTTTGATTAACTGTTCAATAGGTCCTAACCCAATTACTTCATCCAGTATCTCTGTAATAATTTTTTGCCGCTCCATCCTGGTAAGATGAGAAGCATCCCGGTCCACAATAACATTAACCATTTCCTCTACCTTTAGACTCAGTTCCTCCGGGGACAGAAAATGGGCTGCCTGGTCTTTTTGTTCCAGGAGTTCCGTATCCATCAACTCGATAACTTCTTTATGGACTTTTACTTTTAAGTCCCGGTAAGGATCAGCCGTCTTAAGGGCCTGGAATTTGTTCTCAACTGCTCCGGACCCTATTTTCGTACCTTTTTCTTTTTCCAGGCGCTGCAGCAGCGACATCATTCATCCCCCCGCTACTTAAAGAGTCTCACTAAAAAACTGCCTCGCCGCTGTTCCTTTAAATCTTCCTGGTAGCCCTTATCTTTAATGACCAGGTCAGCGATATTACGAATAGCCTGGCTCACCCTGGCGTTGGGGTCGGAGAGGACAAAAGGTATTCCCTTGTTGAGGGCAGAAACGCACAATTTACCGTCACTGGGGATTTGGGCGGCAATCAGGAAGTCCAAAGTCTCTTCGGCGTTACTGATTTTTATACCCATGTCTTCGGAAGCCCTGTTGAGAATTAATTTGGTCTTGCCGCGGTGATGCAAGGAATCGAGAAGTTCCAGACTTAATTTGACATTTTTAATCGTGGCCAAGTCTAAAGACAAAGCCAAGAAGACCTGGGTAGAAAGGTCCAGCGCAACAAGATTGGTTTCATTAAACAAGGGCGGTGTATCAATCACAACATAATCATAGTGCTGTTTCAAAATGCTAATCACTTTTTCCATCTGGACCGGTGCGATTAACTCCGCATATTCAGGCCTCCCCGGGGCAGGCAGAATTTTAATCCCCGATAAATGGGGAATCATATAGGACTCCACCAATTCAATATCCAGGTTATTTCCTTCCTGGGCCAGTTCCGCCATGGTCCTTTTGGGCAGGAGATTGAGAAAAACGGAAACATCCCCAAACTGCAGGTCTAAATCTACAATCACCACTTTTTTCTTGGTATTAGCCAGGAGAACAGCCAGGTTCACGGCAATGGTGGTTTTACCCACCCCGCCCTTGGTGCCGAAGATGGTAACCACCTGGGGCTTTACTTTACTGAGTTTATTTTCCTTCCCTGGAGCAACCCTCTTAGTCTCTAATTGATAAGCCCGCTTAATAGTATCCATGAGTTCATCGCCGCTAAAGGGCTTGACCAGGTAATCACGGGCTCCGGCCATCATAGCCTTTCTCAGGTATTCCGGTTCCCCCTGGACGCTTAAGAATATTACCGCACAGCCCGGGTATTCCAGGGAAATTCGTTCTGTGGCCGCAATACCGTCCAGTTTGGGCATGTTCACATCCATTAACACTACATCAGGATTTAAAGCCTGCACTTTCTGTAAAGCCTCTAAGCCATCCCGGGCCTCGCCTATAACGGCAACTTCCCTGTCAAAAGAGAGGATACGGCGTACGTTATCTCTGGTTTCATCAGTATCATCCACAAGCAGGACACGAATCGGTTCCATAATCTCACTTCCTTACTGCAGGAAATTAGCGGCTCTATACGGCGTAGTATTCACCACACCCGTATCTACCGGCGAACGAAGCATGAGCCGGATAGTACCCTTTTGGCTGGCCAGGACCAGAGGACGGGATTGTTCCACCGTTACGGCGACGGTAACCGTCTTGTTCTCCACTGTAGACTTACCGTCGCCTTTATCATCTAAGGTCCTGCCCACAGCCAAAACCTGGAGGTCCTGGAGTACCACCAGGGAATGAGGGGTTTCTTTTAAACCCGAAGGGTCGGGTATATTAACAGTAGCCACCACGTCAACATGGTCACCCGGCTTAATCAGTCCCGCAATCCCACTTACTTCATCGACAGCCAGAGTTAACGCCCTCTTGCCAACGGGTACTATATAAGCCAAGCCGTTCTTCATATCACTCTGTTTGGCAATCTTCTTTTTCAAAACCTGTTCACCCTGGGTAAGGGGTGCAAGGGTGATACTACCTGTCACCTCTTCCTTTTTCCGGGCAGCCTGGGGGTGAATATAGTCAACAGGCATTTTTTTTATCTCCAGCATTTCAGCGGTGAGAAGGGTTTTCCCCGTGACATCCCCGGCCGCTACTACCACCTCACCGTACTGCATATTTGTCATACTTTGTTCCACTTTAGTCAGGTAATCATAAATAAGATAACTGGTGAGCAGACCAAAAACTATAGAAAGTATAATGATCACCTTGTTTTTCAAGGATTGTTCCCTCCGCCCCTACAAGTATTGTTAGAGTATTTTATTGAATAAGCCTTGGTGCATAAATCCCGTTATCCGGCCCTGTAGGAGAACTGGCACCGGAAATGGTATGATAAAGAAACTGTCCCGTAATATAGTTTTCATTCCCCATCCCGGCCACTGCCTCCACTAAAAAGGCGGCAAAGCCCATGACCTGGACTTGTTTGCTGTTATAAGGTTTGATCATGGGAACCAAAAGAATCTTTGGACAATCTTTTTCGTAATGGTCGGGTGTACAGGCAGGAGTATGCTTACATCGATCAATTCTGTACTGCACCCCGGATTGGGTTTTTCCTGAAATATTACCGGTTTGGATGTTCAGCAAGTCTCCTACTTTTACTTCCTGGTCAAAACCATACATTAAATCCTCCTCGTAGAGTTTAGCCCCAGGACCTTGTAAGGCCAGGATCCCAAGCCATCCCGAATGGTATTCCCCACCAGGTTCAGACCCTGCGGCATACTTTAAGATATACGTCTCACCGAAAATCAGGACCTGCTCCTCTATACCCAGGGGTACTATTCCCTTAACCCCCGTCAAAGGCTCTAGTTTAACCCGGGCCTGGGCTTGAGCTAAAGTACTGTTATGCCCCATAACCCGGGCAAAAAGCAAGTTAGTAGTGCGCTGGGCTGTCACTTTGATCTCCCGTCTGTCTTCCGTAACCTCCACCACAATATCCGGTACATTGTTTTTAACCCCGTATTCCTCCGCTAACAGTTCAGCCCGTGTTTTATCGTCCGGTAAAGCCTGCACCCCGGCCAGGGCGGCCGCATCAGCGGCATTGGCTACCTGAATCCTGTTAAGAAAAATGATGCCTACATCGGTGACAAGGGCCACGGAAGATAAGAGGACTGTTAAAGCTAAAGCTATAAGGACAAGTGCCGAACCCCTTTCCTCCCCTATCATCTTTCTAAATAGTTGGGATAACCTCAAGGCATTTCTTTTCATGGTGACCCTCCTACTCTACCCGCATGACGCTAATACCTTCTACAGTTACGGTCTCGCCAGTGAAGACTGAGATGAAAGGCGCAAAGACTACCACCGGATAACGGACCCTTACCCTTACCTCCCCGCCCCTCTTCCGGTCGGTTTCTGTGGGTGTAACGGTAACTGAGAGCTGGGAAGTGTCAAGAGTAACAGCCGTATTCTGGACCCGTGTGACAATGGCACTATCGAGAGCCCCTACAGCGCCCAAACGGGCTCCCTCCCTGGCCCCGTGGTTTACCACCAGACCAGCGCTAAAGATGCGGCCGAATTCGATAATGCCAAACACTAAGAGCAATAAAAGCGGGAGAATAAGAGCCATCTCTACAAGAGCCTGGCCTTTTTCTTTCTGTGCAATCTTTTTCCACATTTTAAATCACCCAGTAAGTCGTAATCGTACCTAAAACAATGGCAACCCCATAGGGGAAAATGATACTGTTTCCGTCGTCTTCCTCAAGGCGTGGCAAATTCCAGACGGTCAAACGGGAATAAACCAATACTTTGAACCCCATCCCTATACGTCTGAGGGTTTGAGCCAATCGCCCCCTGTAGAGAAGTATGAATACTGAAAGCAAGCCCCCTGCCAGAACTGTCATGAGAAAACTACTAAATACAAAATAGGGTCCTTTCAGCGCTCCTATGACACCTAGGAGTTTTACATCCCCCGCACCGATTCCCCCTGCAAGAAAAGGAAGAATAAAGAGAGCTATACCTAATCCTAAACCCTGAAGCCAGGTGAAACCTCCCTGCAATCCTTCCTGCCAGAGGTGTAAAACAAGGGATAAAACTGCAACAGGCAGCAGCACCATATTGGGTATCCTGTGATACCTTAAATCCGTATAAGCACAGATAATTAATACCAGGAAAAGAAGAGTATCAAGCCAAATCACAGGAAAGCCTCCCTTTTCTACGGTCTCCCGGGACAAAGGGGCCCTACCTAAGGGGACTTAAGTAGGGCCGTCGGGGTTATAACACCAAATAGAAATTAGGGACTTGTCCCGCCGCCGGTAGAAGTTCCCAATTTACTGTTTACATCTTTAAACAGGGTATCTAATCCACCACCTAGCATTGATAGCCCCGCAACTACTACCAAAGCAACTAAAGCGAGGATTAACCCGTATTCGGCCATACCTTGACCTTTTTCTTCCACAAGAAGGCGCTTTACCATTGCTAACATAAGAAACACTCCTTTCTTAATTTCTTGGTTATTTAATGGGGATATATCACCATCTTGTCTTTATTGTACAAGCTGGCTTGTCTCCTGCCATCCGGCCATAAGCTCATTTTTTTCAGAATTTTCTCCTATCTCTAAGCCGTATTATGTCCTAAATTGTATACAGGGCTCAAGTCTGAGACTTGAGCCCTGTCACCTAGGCTTTTGATATTACTTTTGACTTATTATTGTCCGTCTTATAGTGCCGCAAAAATCCCTTAACCTCTTTAAGCGCTGTCCTGTAAGAGGACTGGGGTCCCAGCAGCAAATAATATACACCGGCCCTATCATTCCCCAGCCCGTACTTTTTCCCTTCCGGTACACCATAAGCCTGGTGTACGATGAAGTCAAGCTCCTGCTCCAGGCGTTTTAAAATCTCGATGGTTTCATCCTGGGAAAAATCATCAATAATAACAACCGGTCCGGGAAAACCCCTTCGTCTTATGCCTTTCACCAGCAGCCGCAGGATGCCTTCGATGGTGTCTGCCTGATTGTTGACCACAATATACAATACAGGCAAAAATCGCTCTTTTTTTGTCTTTATGATCAGATACGTACCATAAAAAAGCAGGCCCACTGTAAAGAGGCCCAGCAGCCATAATCCCATAATGCTTCTCCCCATTACAGTTGTTAGTTGTTAGTTGATAGTTGGTAGTAAAACTTCTAACGGGTAACTAAACAGCCAACTTAAATATATGCAAGGGGGAGAGATTAATTTACATGAGATATCCTATGAATTTAAATCAACAAGACGGTGTTTGATGGCAAAGAGTACAGCCTGAGTTCTGTCCTCCACCTGAAGTTTACGGAATATATTGGTAACATGGTTTTTTACAGTCTTCTCGCTGATAGTCAGACTCCGGGCGATTTCTTTATTGCTGCACCCTTGGGACATCAGCTGGAGTACATCCATCTCCCTGTCAGTAAGGGTTTCCCACTCCTCTTTTTCTTTACGGCGTTTACTGAGGCGATTTAACTCGCCAAAAAGTTTATTGGTAATGCCAGGATCGATTACGGACGGGCCTTTGGCTACGGTTTTAATGGTCTCCAACAGTTTGGCGGGTGCAATATCCTTCAATACGTAGCCCGATACCCCTGCCCGCACTAACTCCAAGACATACTCCTCCTCTTCATGGATGGTCAAGGCAATAATGCCGGTAGAGGGAATTTCCCGTTTGATTACCCGTGTTGCCTCAATACCGTTAGTTCCGGGCATATTGATATCCATCAACACAACATCAGGTCTCAGCCTGCGGGCCAAATTAATAGCTCCCTGTCCATCCCCCGCTTCGTCTATGACCTCAATCTCATCGTCCAGGGTCAAAACTTTTCTTAGTCCCTCTCTCACCAGGGGATGATCGTCAACGATAATCACTCTGATTTTTTCCTGCATCTTTACCTCTCTCCTTCTAAATCCAAGGGAAGAATGACCAGAAGTTCTGTGCCTTCTCCCGGTTTAGATTTAATACTAAGCTCTCCACCTAGAATATCTAATCTTTCCTTCATACCCAGGATACCATAACTTCCGGGTCTTGGCTCCTTAAGATAAGCCTCATAATCAAAACCTATGCCGTCATCCTTAATAATTACGGCAATCCGGTGGGGACCCATATCTAAGAAAACATGGATATTACGAGCCCTGGCATGCTTAATCGTATTTTGTACGGCTTCCTGTATAATACGGAAAATCGCAACCTCCTGGGTAGCGCCAATACGCCGGGGCTGTCCTGTACAAATAACCTGCACGGAAATATCATGATTTTCCTTGAGTTTTTCCATATAACGAGAGAGGGCGGGCGCTAAACCCAAATCATCCAGGGCCATGGGCCTCAAGTCAAAGATAATCCGCCGTACATCCTGCAGGCTGTTTTTTACGGCCTGCCGCAGTTCCCGCAGTTCCTTACGGGCTGCCGCCTGATCAATATCCATGAGCTTTTCGCAGACCTCAGTACGTAATACAACATTGGCCATAGACTGAGCCGGACCATCGTGGATTTCTCGAGCCACACGCTTTCTTTCTTCTTCCTGGGCCTGAATAATCTTGGGCGCCAGCTGCTGTTTTTGCTGGAAAACTTCCAACTGGTCATTAATACTTTTAAGATTACCGCCTAAATAATCGAGGACTACACCGACTTGGGTAATTAGAGATTCGGCCTTTTCTACTGTCACCTGGAGTTTACGCAAACTCCTTTCCAGCTCATTACGCCGGATTCTTAGTTGGAATTCCCTTTCCCGTAAAGTACCTAGTTCCATTTGTAGTTCACGGGCTTTCTCATAAGCAACGCGTATATCATCTTCCGTATATCTCTTAAAATTACGGCTAACCTCCATCAGGCGGATACGGGCCGCTTTCTCCAGTTTCTCTAAACTATCAACTCTCTCAATAGTAGCCATGACTTGCCGCTGGACCTCCAGCATCTCTCTTTTAACCCTTTCACTTTCGGTCCGGGCATTTTCGGCAATATCGTAAATCTGGTTTTTATTATTCTCGATAACCGTCATGGTTTCGTTAATAATCTTGTCTAAACTGGCAATACTCATATATCCCCCACACCTATTATATTTATTTTATTAATTCTAGTAATACCTGTATATCTCCTGCAAAGCAGGAGAGAATATCCGAAAAGAGGATCTTTTGATGAAGGTGATAGTTGATGCAAGAAACAAATTGTTGTGCTCGTTGTGGTCAGCCTTTAAACCTAATTGATGAGGCCTGGGCTGAAGACAAGGTCGCTACCTGGCGGAACCTGGGTGAGTATTGTCCCAGCTGTTATTTAGACCTCGTAGAACGGCAAAGGGAGCATTTGTATTAACTTCGACTTCCCGATTACCGATTTCCGACGTCCGCTATGTAACACCATATTATTATAAAATGTGAAAGGTAATTTGTATTTGCGACGGTACTAATGAAAAACCCTTGCTTAGCAAGGGCTGAGAACCACAAAAATTTTTATACTTTCCTATACGTTTAAAAAATCCAGGAAAATTTTCCTGGATTTTTTGAATTCTATTGGGATTTCGGATAACGGATGTCAAACGTGGCTTAAATTTAAATATTCTATTTGGAATTCGGATAGCGGATGTCGGATATCGTTTTACTTAAGTTTACGCCGGGTAGACCTTGGCTCCCATGTTGGCTTCATTTTCCTGGGCCATATTAAAATCCACATTGCATTTGGCAGCATAGCGTTCTTCTAAAAACTTTTTCGCTACCTGGGGAAAGAGCACATAAGACAGAACATCTTCCTCTTTCTGCAGGTAAATCCCAATTTCTTTCCGGGCCTGTTCCAACTGGGGTTCGATATGGTCTGCAGGTCTGCCCGTGATGGGTTTCTCCTCACCGATAATCTGTTTCCTGATTTCCTCGTTAACAGGACCGGGAGTAGCACCATAAAGCCCCTTCATATAAGCACGAACCTCGTTAGTAACCATTTTATAACGGCCCATGAGGACATTGAGCACGGCCTGGGCCCCCACAATCTGACTGGTGGGAGTAACCAGGGGAGGATAACCCATATCTTCTCTAACCCGGGGAAGTTCCGCCAGCACCTCGGGCAGCCGGTGTAAAGCATTCTGCTGCTGCAGCTGGGAAATGAAGTTAGACAGCATACCACCGGGAATCTGATAAATCAAGACGTTAGTATCTACACCGCCGGTATAAACGTCAAACTCTTTGTATTTCTTACGGATCTCCTTAAAGTATTCGGCAATCTCAGACAAAGCTACCAGGTTAAGTCCTGTATCATAAGGTGTATCGGCAAAAGTGGCTACCATGGTCTCTGTAGCCGGCTGCGATGTACCTAAAGCCAGAGTGGAGATGGCTGTATCTATGACATCAGCACCGGCTTCTACGGCTTTCATATACATCATGGCTGCCATCCCGCTGGTATAGTGGGTATGCATCTGGACGGGCAGGTCAAACTTCTTCTTTAAGGCGCTGACCAGTTCAAAGGCGGCATAGGGCTGGAGAATTCCAGCCATGTCTTTAATACAGAAAGAGTCCGCCCCCAAATCCACGAGGTCTTGCGCCATCTTCAAGAAATACTCCATGTTGTGTACAGGACTGGTCGTATAGCAGATCGTAGCCTGGACATGGGCTCCTTCTTTTTTGGCCACTTCCATGGCTTTAGCCAGGTTGCGCACATCGTTCATAGCATCGAAAATCCGGAAGATATCCATGCCATGGGCTGCAGCTTTTTTGACGAATTCTTCCACTACATCATCGGCATAATGTTTATAACCCACAAGATTTTGTCCGCGAAGCAGCATTTGGATTTTTGTCTTTTTTAATGCTTTTCTGATTTTATCCAGGCGTTCCCAGGGGTCTTCATTTAAAAATCTCATACAGGTATCAAAAGTAGCCCCACCCCAGACTTCCATGGAATAAAAACCAATCTCATCCATTTTCTCCGCAATTGGAAGCATGTGTTCTGTTTTCATACGGGTGGCCAGGAGTGACTGGTGTCCATCCCGCAAGGTTGTGTCAGTTATACCGACACGATGCTTTTTCTCTGCCATGTGCCTACCCCCATTATTATAAATATATTTATTTAACGAGAACCCATCTCGCTTTGTAGCACTCTAAACATAAAAATTACTATATATATTAACACTAGTCTCCTGAAATTAATAGAAATCTTGCTAATTGTATACATTATACATCACTATGTTAATTCTTGCAATTTATCCGTTGCTTTTAAGCCCGAACCCGTCAATTCCAGAATTATTTTTTGCCCTGCAGTCCATTCTTCCTGCTGCCGGAGGGCTCGCCAGGCCGCCCAGACCGTAGCGGAGGTGGGTTCTACAAAAACACCCAGCCTGCCCAGTTCAAGAAGGGCCCTTTTAATCTCTTCTTCCTGGACTATCACTACAGTACCATCGCTTTCCCGTATAGCCTCCAGGATATATGCACCTTTCACCGGCGCTGCCGAAGCAATTCCTTCCGCCAGGGTAGGTTGCTTTTTTACCGCCGGCACAACATCCAGGCCCTGGTGAAAAGCCCTGTAGACAGGGCTGCAGTTGGCAGCCTGTACAGCAATAATGCGGGGCAGACGGTTAATATAACCCATTTCTTTTAATTCAGTAAAGCCCTTATACAGGCCTAGAACAAGGCTACCGTTCCCTGCAGGGACAATCACTGCATCAGGCGCCTGCCACTCAAGCTGTTCCCAGCATTCAAAGGCCAGGGTTTTAGTTCCTTCAATAAAATAGGGACTCCAGTTGTGGCTGGCATAAAAAACTTCCTCGGCCCGCCTTATAGCCGCCAGCGTAGTATCTTCCCGGGTCCCTGGCACCTTGACCATGTCCGCCCCATAATACTGGATCTGTACCAGTTTTCCCGCCGAAGTATATGCTGGAACAAATATTTCGCACTCAATTCCAGCACGGGCACAGTAAGCAGCCATAGAGGCACCGGCATTGCCCGAGGAATCTTCTGCCACTCTATTTACTCCCCATTCTTTTAATTTACTAATCAGGACAGAAGTGCCCCTATCCTTGTAGGAGCCCGTAGGCTGTAAGAAATCCAGTTTTAAGAATACCTCTCTTCCTTCATAGGTCACCGGTAACAGAGGTGTTAACCCTTCACCCATGGTGACGCGGTATTCTTCTGAAACCGGTAGAACTTCCTGATAACGCCACAGGGAAAAAGGTCCTTTTTGAATCTTTTCTTTATTCAGTTTTAGCTCCGGGGTAGTGTAGAGGAGATAGCTTCCGCAATCACACTGCCAAAGAGCCTTTTCTTCCGGGTAAGTCTTACCACAGTCATAGCACTGTAACATAAATACTCCCTCTCCAGTAATTTTTCTCTAGCTGCATTGTACGCAATAAGCCAAAGAAAAGCAATAAGGCAAGCCAGTTACTTGCGCTTGCGCGACACCGGTGTCGCGAATGTGGCATAAAATAACACCTCCAGCTATAGAATGGCCGGAGGTGTAGAAGATGATTCTTTAATTGTGGGCTGGGCTCCAACTTGGTATGACTAAATTACCCTTTTCGTCAAAAACAAAAGGTTCAGGTTCACCGATAATTTCAAAGCCCTGCAGTCCTGCTAACTCTTTAGCCAGGTATTCCGAGACATAAATCTCGTCTAGGAACAGGGTATTCCGAACATAAACAACTTTCAGCTTATCGGGTTTCACACGGGCACAGGCGCCGACCGCCACCTGGATAGCTTCCTCATCAGTATCAATGATCATGGGGATTTTCACCGAATTAAGCATAGTGGCGGTAAAAGAGTTAATATAACTCTTCATATAATCAATTTTGTCAAAGAGACGTTTGGTAATCACATCAGCCAGGCCGGTCCCATTGGCGTTACCCTCTGTTTTCTCCGTGAGGTCAAGCACAACAATCTTCTGTACCTGAATATCACCTTTGATTCCGGGGACCAGATATCTCCCTACCACGTTGGGATCCATTCCATCACCGCTGACATCCTTGCCAATTTCCTGAAGAATGAGGACATCTATTTCAGGAATCTTGATTTTCCCCATAATGGCCTTAGCTTTAGCCAGGAGTTCTCTGTCCACCTGCCGAAAATTTTCTTTGGGGACTACACGGATATCTGCAGGCTCTTCGTAGGCATTTTCCACAATACCCACCCCAAAATAGATGGGGGCCTTTTCCAGGATTTTTTCACCCACCGCCGGGATTAACTCATGAAAATACTCCGTGCCCTGGCGATGCACCATACTGGCTCCCTGGTGCTTGCCCAGGCCAATGGTCAGCATTTTCATCAGACCGCTCTCCACGTCACCTCTAAATAAAGTGTGAGGCTTGACCCTGTTAATCACTACAATGCCATCGGCCTTTAAAGCGTAGTTATCTACATAGACAGGAAAAGCTTCAGGGGAGGAAGGTATAGTGACCGTTCCTACCTCAGTAACATCCAAAGAAGAAAGGATTTCTACACCCATGGTTTCTTCAGTTATACCATACTCCTCCAGGATATGTTTTTGCCCTTCAGGCGTGGCCCCGCCATGGCTTCCCATTGTCGGTATGATAAAGGGGTTAAACCCCTTGTCTTTCAATAAATCAATAACCGCTTTGGTAACCTCGGCAATACAGTGGATACCCCGGCTGCCTACACCTACAGCAATCCTGGCACCTGGCTGCAGGCGCTCTTCCAAACCTTGGTTTTCAAACTGCTCTCGAATAGTCTGGGCAATGTCTTTCACCCGGGGCCGTTCAAATTTTTGCCGGACACGCACCATACTGGGAAGTTCCATTTTACTCCATTCCTTAATTAGACCACTAACCATCTTCTCATTCCTCCATTTTCTGACAGATCTACACCAATTCCAGGGGATGACAGATTTGGGTGGAAAGTCCGGCTCCCCGTACTCCCGACGTCAAATACATGCGGCAGGAAGGGCAAGTGGTAATGAGGATATCTGGCTTTTTCTCCTGTATTTCCTCTATTTTTTCTCTCTGAATGCCCTTCAACAGCTCAGGGTGCAGCAGCCCAAAACTGCCCCCGCCACCACAGCACTTGGTTTCAGTCTCCATAGCGATGTACTGTGCTCCTTCATTATAATATAATACTTGCCGTAATGCCTGTCTAGATATCTCTTCACGCCGGGTATGACAGGGCGCATGATAGGCTACTTTTAGCCCGCCGGTTTGGGACAATTTTTTTGGTAAACTGTTCTCCCTAGCCAAAAAACCCATAACCTCCATAACAGGTAGAATCTCTTCAGGCTTATCTTTGGCTAAAACCATTCCCACATTTTCTTTCCACATATTGGCACAGGAAGCACAGTCAGCCACAACCATATCAACCTTGGCAGCTCTGAAGATTTGTAGATTCTCCCGGGCTTTTTTCCGGGCCTCCTCCAGGTCCCCATAGGTAAAAGCCGGTAAGCCGCAGCACTGCTGGTCCCGGGGGATGACCACCTCGTATCCGCCGTCCAGGAGATGCTGTAAAACAGCCTTACCCGTGGACTGGTAGCACAGATTAGTCATACATCCCACGAAATAGCCTACACGTTTGACAGGTTTTTGTCCAGGTCGATGGATTCCTCCATACCTTTCTAAAAAGCTTTGTTCCCCAAACTTGGGCAACTGGTGTAAAGGCATAAACTTTTTGAAGAGGCCCTTGGGGATTAACCCATCAGAAACTCTATCAGTAGCCAAGCTGCAAAAAGGGTCTGCCAATTGCGCCAGTTTCCCTGCTCTTTCCAGATCGCTTAATGCCCATAAGGTTATTTTTTTTGTGAAAGGAAGGCCTTCCCTGGTCTTTATCAGATGACGAGCTACAGCCATGATCTGGGCCACGGGCATACCGGAAGGACAGAGGGAAGAACAGGCTTCACACATGAGGCACTGGTCCAGGATTTCACTCAACCGCCCTGTAACTGTTAGTTCCCCCTCTACAAGAGCATATAAGATACGCATGCGGCCTCGGGACGTCAGGGAAGCCAAGCGGCTTGAGCGAAACACAGGGCATTCACCCAGACACAAACCGCACTGGAGGCAGTAGGTGAGGTTACGTCGATATTCTTCTAACCCAATCATTACCTCACCCACCACTAACCCCTCCCTCACCTTTGACTGTCCATAGCTTACCTGGATTCATCAAATTGGCCGGATCAAGTACTTTTTTGATGGCCTGCATATAGCGAATGCCCTGGGGTCCTAACTGCCAGGAAACAAAGGGTGCCTTGGCCAGGCCCACACCATGTTCCCCGGAAAGTACACCGCCCATCTCCAGGGCCGCTTTAGCCACCTCACTCATCACATGTTCCACAGCTTCCATCTGGGCACTGTCCCTTTTGTCCACCATAAAGTTGGGATGCATGTTGCCATCGCCGGCATGGCCTCCCACACCAACCCTGATATTATAGCGGGCACTGGTTTCTTTAATGACCCGCACAATATCGGGCACCCGTCTCCGGGGCACTGTCACATCTTCCGTCACTACTGTGGGTGCAGCCTGGGCAAAGGCTGCAAACATAGAGCGGCGGCCAAGCCATAAGCGGGCTACCTGTTCCTCATTGGCGGCCACCACAATATTTTGTGCGCCCATCATCCGGCAAACATCAGTAACTTCCTGCATTTGTTTCGTTACATTATCTTCTTCGGCCCCGTCACATTCTATTAAAAGAACACCTTCAGCACTAGTAGGATATCCTACATTCCGGAAAGATTCCACGGCTCTTACCGTTTCCTGGTCCATGAGTTCCAGGGTTGTCGGAATGACTCCCCTGGCTACCAGCTCAGAAACCGTAGTAGCTGCCGCATTTAAATCATTGAAACTTACCAGCATTGTCTTCTTATATTTCGGTTTCGGAATAACTTTTAAGATTGCCTCAGTAATGATACCCAGGGTACCCTCAGAGCCCACAAGCAGCCGCCCAAATTCGTACCCCACTGATAATTTCATGACTTTACCACCGTAGACCAGCACTTCACCGGGCGGCAGCACGGCTTCCAAGCCCAGGATATAGTCCTTGGTGGTACCATATTTCACGCCCCGGGGCCCCCCTGCTCTCGTGGCAATATTACCACCGATGGTGCACACCGTCTGGCTGGCAGGGTCGGGTGGATAAAAAAGCCCTTCCCGTTCTACAGCCCGGTGAATTTCAGCCGTTATAACCCCAGCCTGAACCTTGACCGTCATATTATCCCGGTCAATCTCCAGGATCTTATTCATCCTTCCCATATCAATCACCAGGGACTCTTCT
This sequence comes from Thermanaerosceptrum fracticalcis, assembly GCF_000746025.2. Lineage (NCBI taxonomy): Bacteria > Bacillati > Bacillota > Clostridia > Eubacteriales > Peptococcaceae > Thermanaerosceptrum > Thermanaerosceptrum fracticalcis. The sequence continues at coordinate 2,321,469 of NZ_CP045798.1, forward strand.
ACGGGGACAATACCTCCAGACAAACCTGTACCGCTTCCCCGGGGTATCATAGGAATACCCTGGCGGTAGCCATAGGTAAGAACCCGTTTCACTTCTTCCGTAGATGTGGGCAGGACCACCGCCAAAGGAGTTCCCGAAAACCAACTGGCATCGTTACGATAAGCCATCAGGTCAGCAGGATCTGTTAATACAGCAGCCTCTGATAAAACGTGGACCAAATCCTTACGTAAACCCTTTACATCAATCTTTTTATCTTCCAAGTGTTATCCCCCCTTAGTTTTGACAGGACCATTAACCTGATATTACTGTTCTGAAGGCTGCCAGCTTATCTTTAGAGGCCTGTACCAGCATCCCGGCGTCAGTGGAGTGCATTATGTACTGCACACCACTCTCTGCCCAGTAGCGGGCATCCTCGGGGTCCCTGGCAAAAGTTCCTATGGCTACCCCTTTCTTCCGGCAGGCCATTGTTACCTTCTCCATTACCTCCACTACCCTGGGATGTTTAACCTCTCCAGGCACCCCCAGAGACTGGGACAAATCCCATGGCCCTAAGAAGATGACGTCAATACCGGGTACAGCAATGATTTCTTCAACTTTTTCTGCCACCTGGGCCCCCTCGATATGAACAACAGTTAATACCTCCTCATTAGAGGTAGGGATGTGTTCGGCAGGAGGAATGATGGAATAACCGGCAGCCCGCACAAAACTGCAGAGACCCCTTTTCCCCTGGGGATAGTAGCGAGCCGCTTCCATCAACATCTTTACCTGTTCAGCCGTTTCTACCTGAGGGATCTGTACCCCTTCGGCTCCGGTGTCCAAAGCTCGCATGACATAGGAAGGCCTAGGTTCAGCCACCCGCACCAGGCTGGTAGTCCCTGAACTCCGGGCTGCCCGCAGCATATTTTCAACTGTAGGGTAATCATATACGCCATGTTCCATATCGATAACCACGAAATCCCAACCGGTAAGACCGAGTATCTCTACGGCAGCCGGATTTAAACGGGCAAAAGTCCCCATGCACACCTTGCCTTCCTTTAACTTTTTCTTCAGTATATTCTCCCTCATCTCTTATCGCCTCCTTTGTTTTGCGATCATTTTGGCCATAACACCCCTGGTAAATCTGGGAGCAGGTGCTGTCCAACCCTGTTTGCGAACCTCTAAAACCTTCGCTACCTCTTCTGCACTAACTTCGTTGCCAGCAATACCGACGATATTCAACTGGCGCTCCGGTATGTTGATTTCAATAATATCGCCATCTTCCACCAGGGCAATTGGTCCCCCTTCCACAGCCTCAGGCTGTACGTGACCGATGCAAGGTCCACGGGTACCTCCGGAGAAACGCCCGTCAGTAACAAGCGCCGTAGTCTTGGCAAGCTCCGGCTTTATTACCAAAGCTTCAGTAGTCATCAGCATTTCCGGCATACCGCTGCCACAGGGTCCTTCATAACGAATGATTAAAACATCTCCCGGACGTACCTTGCCTTCCGTTACTGCCCCACAGCAATCTTCCTCACTGTCAAAGACACGGGCCGGGCCTTTGTGCACCATCATTTCCGGCTCCACTGCCGAATACTTGATGACTGCACCTTCCGGAGCCAAATTACCGTAGAGGACGGCGATGGAACCCTTCATCTTTGCTTTTGGCGGGGGAGTTATCACATCATCGCGGTTGATGCCATAATTATGTAGAAAACCAAGGTATTGTTCAAAATATCCGGCCGCCTCAAGCTCAGCCAGATTTTCTCCCAGAGTCTTACCCGTGGCGGTCATGACATCCAGATGCAGGTAATCTTTAATATACCACTGCACAAGAGGTATCCCACCTGCAAACCAGAAAGCTTCGCTGGGATAGGGACCGCTGGGCTGTACCCAGGCCAGGTGAGGTATGAGGCGGTTGTAACGGTCAAAAACTTCTAAAGGTAACTCCAACCCTAATTCTGCTGCTACCGCAGGAAGATGGAGAGTGGCATTGGTAGAACCACCAATGGCTGCATGTATCGCTACAGCATTTTCAAAGGCCTTCCCTGTTAGGATTTGGGAGGCAGTAATGCCCTTCTCCGCTAGCCTAATCACGGCCTGTCCGGCCTGCCGGGCCAGGTTTTGTATGACTGCCATGGTGGCGGGAGCCAGAGCACTCCCCGGTAGAGCCAAACCCAGGGCCTCAGCCATACACTGCATGGTACTGGCGGTACCCATAAACTGGCAAGCACCGCAGGTTGGCGCTGCTGTCCGTTGCCTAGAGCGTACCTCTTCCTCGCTGATCGTTCCTTCTTTCTTTCGTGTGGAGCAATCTCCCAAAATAGAGTTACTCATACGGGGCCCAGGCCGCATACTCCCTCCGGGTACATGAACCGCAGGAAGATCCAAACGGGCGGCAGCCATCAGGTGAGCCGGTATGGATTTATCACAAGAAGAAATGAGAACCATACCATCCCAGGGCCAGACGGAGCCGTGAAGTTCAACCATATCCGCCATGGTTTCCCTGGAAGCCAGTATGTAGTTCATACCGTCATGCCCCTGGGCCCAGCCATCACAGATGTCTGTAACATGGAAGTGGACAGGTCGTCCCCCCGACTCCCAAACGCCAATAGCTACGTCCCGGCTTAAACGGTCTAGGTGGACACTGCCGGGATGACTTTCTCCCCACACATCATCTACTAAAATTTGCAGTTTATCTAAATCACCTTCCGACCAGTTGGTGCCCATGCGCAGGGCATCGGATTGGGGCCAGAGGTCCCTGGCTTTTTGCGAACGTTGGCTTTTAACCTGTTTCTCCATATCTACATCTCTCCCTCACAGAAAACAGGTAGTAACTTGCGTCACTACCTGATACTAAGTTATCTCACTGTTAATTAATCCTTAAGAGTTTCCAGCGCAAGTGCCGCTTTTTTCACCATGCGCTGGGCGCTGCGGTAGCGTACAGTACAGTAAATACCAATAAGTATCATTGTGATACTTACAGGTGGAAAGTGCAAAAGTATAATGCCAACTAGAGCACAAACACCAGCTACAAAGGCAAGAATAAGCCAATTCTTGGAGTTTCTTTTCTGTAAAGCCAGATAAGCCTCCAGTTCATTTCTGCCCGGTTTAAACTTGTTCACCGGGGGTTCTTCCCCTGACTTCCCGGTTTCGGGTTTTGTGGAAGCAGAGCGGGGATTTCTCCCCGCCACTGCTGATTTGTAAAATCCACACAGGTAGGCAACGCCTATGGCTCCTAATACCAACGCCACACCAGTCTTGCCGTCCATCAAGCGCAGGCCAACCAGCACTGCAAGACAGACGCTAACAAGTAAATAATGCCATTTCACAGCGTTCCCTCCTATCTGTTAGATCATGTCAGTTATTACCCTAGTATTAGAGTACTTTAAGATACTGGAGAACTGCAATTATACCCAAGATGGTCATTACAATACCAGAAATAATGAGAAGAACAGAAGCTGCAGTTCCCAGTTGATAGGACTTAGGCATCATCTTTCTGTCAGTCCAGTACATAGCCAGACACCAGATACCACCGGTCAGCACACCACCCAGGATGGAGGCAGGTGTAATGATGGCTACGGGGTTAAGTCCGGTCCAAACAGCCACAAGACCACCTAGAGCAATGTAGAGGGATACTGGTAATTTGATGCCTTTGAAACCTAATTCCTTAATCTTCCTGGATACAGGTGCAAAAGTTTCATAGGTAGTATAAACATAACCCATGTAGCAGCCGTAAATTGTACCAAAGAGTGCACAGAATACAGCCAGGTAGTAGAGGTAAACAAGCATAGGATGAATCTGGGTTAAGAATTTAGCCTGATGTGTCAGCATGTCATTGTTAGCAGGTACTAATTGAGCGGTGTTAAGGATTACTGCACCGTTAACCATGAAACCGATAGTAAAGATAACCAGGAGTACGAAGGATACTAAGTTGTCCATGAAAGGCGCTTTGGCCCAGGCGAGACCTTTTCTAACTTCCTCAGGGTCTTCACTGAGAGGAATGCGCTGTCCCTCTTGTAAGCCATCAAGGTAATCCCTGATTTGATCCAGGTCTTCCCTGCCTAATACGCCCCAGCCTTTTTCACGCATTAAGCCGGTGTATCCGATATAGTCATATGTACCGCCGCCGATAGCTCCCAGATAGGTTACGACTTCAACCCAAACGGGGCGGCCAGCTATACTTGGATACTTAGCAGCAATCCAGGGTTCATATGAAGGAATAGTGGGAATAAAACTACCTATAAGTACTTGGAGCCAATCAGGTTTAGCCGCCACAACGGCAACTAAGAGAGCTACAACCATGGTACCGACAATGGCAGTTTGGGCTTTTTCCATGGCATCATAGCCACCGGCCATAAATAAACTAAAGGCACCTAAGATCAGCAAACTTGCCCAAATTTGTGTTGAAAAGAAAGCGAAGTTCTTACTCAATAAGGTTCCCAGGAGTGAAGAAATACCGCCCTGCCAGAAGGGGAAACAGAAGATAGAGAGGATACCCATGAGTAAGGGGAACCAACCTTTAGGCCCTGGGAAAATATATGCCCACCGGTTCATGGGATGTTCGCCGGTAAGGGTAATATAGCGGTTAGCAGTATAGGTTTGAACACCTTTCATGACTGCACCTAACATAAAGCACCAGAGAATGGCATAACCAAAGATAGCTCCTCCCCTGGAAGCAAAGAAGACCTCACCACTACCAATGGTAATCGAAGCTAAAATGGCACCAGGGCCAAAGTACTTAATCAGATCCATGAATTTACCTTGGGTCAAATCCTTGGGCGGTTCAGGATAGGTAATCAATACGTCCTTCTGAATATTTGGATAACTGGGAATATTCGTTTTCTTACCAATCTCAATACTCAAATTATTCACCTCTCCTCTAGAATTCTCCCTTTGTCCCTATAATGACATGGATAATCTAGTAATGCCAAATTCCCTGTGCCCCATCACCTCCGCTCTGGCAAGCCGCCCGTTAATGACCTCAACCAGGTAACGGAACAAATGCTCTTCAACGTCAGCCAGCGTTTCGCGTCCCATAATTACAGTACTAGCATTAATGTCCATATCGTCTCCCATCCGTTCCCAGGTTTGAGGGTTCCCTGTAACCTTAATTATCGGGCAAATGGGATGACCGGTGGGTGTCCCCCGACCGGTGGTGAAAATAGACACCTGACTGCCACCAGCCGCCATACCCGTCAGGGACTCTACGTCATGACCCGGAGTATCCATGACTACCAGTCCTTTCTTAGAAGGCCTTTCCCCATAGTCTAAAATTTCCTGGAATTTGCTGGTTCCCGCTTTGTGAATAGCACCCAAGGACTTTTCTTCTAGAGTAGTAAGGCCGCCTTTAACATTTCCGGGGGAAGGATTTCCTCCTCTGAAATTCGCTCCGAGCCGGAGATAACGAGCTTCTACTTGCTTGATCAGTTCCAAAAACTGCTGACCCAGTTCGGGCGTAACAGCGCGCTTAGCCATGATATGCTCCGCACCGATGATTTCCGGTGTTTCGGATAGAATAACCGTGCCTCCCAAATTTACAACACGATCGGCTACACCGCCAGTTACAGGATTGGCGGCAATGCCGGAGGTAGTATCAGACCCTCCGCACTCTGTTCCCAGGATCAGGTGTTCCCAGCCAAAAGGCTCTCTCCTGGCCTGGCCCAACCGTTCTGCCATCTTAATGGCTTTTTTGGTCCCTGCCTCTACAGTCCTGGCTGTTCCGCCAGACTTTTGAATAGAGACAAAATCTACAGGTTTACCACTTACCGCAATACGACCGGCCAGATCGGCCGCATCCACACTCTCGCAACCCAGGCCTACTACCAGGACAGCTCCCACGTTAGGGTTTTTCCCGGTACCCTCTAAGGTACGAAAAACCATCTCCATATCAGCACCAATCTGAGCACAGCCATGCTGGTGAGTGATAGGTATGGCCCCCGGGACTGCCGCTGCAATGAGTTCTGTAGCTCTATTAGCGCACACCACCGAAGACATGATTACCAGGTGGTTTCTGATTCCGACTTGCTCATCGGGCCGCCAGTAACCCAGCAGTTCTTTCATAAACTTCTACCTCCCCTGTTGATCACCGCGTCCTCTGCGTCCTTCCGTGTTATGGATATGTACGTGTTCACCTGCTTTGATAAAGGCAAAAGCTGCACCGATGGATTCCCCGTACTTAATCACTTCTTCCCCCGCCTGAATGTCCCTCAAGGCAACTTTATGACCAAAGGGAATGGGTTGAAGGGTTTTCACGTCCATGATTGTTTCGGCTATAAGTGTTTCACCTTCAGCCAAGTCTCTTATTACCGTGGCTACGTTATCTCGTTTACTCATTACCACCACATTTTTCTCCTGCATCCGAACCAACCTCTTCCTGAAACCATATGCTAAAAATTTGTAACTTATGAATATTCAGTCCTTTATGAAAGTAAACAGGAATACCCGTCAGTTAATTCACTGGTATTTGCCGTAAGTTCATTATATTGAACTGTTGTTTATGGCTACTGGGTTACTAGAGATGTGGTCATAAACCACATCTCTAGTAACAAAACTATATTTCCGCCTTGTTTATTATATAGAATCGGCTGTATGAAATCCAAGTCCATCGGAATCGTTCATTATATTGAACAACGAGGCCGGTTTTGCTGTTTTTTTGTTCATAATTATGAATCTATGTTTATTATATCAAATAGATAATTATAATACAATGCGCCATTGATAGATTTTAATTTTATATATACGGCTAGAACATTTTTTTGTGGATTCTTCCGGTATCATTACATCTTTTCGGCAATCCAATCCAATTCCAGTTCAGCCAGTTTCGTCTTAGAGGGGACCCCTTCCTCATTCCAGCCCACGAAAGCATAATACATTTCAACGGTCTGTTGAAATTCTTCCCTGGGAATGGCATGCCCCTGTAATTTACCGTTTTCCAGTGGTTCAAAGAGCCTTTCGGGGATGGTATCATCTTCCCTGGTAAAACCCTCTCGTATATTAAACATCCTGGCCATGTTAATGACCCGTTCTGCACTCTTCATGATTTCCCAGAGAGAGGTATCCCAACCCGCAGCGGCTTTCACCAGGTCTACTACGTCGTCCATGGGTAGCGAACCCCGGGGCACAGGCCCAAAGTGACATATCCCGGCCATATTGTGAAAGCACCACCACTGCTGGAGATAGCTGAAGTTCCGGACCTTTCGCGGTGTCAATTCCCTAGGGCTTACAGGTTCCAGTATTCCCAGGGGAGCAACGCTGTCCAGGATAATACCCTTTTGCTCTAACAAAGGATCATGAGCAGCCACCATGTGGTCGGCCCCTATTTCCGATACGGCATAACCTAACCCCAGCCCGTACTTGGCTCTGGGATCATGCATAGGCAGTTCCTGGCCTTTCACACACAACGTGAATTTTTCAGATCCTTTGCCTATTTTCCGGGCGGCACTGGCCGAGCCTTCAGCCAGCAGGTCACCGATACCCTCCCGTTTTGCTATCTTTTCAATGAGTTGTAGCACTGCTTCACCATTGCCAAAAGTCAATTCCATACCGTCCAAATCATCTTTACTGAGAATACCTTTTTCGAAACACTCCATGGCAAAGGCAATGGATGCTCCCGTACTAATGGTATCAATGGTATAACGGTTACAGAGTTCGTTGGCCTTGGCAATTAACTCCAGGTCGTCTATTTCACACAGGGAACCGAAAGAGCCTATAGTTTCATACTCCGGTCCTCCAAACTTGGGATCCACCTGCATTTGTTCTTTATCTACTTTTACAGCCCTCTTGCACCTGACGGCACAGGCATAGCAACCTTCTCTTTTTTGCAAGATGGTGTCCGCCATGGTTTGGCCACTAATTTTATCAGCCCCGGCAAATTCCCCTTTAATAAAGTTTTTGGTGGGCAAATTTCCCCCGGCGTTGAGGCTAGTAACACCCGCGGAAGTTCCAAATTCATATAAAGTCCGGCTCATGGGATGGTTCATATACTTAGCCAGGTATCTCTTGCCGATTTCCTTAATCTTTTCCTCATCGGCAAAGGGTATTCTCTTGGTACCCCTTACCGCTACCGCTTTAAGGTTCTTGGAACCCATGACGGCCCCCAGGCCATTCCTGCCGTTAAAATGTTTCAATTCATTGGTAATGCAGGCAAACCTTACGAGATTTTCCCCACCGGGGCCGATCTGGGCGATGCGAACATTCTGATCCTTCAGTTGGTCGCGAATTAAATTCTGGGTATCCCCCGTCTCTTTCCCCCAGAGGTGTCTAGCATCTTTAATTTCAATCTTATCGTCATGGATATAGATGTATACCGGTGCCGGTGCTTTCCCTTCAATGATAAGGGCGTCATATCCTGCCTTTTTTAGCTCCGGCCCCCAGAAACCACCCGCTTCCGATTCGCCAAAAGCACCGGTAAGCGGCGATTTGGCTCCCACAGAAAAACGGGGCATAGCCGCTACGGGAGCACCCGTAAGAATCCCGGTGGCAAAAATCAACTTATTTTCTTCCCCCAAAGGATCGATGTGAGGAGGCAGTTCTTGCAGCAAATAATAGGCAACCAAACCTTTCCCTCCGTAATATTTCCGGTAGAACAGGTCTCCGGGTTCCTCAATCTTGATTTTAGCTGTCGATAAATTGATACGAATGATTTTACCTGTGTAACCAAAAGGCATCTCCCTTAGCCTCCTCCGAAAACTTGAAATAGTTGCAGCACATCCTTATCCTTTAATATTGTCTCATTGTTTGCCAACTGGGCATTAAGCAAGATAATACCCACTTCTCCCGGGATAATTTTGAAATGATCTAAAACTTGCTGGATCGTTGTTCCCTCGGGAAAATCAATTGTCACCTTATTACTCCCGGTATGACAATACCTGCTAAGTGTCGGGTCAAAGATAACGGTAATCTCCACACCCTAAACCTCCGCCTTGTTCTCAGGGGTAATGTTCTCCACCATCAAAATGTTCTGCTTAGCTTTTTCCAGGTGTTCTCGCATATAGTGAGCGGCAAGGTTCTCATCCCCTGCTTTGATGGCCTCAAAAATCTCCCGATGGTCCCTTACTGTTTTTAAGGGTTGATTGGGAATTTTCAGGGTGGCTTCCCGGCTGGAACTCAACATATCCCCAATTAAGTTCATGATCTTCAGTAAAACCTGATTCTGGGAGGCGGTAGCAATAGCCAGATGGAAGGTGTCATCACCCCGCAGACCTATGTTTCCGGACTGGATTTCCTCCTCCATGATGGTGATACCCTCCTCAATGGCCTTGAGGTCCTCCTCTGTGGCATGTAAAGCCGCTAACCGGGCCGTTTCCACTTCCAGCAAACTCCTTACATGAAGGAGGTCCAGAATATGACTCCTTTCCTTGAGAATAATAGAAGCAAAGGGTTCAATGATGGAGTCAATGGTGATCTCCCGGACAAAAGTACCTTCTCCTGGCCTGCCATAGATAAAGCCCATGATTTCCAAAGCCCGCAGTGCTTCCCGTACCGCAGTTCTACTGACATTCAGGGTCTCGGCAAGTTCCCGTTCTGTAGGTAATTTGTCTCCCGGTTTTAAAACCCCTTGGGTAATCAGGTCCTTAAGCTGCTTTACTATTCCCTCATATAGTCTGGTCCTTTTCATGGGTTCCAGCATTTAATTCACCCTTCTTACTCTATACATTTACAGAATTCCCCTGGTTAGCTCGACCAAGGAAATATCTATTACTCTCATCATACCATGTCTTTGTCCAGGATGCTCGAGTTGAGATTATGGCTCTAATACTGCCTTGATCACTTTTCCTTCGGATACCTTACGGAAGATTTCTTCCCATTCCTCGAGCTTGGCTTTATAAGAAATCAGTGATTTAACATCTAATACTTTTTTCTCCAGCATCTTTAGTACCAGGTCCCAGCTGGTAGAGGAAGAACTGTAGCTGAAGATCACCTGAATGGCCTTAAACACCGAAGTTTTCCATTTAACCTGAATATATTCTTCTCCCGGAATACCGATGACGCACATTTTACCATGTTTCCGCAACATCTCGATACCCATATTGATGGCAGACACAGCGCCGGCTCCTTCCACAACCAGGTCTACTCCCAGTCCCCCTGTTAGCTCTTGGACCAACTGCAGGGGGTCTTCTTTCTGGCAGTTCACTACATAATCAGCACCAAGCTTTTTTGCCAGTGGCAGTCTTACTTCTTCGTCAGCAGTGGTCCCTACCACCATAATCTTACCGGCTCCGGCAATTTTAGCCATCTGCAAAGCCAACAAACCTACGGGGCCAGGACCCATGATCACTACAAAATCGCCCACATTGACCCTGGTTCTTTCCAGCAAGGCATGAACCACAATAGCCGAAGGTTCAACTAAAGCTGCTTCCTCATCTGACACAGTATCGGGAACCTGGTGCAGCAAATGATAGGGCATTTTAATGTAATCAGCACAGGCCCCGTCGATGCCATGGCCCGGTGAGGTCTTCTGGGGACAGATATGGGCATTACCGGTCTTACAATATACACAGGTTCCACAGGCTTTTACACTAAGTTCAGAAACAACCCGGGTTCCTTCGGAGAATCCCTGGACTTTACTGCCCCGTTTTACTACAACACCGCTAAATTCATGACCCAGCAGTACAGGAGGATTACTGGGAAACTCGTCTGTGTAAATATGATAGTCCGTACCACACATACCAATAGCTTTTACCTTTAAGAGAACCTCATGATCAGCTATCTGGGGTTCGGGATAGTTGTCAACAAGCTCAACGTTCCCCTTACCCCTCTTCGTCTTAATAAGCGCCTTCATACCAACATACCTCCTGTACCTTAGAAAAATTTTACCTCATGGTTGTACCGCCGTTGATATCAATGGTTGAGCCCGTGATATACCTGGATAAGTCAGAAGCCAGGAATACGATAACATCGGCTACGTCTTCCGCTGTCCCTAAACGTCTTAAGGGAATAGCGTTAACATCTACCCCGAAATCTTTCGTCATCTCAGTATCAATAAATCCCGGAGCTACAGCATTCACATTGATGCCGTAAGGTCCAGCATCTTTGGCTAGGGACTTGGTCAGATTTATCATGCCGGCCTTGGAAACGGCATAATTGGCTCCGACGAATTGGCCGCCGGTTTCTCCCGCCTGAGAAGCCAGGTTAATGATCTTGCCGCTCTTTTGTTTTTTCATTACCGTTAACACTTTCTGGGTAAGGAAGAAGGCTGATTTTAAATTAATATTCAGCATCCGGTCCCAATCGGCTTCAGTCAGGTCGGCCACACTAACCCTCTGGCAAATACCGGCATTATTGATTAAAACATCAATCCTGGCAAACTTGTCTAAAGTCAGGTCTACGATTTTGGCCAGGTCTTCACTCTTAGAAACGTCAGCCTGGATAGCTAAGCCTATTCTGCCCATACCTTCGATTTGGGATGCAACTGCTGCTGCCCCTTCATAATTTAAGTCCGCAACAACTACATGAGCTCCTTCCCGGGCACAAGCCAGGGCTGTAGCCGCTCCGATACCACGTGCTCCGCCGGTGACAACAGCTACTTTATCTAATAATAAATTCATAATTTTCACCTCATTTTCTGGGCGGTATATGGATGGCATGCCCCGTGACATCCAGTGCCGCCTCTTTCATTATTTCGGAAATAGTAGGATGGGGATGAATCAGATCAGCCACTTCTTCGATAGTTCCTTCCAGTTTCATGGCTAGCGACATCTCGCTGATCAGATCCGTAGCATTATGCCCGATAAGATGGGCCCCCAGGATTTCTCCCGTCTGGCTGTCACAAATGATCTTGGCAAACCCGGTTGCATCGCCATGGGTTAAAGCCTTGCCGCTGGCCACATAAGGGAATCTGCCGACCTTGTAGTTTATCCCTCTCTTCTTTACCTCATCTTCGGTTAGACCTACACAGGCTACCTCAGGGATGGTATAAATGCAAGAAGGTACAATGCTGTAATCCATAGGCAATTGTTTATCGAGGATATTAAGCACAGCCCTTTCCCCTTCCTGGGAGGCCACATGGGCCAGCTGGATACCGCCAATAACATCACCGATGGCATAAATATTAGGCAGGTTAGTTATTAAATACTTATCTACAGCAATGTTGCGACCATTCAGTTTAACACCTATTCCCTCTAGGTTCAGACCCGTGGTTTCCGCCGCCCTGCCCACAGCCACCAGGATAGCGTCAACCTCTATGACTTTACGCGCATTGTCTTTCTCCAGGGTAAGTGTTTTACCCTGGGCATTGTCGCCAATCTCCAATATTTTCGCGCCCGTAAGGATCTCTATCCCTTTATGTTTGAGGGTCTTAGCCAGGAGCTGAGAAATTTCCTGGTCCACAGCAGGCAAAATGCTGGCCATAGCTTCCACCACTGTAACCCGGGAACCCAAGGCGTGATAGATGGTTGCAAATTCCATGCCAATCACGCCGCCACCGATAATGGCTATGCGCCCGGGGATATAGGTCAATTCTAGCGCCTCGTCGCTGGTCATGATATTTCTTCCCTGAATCCCCGGCAAATTAATAATGGCAGGTTTGGAACCAGTAGCGATAATAAAGTTGTCACAATTATATTCTTTTGTTTCGCCGGCAGCTACTTCGACCATAATAGTATGAACATCCTTGAAGGAAGCTGTTCCTTTTATGACGGTAACTTTATTGGCCTTTAAGAGACCCTCTACCCCCTGTCTTAACTGGGCAGTAACTCTTTCTTTTCTTTTAACCAGAAGAGACCGGTCAAGGGAAAATTTATCAACCAGGACTCCATAATCCTTAGCGTGGGCTACTGTCTCTATTACTTCCACGCTGCGTAAGAGGGCTTTGGTAGGGATACACCCCCGGTTTAGGCAGGTGCCGCCCAACTGGCCCTTCTCCACCAGGAGCACCTTAGCCCCAAGTTGGGCGGCCTTGATGGCTGCCACGTACCCTCCAGGGCCTCCCCCAATGACCCCAATGGTATATTTATCGCTGTTCATACTTAACTCTCCTATAGTAACAAGTAGGGATTTTCCATTAATTGTTTAACGCGCTGCAAGAATTTGGCGGCAGGTGCGCCGTCAATGATGCTGTGATTGTAAGTTAAACTCAGCTTCATGATGGGCCTGATAACGATCTGGTCATCAATAACCACAGGAGTCTTCACAATCTCTCCAACGGCTAAAATGGCACTTTCCGGGGGATTGATGATAGCAGTGAAACTGTCAATACCAAACATGCCCAAGTTGGAGATAGTAAAAGTTCCCCCGGACATTTCCTGGGGCTGGAGTTTACCATCCCTGGCCTTATCAACGAGCATCTTGCATTCTTCGGATATTTCCAGCACTGACTTAGCCGCAACGTCCTTAACCACAGGTACAACCAGGCCACTGTCTACAGCAACAGCCAAACCGATATTCACTTTTTCCAAAAGCCTGATCCCTTCAGGGGTAAGTGTAGCGTTTACCATCTTATGTTCCTTTAAAGCTTTAGCCACAACCTTCATCAAGAGGGCATTCAAAGAGACTTTGTTCTGGAATTTCTCCCTGAGGGCCAGTAATTCCGTCATATCCACTTTCGCCCTGTGGTTGGCCTGGGCCATGGTCTTAAGACTAAGCTCCATTCTCTCGGCAATAATTTTCCTGATTCCCTTCATGGGAATAATGGCGTCGTAAGGACTGTAGTTTTCTGGCAGCCCTTCACCGGCGGGAGTTTCCTCACGCAATGCTCCCAGTACATCCTGTTTCAGGATTTTGCCTTTAGCACCCGTTCCGGTAATACCCTCCAGCTCAATTCCATGAATTTCAGCAACCTTCTTGGCCAGAGGTGTGGCCTTGACCGTTTGTTTAGCCAGGTATTCTTTAATATCCCGCTCCACAATGCGCCCGTTAGGTCCAGTACCCTTGATTGTGGTATAATCAACATCCTTTTCCCTGGCCAGTTTGCGGGCCCGGGGTGAAATGAATATTCTACCCGTCTCACTTTTTTGTACTGCTTCAAGCTTAGCACAAAGGGCAGGTACCGCCTCTTTCTTCACTTCTCCAGCACCACTTACATCCGTTGATTCTACTTCTTCAACTTTTTCTCCAGGCTGGCCGATGTAAGCCACTACCGCATTAACGGGCACCACAGCATCTACTTCAGCCAGAATCTTCAACAGAGTTCCGGCAACAGGACTGTCCACTTCTACCGCAGCTTTATCCGTCATTACTTCGAAGAGAATATCCCCTTTATTAACCTGGTCGCCCTCTTTGAAAAACCACTTCATGATGGTTCCCGTGGTCATGGTCAAGCCCAGTTTGGGCATCACAACTTGATTTGCCATATCCACATCCCCTAACCTAACAACTTTTCTACACAAGTCACAATATCCTGAACTTGTGGCAGGCAGATATCTTCCAGCTTCTTGTTATAGGGAACAGGCACATTCATCCCTGCTACACGCATGACCGGAGCATCCAGGTAATCAAAGGCCTCTTCCATAATCATGGCGGAAATCTCGGCACCCACGCCGCAAACTTTGTTCGCTTCATGGGCTACCACGACTCTGCCTGTTTTCTTCACAGACTCTAAGATAGTTTCTTTATCTAAGGGCACTAAGGTCCTGGGGTCAACGATTTCTACACTGATGCCTTTTTTCGCCAGGATTTCAGCCGCTTCCAAGGCTTTAGGCACCATCATGGCCAGGGCGACGATGGTTACGTCAGTTCCCTGTCGTTTGATATCGGCTTTCCCGAAAGGAATTGTGTATTCTTCCTCGGGAACTTCCCCCTTCATCCAGTACAGGAGCTTGTGTTCCAGGAAGAGAACAGGGTTATCGTCTCTGATGGCCGTCTTTAAAAGCCCTTTTGCATCGTAAGGAGTAGAAGGCATTACTACCTTGAGACCAGGGGTATGCATAAACCAGGCTTCTAAGCTCTGGGAGTGCTGGGCTGCGTTACCCCGCCCGCCGCCTTGCTGTGTTCTGATGACCATAGGTAACTTTGCTTTGCCGCCAAACATATAACGTAATTTCGCAGCCTGGTTAACAATTTGGTCCATGGCCACACAGACAAAATCCACATACATAAGCTCTGCAATAGGTCTCATGCCGGTAACGGCAGCGCCGATGGCCGAGCCGATAATGGCTGATTCTGAAATAGGCGTATTACGGACCCTCTCGCCGCCAAACTCCTGAAAGAGTCCTTTGGTGGCACCAAAAATTCCACCGTGGAGGGCCACGTCTTCGCCCATGACAAAGACTTTCTCATCTCTTAACATTTCTTCACGGATGGCTTCCCTAACAGCTTCCACATATAAAATACTTCTCATCGCACAACCCTCGTTTCCTCAAATTCTTAAGCAAAAACATCGTTTAAGAGATCAGCCGCATCGGGCTCGGGACTATTCAAGGCAAACTGTTCGGCCTGGTCGATCACATCATCAACCCGTTTTTCTCTTACCGCCAGCTCTTCTTCCGTAGCAATGTTGTTTTCCAGGATATAGCATCTTAATCTCTTAATGGGGTCTTTCTTCTTCCATTCTTCCACTTCTTCTTTGGTACGGTAGATCTGGGGGTCCCCTGTATAATGGCCCATATGCCTGTAGGTCTTGGCTTCAATGAGCATAGGCCCTTCTCCTTTACGAAGTTTCTCTACCGCTTCTTTAGCTGTTTTGTAAACCTCTAAAACATCATTCCCGTCTATAATCACACTGGGCATATTGTAAGCCCGGGCTCGCACGGCAACGTCTTTAATAGCGGAGGCTTCACTGAAAGGAACGGTAATCCCGTATAGATTGTTTTCACAAACAAAAAGTACAGGAAGCTTCCATGCCGAAGCTAAATTCATACTTTCATGGAATGTGCCCTGGTTGGAAGCACCGTCGCCAAAGAAGGCCACGGCTACCTTGTTATTTTTCTGCAGCCTGGCGGACAAGGCAGCACCCACGGCAATGGGCAGGCCTCCTCCCACAATACCATTAGCACCTAAGTTACCGGTTTCTAAATCGGCAATGTGCATAGAGCCGCCTTTCCCTTTGCAGTAACCTGTGGCTTTGCCTAAAAGTTCGGCCATAGTTAAATCAATACGCGCCCCTTTAGCCAAACAGTGACCGTGTCCCCGGTGAGTACTGACTATGTAATCATCCTTGTTCAACGCAAAACAAACCCCTGTGGCCACGGCTTCCTCCCCTATATAAAGGTGCATGGAACCACGGATTTTATCGCGGGTAAACAGATCCATCGCCCTTTCCTCGAATTTTCTGATTTCCATCATCCTGTCATACATCTGCAGAATTAAATCCTTGTTGATTTCCATTCCTCTTTTCCTCCTAACATCATTGGCGCATAACACAATTCTTCATATTTGTTTATTTGTATAATGGTGTGTTGGTCTAACCAATAAACAATATTCTACCTTCCCCTTTATTTTCCTTCTCATCATTTGTTAAA
The DNA here is from genome assembly GCF_000746025.2 of Thermanaerosceptrum fracticalcis. NCBI lineage: Bacteria > Bacillati > Bacillota > Clostridia > Eubacteriales > Peptococcaceae > Thermanaerosceptrum > Thermanaerosceptrum fracticalcis. The sequence goes on from NZ_CP045798.1 coordinate 2,337,842, forward strand.
TTTTTTAGTATTAAGTCTTTTTTCAAAAAAATTCTTCTTTATATATTGCAGATAAACCTAATGAGTCAAAGGAACCGTCCCCTTGACTCATCCTTACAAAAAACAAAAGGTTCTCCCAGCAACCTGGTTGAACCTTTTCATCACACTACCAACTATCAACTGCCAACTATCAACTTTTCCATTACCTGCACAGGATGAAGCACCTTCCGGCCCGTATTCTGCTCTATCTGCAGTTTACAGGTACCGCAATCCGTGAGCACTAATTCATAATCTTTATCCATGATTCCCTGAAAGACCGGACTGCCAATAGCCTTGGACAGTTCATATTTTTCCTTCTTAAAGCCGTAAGTTCCTGCCATGCCGCAGCAGTACCCGTCACTTACAGTCAATTCCCGTGTAATTCCCTGCCCCAGGAGTTCTGCCGCAGGAGTACCAATGCCCTGGGCCTTCAGGTGGCAGGGAACATGGTAATATGCTGAAGCATAAGGACTGGTCACTCCCGTTAGAGATAATCCTTCTTCCACCAGGAGTTCGCAAACATCATAAACTCCCTGGGCTAATTTCTCCCCTTCAGGTAAAGCAAAGAGGTCACGATATTCCTCTTTTAAGGTTAAGGTACAACTGGGACAACTGGAAATTACCTTATAACCCCTTTCTATATAGTCTAAAAGAACACGGGTATTCTTCTCAGCCAGTCCCCTGGCTTCTGCTAGAAAACCATTGCTGAAGAGGGGGGTGCCGCAGCAGCCTAAGGGCGCTATCTCCAGTTGATATCCCAGAGCTTGGAAAATATTGATCACACTCTGGGCTATTGAACGCTCGTTATAGCGGGCATAACAGCCGAGGAAATACACTGCTTTCTTCGGAGAGCCCAGGGCTTTACCAGTCTTTAATTTACCTGTATCATACCTGGGCAAATCACGGGGCGCTAATCCTATCACATCAAAAACTAATCTGGTGAGGGGATTGTGCAGGGCCAGATTGCTCAAGGCAGGTATGTGACTGGCAATCCCACCCCACCGGCCGTTATGGGCCAGCAGCCAGTCCCGTACTTTCTCCTTAAGGGAAAGACGCACGCGGGCCCGGTTATGCATGTTAAAGACAGAAGGCTTGACTCCATGGGGGCAGGCCAGGTCACAGCGTTTGCAGTTGGTACAGCAGGACAGCTTTTCGTCGATGTGAAGCTGTATTTTATGCCCCTGGGCCATCCGCAGTCTTTCCAGTTCCGGCCCCAGGTGTTTGGGCCCCGGAAAATCCAGGAAATTCTCCAGCACGGGACACTGGGTATGGCAGGTACTGCATTTGAGACAGTAATCAAGTCTTTTTTCATACTGCTTCATATGAAAACGCCCCCTTCCCTGCCAGCCATCCGGCCGCATAACCGCTCACCAGGGCCACCCCGTTGCCGCTCTTCTCTACAAAGGGATCATAACCGGTCAAGTTTTTCCCGGCCACAAAAACATTGGTAAGAATTGGTTCCCCCTGGGCGGTGATGGGCTGGAGCAAAGAATTCACCTTAACACCGGTACGGCTGAGGGGCTGCCCCTGTGGGGCAAAAAAGTCCTGATGGCTTATCTCCTTGGGCATCTCTATTTTAATCTTGAAAATCTCTTCCGTAATACTATAGGGTTTTACCCTTAGCCCACCGCCCAGGATACCTCCTGTGGCCAGGACAAAGGTACGGGCTTCTTTTACCTGTATTCTCCCACTGGCTGTGGCAATTTTCACGCCCGTACATCTTTTCCCTTCCTGGAGAGCACCAGTCACAGGGTAACCCAACTGGAATTCCACACCTCTCTGCTCCAGATACCCCATTAAACTTTCTGCCAAACGCATGCCGGTAACAGAGGGAGGTAAGGTGGGTATCTCCAGGAAAGTACACGCCAGCATTCTCTGCAGATGGTCCTGTACCCGGTTCCACTTGCGCACGCCTAAGACGGCGGGCAGTATTACCAGGGTATGCTCTGATACTTTAACCCTTAACTGCTCGGCCAGGCGAAAACGCACAGCCTCGTCTTCCAGGGCTACAGCCAGATCATAACTGTTAAGCTCCCGCTCTTGAGAAAGCCCCAGATCCAGCCAGACAGCACGAACCAGCTTTTTCTCTCCTTGCAAGTAAAACTGTTCCCGTAGATTATCGGCAGCATAAAAAGGATAAAAATCAAGCATCTCACGAAAACCAACTACGAGAATATCCTGGTATGAGGCTAAATCAAGACAAGACCTCTGGGGCACAAGGGAGGTGGGCGCTAAAGCACCTGCCGCCGTGGGATGAATCCTGTTCTTTTGCCAGGAACCCCCGTAGGGATAGCCGGCACGGTTCATCACTTCCAGAAAAAAACGAAAAGCCTGATCAATTTTCTCTTTCCCCAGCAGGGCATAGGGATGCTGAGGGTTATTCTCCACTATATCCTCTAAAGCTCTGGTGACATTTTCCAGGGGCTGGCGGCGATCTGTGGGATAATAGCCTAAAAAATCAATATACCCTGAAGCAGAGTATAAGTTCCCGCGCCCTTTGGCCACCACCAGTACCTTTTTATTTAGTTCTGCTGCTGCCGCAGCCGCCATTAAGCCGGCCAGCCCGGCTCCGATGACAATTACATCATACATAGTCTCCACTATCCAATCTATCCAGATTGAGGAGGCTTAAATAGATGCCTCTGTTAATCTCTATCTCCTGGGCCTGACCGCCCCACAGCACGGGCCTGGCCCCCTTCCAGCGTTCCTGTACATGATCTTTGAGAAGTTTATTGCCTTCCTGGGCGGTAAGGTTCTTTAACTCATGGTAAAAACCGGTGGCCCGGTAGGTGCAAAAAGTACCCTGGCAGGGCCCCATGCCCAGGCGTGTCAGCCGCCTGATATCGCTTAAACTGAACTGTTCCTTGCCCTCCACCGCTTTCTCCAGCATTCCTTTGCTGATCATTTCACATTGACAGAGATGTTTTCTGTCTTTATCCCTTTCTATCCCCAAATCCGCCAGGGGCTCCAGGTGAGTGCGGCAGGGTTTGTCATTACCCAGCTTTTGCGCCGCCAGGTCGCTGGCGGCCTGGGCCATCAGGCGATAGGTGGTGAGTTTGCCGCCTACCACAGAAATAAATCCCCTAAGGCCATCAAGTTTTTCATGGTCCAAAAGAGAGAAGTCACGGGTAGCCTGGCGCCCGCTCCCCTCCTGGTCACCCGCTTGGTAGAGAGGTCTCACCCCGGCAAAGGCCCTAATAAGCCGCATCTCCTCTAGGTCAGGAATCATCTTTCTCCCTTCTTTTAAGAGGTGCAGGACATCTTCCCGGGCAGCCTGGTTGTCCTGGGGGTCATCAGTAGCCCGGGAGGTGGTACCAAAGATGGTAACACTGCCGTGGGGAACGAAAATATCGCCGTCGCCCGGAGGCCGGAGGCGGTTTAAAACCTTACCGGTAATCCGGTGGTTAAAAACAATCAAGACCCCTTTATCTGGGATGATATTCAGGTTAACACCGGCCAGCTCACCGATCTGCCCGGCCCAGGCTCCCGCCGCATTAATCACCAGGCGGCAGTTTGCTTCCCACTCCTGACCCGTGATGACATTACGCAGAAAAACTCCGGCGATTCTCTGCCCCTCCCGTTTAAAGCCCACAACCCGGGTGTAGTTTTTCACCTTGGCTCCTAGTTTTTCAGCGGAAAGGGCATTGGCCGCGGCCAGGGTAAATCCGTCTACGGCAGCATCGGGTACCAGGTAAGCTTTGGCGATATCCTTATGGAGTACAGGTTCCTGTTTTAAGAGTTCAGCCGGTGAGATTTCCTGAGTCGCAATACCCCCATGACGGCAGGCCTCCAGCCACACCCGTATATATTCAGGATCATCTTCTTTCAGGGCAATAAAATAGCCTCCCGTATCTTCCAGGCAGTTAGCGGCAATCTCCTTTAATATACGGTTTTCCTGGGCGCATTCCTGGGCGGAATGGGGGTCTCTGACGGCGTAACGGGCTCCGCTGTGCAGAAGCCCATGGAAACGTCCGCTGGTTCCCGTGGCCAAATCCTCTTTTTCTACCAGTAAACAGGATAAACCCCGCATGGCCAAATCCCGGACAATCCCTGTACCGGTAGCCCCCCCTCCGATAATCACTACATCATATTTGTCTGCCATGGAGAACTCCTTCCTAAAGCCAGGCTTTGGAACGTTCCACTGCTTTCTTCCAGCCCTGATATAAATCCTGGGCCCGGAAGGGTGACATTTCCGGCACAAAAGAGCGATCTAACTGGCAGATAGTTTCCACTTCCTGAATGGAGCCGTAATAACCTGCACCCAAACCCGCCAGGAAAGCCGCACCCAGTGCCGTGGTTTCATTTACCCGCGGTCTTTCTACAGTTACACGGAGAATATCAGCCTGAAACTGCATGAGGAAATTGTTTTTGACAGCCCCGCCGTCAACGCGTAATTTTTGCAAATCTATCTGAGCATCGGCCAGCATGGCCGCTAACACATCCTTGGTCTGGTAAGCAATAGCCTCGAGAGCCGCCCGAGTAATGTGATACTTGTTGGTCCCCCTGGTGAGCCCTATGATGATTCCCCGGGCATACATATCCCAGTAAGGTGCACCCAGTCCCACAAAGGCCGGAACCAGGTAAACACCGCCGGTATCCGCTACCTTGAGGGCAAATTCCTCGGACTGGGCGGCATGGGGAAGTATACCTAACTCGTCCCTCAGCCACTGGATAATAGCTCCCCCCATAAAGATACTTCCTTCCAGGGCATAAGAAACCTTGTTATCAAGTCCCCAGGCAATGGTCGTTAAAAGGCCGTTTTGCGAGGGTATGGCTTTTTCCCCCGTATTCATCAGCATGAAACAGCCCGTACCGTAAGTATTTTTGGCCGTCCCGGGAGTAAAACAGCACTGTCCGAACAGGGCGGCCTGCTGGTCACCGGCCACACCTGTAATGGGGATACTGGCACCGAAAATTTCAGGTGCCGTTTCACCAAAAGTTCCGCTGGAGGGTCTCACCTCAGGGAGGATCTTCCGGGGTATACCCAATTCTTTCAGGATATCCTGGTCCCACTCTAAGGTGTGGATATTGAACAACATGGTGCGGGAAGCATTAGAGTAATCCGTAGCATGTACCCGACCTCCTGTGAGCTTCCAGATGAGCCAGGTATCAACAGTGCCACAGAGTACCTTGCCCTGTTCTGCCTTTTCTCTTAAACCCGCCACATTATCCAGGAGCCATTTGATTTTGGTCCCTGAAAAATAGGCATCAACTACCAGGCCTGTTTTTTGGCGAATGGGTTCTGCCCAGTTCTTCCTGTTTAATTCCTGGCACAGTTCCGCCGTGCGGCGGCACTGCCAGACCAAAGCATGATAAAGGGGTTTGCCCGTTTCTTTGTCCCAGATGAGGGTAGTTTCCCTCTGGTTGGTAATGCCGATGGCAGCTATCTCACCAGGTTCCACACCTGCCTCCGTAAGAACCTGCCGGGCTACTGTCACCTGGCTCTCCCAGATTTCTTCACCGTCATGTTCCACCCAGCCCGGCTGGGGATAAATCTGTCGAATTTCTTTACTGCACTGTTTAAGGGGGTTACCCAGGCGATCAAAGATAATAGCCCGGGAGCTGGTCGTTCCCTGATCTAGGGCTAATAAATACTGGGCCATGTAAATCCCTCCTTGTTTCGATTTCCAACAGTTCGCAGATCGTAGTTGGCAGTTCGCAGTGAAAATTAGGGGTTTCCGCAACTTAATACTGCGAACTACGAACTAACAACTGCCAGCTAATAGAGTCCTAATCTTTTGATCGTCTCTTCCCTGGGAATACCGTCTTCACTCCAGCCCATGGCCTGATAATACTCATCGAGCATAGACTGCAGGTCGATAGTCTGTCCCTGGCTGGGTCCCTCTTTCATGGCCTCTTCCAGGAAGCGCTTGGGAAGGGTATCGTCTTTACGGCTAAAGCCCTCCCGCACATTAAAGAGCCTTTCCAGGTTAAGAATGCGTTCCCCTACTTCCAGGAGCTCTTGCTTGCTGTAGTTGAGGCCGGTGGCCAGATTGAATAAATCCACTTGTTTATCCACGGTATAAACAAAACGCATGGTAGAGCAGTAGCCCAGGGAATCAACTACAGCCATCTGCATTTGTATATCGCGAACAAGATTGGCTTTACCCTTTTCGGCAAAGCGGTCCCCCGCCAGTTCAACTCCCATGGTCGGCGAGTACATATGGTGGGCTCCCTTGGAAGAAGTGGCATAAGTGAGGGCCATACCCTTACAACCCCGGGGATCATAAGTAGCAGGAGCTGCGCCTTTGGAATGCATGGCTAATTCCGGTGCTCCCAGTTTTTCACTGGCCAGCTTAACCCCTTCTGCCAGGAGATCGCCTAACCCTTCCCGTTTCACCATTTTTTCCAACATGGCGATTAAACCGTCTCCATTGCCGAAACGAAGGTCTATTCCATCTGTGTCTTTCTCCGTGATAATTCCTTTTTCAAAGGCTTCCATGGCAAAAGAAAGGACAGCACCGGCGGAAATTGTATCTATACCGTTGTGGTCCAGGATTTGTGTGGCTTTGAGGATAGTTTCCCAATCACTGATACCACAGTTGGGTCCCAGCAATCCCACTGTTTCAAATTCAGGTCCTTCGATAAGAATCTTGCCGTACTTCGCGGAATTTACCTGGGATATTTTTCCACAGGCAATGGGACAACTGTAACAGGAACCGTCGCCAACCACGATCTTTTCTCGCATTTTGGGACCGACCATCTCTTCTCCGGGAGCAAAATACCCTTCCGAAAAGTTCTTTGTTGACCAGAAACCTAATTTATTAATGCCCTCGAGCATCTCTACAGAGCCGTACCAGCGGCGGGCATAGACTTTGGGATGGGCTTTAAACTCTTTGTAAAGTTCTTTTACATAATTAGCCAATTTGCCGGGACTGGCCACATTAACATCTTGGGTCCCTCTCACCACAATGGCTTTGAGGTTTTTCGCCCCCATGACAGCTCCGCCGCCGCCCCGGCCAAATTCCCGGTACAATTCGGCGGTTATACAGGCCATGCGGTTAAGCTTCTCCCCGCCCGGCCCGATACAGGCAATTTTTAAGGAATGGTCTCCGCCCAGTTCCTCTTTCAGGATTTTGTTGGTTTCGGGGATAGTTTTGCCCCACAAGGCTTGAGCGTCCTTAAGCTCTGCTTCATCGTTATGAATAAAGAGGTAGACTGGCTTAGAGGCGTTCCCTTCTATAATTATTCCGTCGAATCCCGCAAACTTTAATTCCGCACCAAAATGACCGCCACATAAGGAATAGTAGTAAGTATTGGTAAGAGGTGATTTAAACGTTACATTGATTTTGCCATTTCCCGGAGCCATAGTGCCAGCCATAGGTCCGTTAAAGAAGATGATCTTGTTGTCCTCTCCCAGGGGATCAGTACCGGGAGCCACTTCTTTATTCAGGTAGTATGCTCCGGCTCCCCGTCCCCCTAAGTATTTCGTATAAACTTCTCCGGGCACAGTTTCTTTAGTGATTTGCCCATCGGTTAAATTGACCCGGAGGATTTTCCCTTGCACAGCACCAACATCAACCACGGCATTCATCCCCCTTTACTACCTCTTCTACTATCCGGCATCTAAAAGCCCTGTCGCTAACCTCCACAGGAACATACTGCAGAGCACCCTCAGGACAGTTTTCCACACACTTGGGTCGTCCCTGGCAGAGGTCACAAATTAAGACATATTCATCGGTAGGATGAATAAAAACGGCTCCCTGGGGACAGGCATAGACACATTTGCGGCATAGGGTGCATTTCTCTTTATGAAGCTTTATGGCACCGGTAGCCTGGTTTTTCTCCAGGGCACCGTGGGGACAGGCTTCAATACACGCCGGTTTGTTGCATTGGGTACAGATGGTGGGGACATTTACTCCCCTGTCCTCCAGACGGGTTATTTTCAGGCGTGCCTTGGCGGGGTTTACCGTGCCAAAGTGAGAAAGACTGCACCATTGCTCACAGATACGGCAGCCTACGCATTTCCTGGCTTCTGCAATTAAGACTTTTCTGGACATTTGATCACCTCTTTCTCTATCCTCCACAAACCATGGGTAGTACATAGATTGAATCATTATCCTTGATCTCGCTGTCAAGGGCAGCGTTTTTTTGGTTTATTAAAACTATACCCACTTCCCGCAAGTCAACTCCCAGGCCGGTCAACAGTTCTCTTACCGTACAATTACGAAAGGGAACACTTACCTTGGTGCCAAGTTTAAAACTGGCCATCATGCTGGAACTGAATTCTACAGTTACCATTTTAACGACCTCCGAAATCGTCTTCGACTTCCGACTTCCGAATTTCCGACTTTTTAGGCAGATATAATCTTGTTATCATTATTCGGAAATCAGATAGCGGATGTCGATTAGTCGGGTCTTACGTTTCCAGTATTGCCGGTCTCGTGATACGTCTCCCCTGAATCTCCATTTCCAGCTTGGGCCACCAGGCAGGAACACTGGTTAAGACAACGGGCAGCCCTTCGCTGTTAATCAAAAGCGTTTCTTCACTCTTAGTCCCCTGCAAGGTGGGATTCCAGCCGTACATTTGGTTAACGGCTATGACCTCATTGCGGTCGGGTGCTTTAAATTCCCGGGGTGCATAGGCGATAAGGCCCCCCTGGTGATGGCGCTTCCACTCGTCGGGGTAACCAAAGCGTGCATAACGCTCTTTCGCCCTTTCCAGGACAGCATTGGTGGTTTGACCTGCCACCGTGGCCGCTTCCATGGCACCATCCACCCGGCATACCAGTTCATGCCGTTCTCTAAATACTTCCGGCAGTTTTCCGAAATATACCGAACGGGTTAAAGTAATATGGATCCCCCACTTTTCGCCCACGATGGCGAAGAGAGCATGTTTTTCTAATTTTTTCTCCGTAACCACAGGGTGACGGTGTTGGAGGATCCGCTCATCAGTGCCCACTAACAATACAGGCGTACGTATACCTTGGGCCAGCAGACGCCCGCTCAACATCCCCTGCATCTCCTGTTCCGTCATGCCGGGGTGAATATCCACACATAACCTGGCTAATTCCCTTGAACAAATATCCGCTACTTCCCGGGCTTTCAGAATTTCCGCGGGGGTAAGGGTAAAGCGCAAAACATCGACTTCATTTCCCACAAACTCCATTCCGGCCATAGCCAGGTCGGAACCTATTTTTTTGCCTTTAATAGTCCTTTCCATGATGCTGAGGGGATTCTCATACCACTCAAAAGTTACGGGAATAAAATCCTGATCGGGAACCTGCTCTGTCATGATCCGTTCTATTTCATTGACAGGGGCATACATGTATTTTTTCCCCTCAAGAATGAGGATAAAGGCACAACCCCGTTCCGTACCGAAAGCCACCCGGTTGGTGCCGCCAGCTGTGAACCAGGTGAAATTCACAGCCCGAAAAAGACCAAGCCCGTCTAACCCCTGGTCATTTATTAACTTAAATATTTTTTGTTCCTTTTCCTGAACCTCACTCATTACAGCCTGGGCTGAAATCATAATCCTGCCTCCCTATTTAAAATTCCACCACAGGAATATTTAAAAGCCGGCACAAAGCCCTAATTTCTGCCCTTATATCTCCATAAACCACTACAAAATGGGCTTCCCAGCCCTGCTCAACACTTTGGGCCACAATTTCGCCTGCCTTATTGTCGGTCTTTATGACCACTGAGGTGCCCAAAAACTGCTGGGGCTCATCCAAAGCCTCTCCGCCCAGGAGGTACATACGGTAACCCTTGGGGGTTTTACCCAGACGCAATACAGTAACCCGGCCGGGCTTTAAGCCAAATTCCATGGTAATACCAAGTTTGCGGTTGGGATGCACACCGGCCCGGGCCCCTGTATCTTTATGGGCTAAAGAACAGGCTCCCGCACCGCAATGCCAAAAAGTAATGGCATTCTTATCTTCATCAAGGGAGACTGGGTCACCGAAATAAGGCGCTGAACCTGCCAGTTCCCTGGCCATATACATAGAAATGGCTCCACCAATATCCGCTTCACAGGAGGAGACAATCCCCTTCTCCGTCAATCCTGAAATAGCCGCACAGACGGAAGCACCATACTCCACAAAGAAGTCAGGCCAGCAGCGGGTAGCCAGGGCTCCTAGGCCATGTTCATCCACCACCTGCTGGTAGGCCAGGCGCAGCCTTGCATGCTTATCCAGTGTGGTCTCATCAAAGGCATCCAAACCAGTGATCATCTGTTTAGCTTCAGTTAAGGCCTTTTTGACCTCTTCTTCCTGGAAGAGTCCAGCTCTTTTCATGATATCCCTGGCTTCCAGACGTACCACTCTGGGACCGATATGCCCCATGACATCTACGTCTTCCAGGTTGGAAAAATAGAAACCGGGAGGGAAATGGCCAATCACACCAATGGTTAAATCTTTGAGTTTCCTCTGCATATCAATGGCTTTTAACTGAACAGCCAGTGCATTGCGTAAATTCGCTTCCCCCGGAGCGCCAAAAACATAAGCAAATTCCCTGCCCAGGGAGACCAGTATATTGCCTGCCGCATAAACACCGGTCAAAGAATTGAGTCTTAGCCGTCCTCCGTCTATTACCGGCTCTCTCACACCCCAGAGAATAATGGGGCAATTAAGCTTGCGGGCTACATGGGACATAAACACAGAGTCAACAAAAGTAGTACACTGGACTACTGCCCCATGGGGCAAAGTCCCCTGGATGTTTCTTAAGTAATCTAAGAGCATCTCCGGAGAAGTCAAAAGTTCTTTCGGAGCCGTAACTCCAGGCACCAACTCTTTTAACAAAGCCAGGGATTTTTCATAATAATCCGCAGCACTTTCCATATGGAAGGTGGTACGGGCCAGGGGTAGAAATACAAGACGTAAGTCTTTCACAAGCGGGGCCTCCTTGTTTTAGTTGTTAGTTGGTAGTTGTTAGTAATGTTTAACGCGAACAGTTAACAGTTAACCGCAAACCGTAAATATGGACCCCCCCCCCTGGGAAATTTTTCAAAAACGGTTCACTGTTCACGGTTTACGATTAAAGGTCACTGGACACTGGTCTCTGTCACCAATAAATCGGATATCGGAAGTCGGATAACGGCTAATCGTGCTTAGCCTTTCATGGATCCTGCCGTCATACCGGCAATAAAGTATTTCTGCAGGAAGGTATAGATGATAACCATAGGTATGGAAGCCACAACAACACCTGAGAAGATCATGGGGTAATCGGTCAGATATTCACCCTGAAACTGCAAGAGGGCCAGGGGTAAGGTTTTCAGTTCTGCCGATTTGATGAAGAGCAATGGGTATAAGAGATCGTTCCAGGCAATAACAAAACAGAATATTGCTGCAGTAGCCAGGGCAGGACCTGATAGAGGGAGAACCAGCCTGGTATAAATTTTCCAGTGGGAGGCTCCGTCAATCATAGCTGCTTCGATAAGACCCTTGGGTAGGGTTTTCATAAAACCGGTCAGAATAAACACACAAATAGGAAGCAGCGTCGCTACTGTGACAATAATCAAACCAAGATGTTTGTTTAACAGGTCCAGTTTGGCAAAGAAAACATAAGTGGGAATCATGTTAACCTGGGTCGGAATCATCATCCCCAGGGTGATAAAACTGAAAAGAATGGCTCCCGTCCATTTGGGCATCCGGATAATGGCATAAGAGATCATGGAACCAAAGAACAGGATAAAAAACACAGAGGTAAAGGTAACAATCATACTGTTCTTAAAATAGACTGCCATGTTCTCGTTGGCAAAGAGCCGGCTATAATTAGCCAGGTCCCAGGAACGGGGCAAGCCCAGGGGATTAGTATAAAGCTGGGACAGGTCTTTAAAAGTGGCAAAGAAAACTAAGGACAGGGGTGTGATAATGATTAAGGAATACAAAACAAGGGGAATATGGCGCAGAAGTTCAGGCCATTTCCGCGAGGGAACGGGGTGAGTGGATTCTTGCAAGTTTGGAGTAGGTAAACTCATGAAAACTTCCCTCCTTAATAGCTAACTTTGTTAGCCCGCAGTATTTTAAACTGCAGCAGGGTAATACTTGCCACAATCAGCATAAAGATAACAGCTGTAGCTGAGGCATAACCAAATTTATAGTGGTTAAAGGCTTGATGGTACAAAAACAGTGAGAGGATCTCCGTGGCATACGAAGGACCGCCGTCCGTCATGGCCAGGATAAGATCAAAGGCTTTGAAAGACTGGAGGGTGGTATAGGCCACCACGATGGTTGCCGAAGGAGCTAAAAGGGGCCAGGTAACATGCCGGAAGGTCTGCCAGGGAGTAGCCCCTTCAATGCGAGCTACTTCATACAGGGACTTAGGGATTGATTGCAGCCCCGCAATAAAGATAACCATAACCTGCCCAATGTGGGCCCAGCATTGTACCACAGCAATGCTGTAAATGGCTATGTTCTTATCACCCAGCCAAGACTGGATCAAAAAATCAAGTTTAAGTTTAGTAAGAAAAGTATTCAGGGAACCGATACTGGGGTCATAGACAAAAATCCAGATGAAAGCCACGGAAATAGAAGCAATAATCGTGGGTAAGAAGAAAAGGGCACGGTAAAAGACATTAAGCCGGCTGTTTTTTACCAGCATCATGGCAAAAATTAATGAAAATAAAGTCTGAAAGAATACTACAAACAACATGTATTTGATGTTGTTGCCAAAGGCCTGGGCAAAAATTGGGTCATTGGTCAGCATCTCTTTGTAATTGGCTAAACCCACAAAATTACGCTCTGGAGTAATCCCATTCCAGTCAGTAAGGCTAAGGCCTAATGCTGAAATGGCCGGGAAAACAAAAAAGATTACATACATCAAGAGGCCAGGCAAAATAAAAAAGGATAAAGGCCAGTATTTCCTCATAGTATTCCCCCCCTAAGAGATGATTCTCATTTCTCAATATGTAGTTGGTAGTTGTTAGTTGGCAGTGTAAAAAGATCTTTGGTGAGGAAAGAAGAGAGAGGACCAAGCCTCTCTCTTTTCTATCCTTATTCAGGCTATTTCTTAATTACCCGGTCTACTTCCTGTTGTGCTTTAAGAGCGGCCTTTTCGGGAGCCATTCCGCCGATTACGTCCATAATTGAGTTAACAATGGCTTTTTCTACTTCAGATACGGTAATCATGTAACGCGGCTGGAAGAGAGTCTTTTTCTCGAGCCACTTAGCCTGTTCCATCAACTCTTCAGTTTTGTACTGAACACCGCTGATAGTTAACATCTGACCGGTGGCATTAGCATATTCCGCAGCAATTTCCGGCTTAAAGAGGAAGGCCATAAACTTCTTGGCTGCTTCCACGTTCTTGGAGTCTTTGTTGATAGCGATCATGAAGGTAGCAGTGTGGATACCTTCATACTTCATTTTATCGGCGGACACGGTGATGGGAGCCAGGAGACCTTGTTTGAGATTGGGGTTGGCTTGCTTGTTGGAAGCCATCATATAAGAACCCTGGGCCAGCATAGCACCTTTTTCCTGGGCAAAGAGGGCTGCAGCGCCGGCTTTCTTGGTACCCAATACGTCTTTCTGGAAATACCCCTTATCGTTTAACTCTTTGAACTGCTTCAAAGTAGTAACAAACCAGTCTTCAGTAAGTTTTAGTTCGCCTTTTTGTACCTTCACCAGTGCATCGTCACTAGGCATATTGTTCATGAGCATGGGGTTCATAAACTGGCCAGGACCGATTTCACTGTCAAAGATAATAGGGGTTATGCCATTTTTCTTAAGGGTTTCACAAAGAGCCAGGAAACCTTTCCAGTCTTTAGGAGGTTCCAGTTTATATTTTTCAAAGATCCCTTTATTGTAAACAGGGTCATTAAATACTAACTGATAGGGAACAGCGTATTGTTTGCCACCGTCTTGTCCAGGTAAACGAAGGTGAGGCTTTACAACATCCAGGAACTTTTCACCGGAAATATCCAGGAACCAGCCGCCCTTCACCACGTTGGCAAAACGGGCACCGGGCATAACAGCGAAGACATCTGGGCCGTTCTTAGCCTGGAATTCAGCCAGCAGCTTAGTATCATGTTTTTCTGAACCCTCGATGGACTGCTCCACTTTAATAGTAGGGTTCTCAGCTTCGAATTTCTTGATGATTGATTCAAAGGCGGCCTTGTCTTCACCGCGCCAGTGGGCAAAACGAATCACGGTTTTTTCCGGTTCTTTAGGAGCCTCGGGCTTCTTCTGTCCACAGCCCCCTAAGACTAAACCAGCGACTAACATTAGAATCGTTAATACTACCAAACCTTTTCTCAGTTTCACACTCACCACTCCCTCAATCTTGTTTCACTTTGTTCATGACCAAAGTCTATCCCCTTAAATCCCCCGGCGCTCACCTCCCCCTGAACAGTATTTTCTTACCAGTACTTTTTCTAAAGAGATGAACCTTATTCAGGTTCAGATAAGCTGGGGTATTCCCGCCTACTGTAACCGGAGCGGCACCGTCACGTAAGCGTGCCTGGAGTTCCTGCCCCTCTATCTTTAAGAACACAATCTTTTCCGACCCTAAATCTTCGATGAGTTCAGTCTGGCAAAGGAGTTCTTCACAAACTTTATCCTGAAAAGGCCTGTGCAGATACACATCTTCCGGCCTTATGCCAAGAACTACTTTATTTTCATTGAGTTCTGCCAAATTCAAATTATTTCTTAAATTAACCCTGATTCCCTGAGCTTTAAACCAGGTACACCCTTCTTCCGTACAGAGCTCGCCCTCCAGGAAATTCATGCTGGGTGACCCTACAAAATCAGCTACAAAAAGATTGGCGGGCTCATGATATATTTCTTCCGGAGTACCCACCTGCTGGATGTGCCCGTCTTTCATTACAACAATCCGGTCACCCATGGTCATGGCTTCTGTCTGGTCATGGGTGACATAAATTGTGGTGGTCTTTAGTCTTCTTTGCAGTTTTACAAGCTCTGCCCGCATTTGCACACGCAGCTTGGCATCAAGGTTACTGAGGGGCTCATCCATAAGAAACACTTGAGGATTCCGGACAATAGCCCTTCCTAAGGCTACCCGCTGCCTTTGGCCCCCTGATAATTGACGGGGATAACGCTCCAAAAGATGAGAAATGCTTAGAATCTCGGCAGCCATCTTAACCCTTTCCTCAATCTCGTTTTTGGGCATTTTTCTTAACTTGAGGCCAAAGGCTAAATTATGGTACACATTCATGTGGGGATAAAGGGCATAGTCCTGAAAGACCATGGCGATATCCCTGTCCTTAGGTTCCAGCTTGGTAACATCTTTATTACCAATCATGATGCGGCCATATGTTGGCTCTTCCAGTCCCGCTACCATACGGAGAGTGGTACTCTTTCCGCATCCGGAAGGACCAACCAAAACAAGAAATTCTCCGTCTTTTATATCCAGGTTAAATTCTGCTACAGCTACAGCACCTTTAAAGTGCTTGGCTACGCCCTCTAATTTTACCCCAGCCAAAAAATCCACTCCCTTCGGCCATTCCTGTTATGTATGTTGTATTGTGTGTTATCGTCGGAAATATTGTAATATTACTTATTTGTCATCTTTATTATAGTTTTTAGGTTTTAGCCCGTCAACCATAAAAATTAAGTATAAATTAATACTTTTATAATATAGAACTAACAAACGATATCCGACTATCCGACATCCGATTTCTGACTAAGTTAATTGCTTCCCGCTACCAGCTACCCGAAAATATATTGCTAATTCGGGCAGGAAATCGGGAAACGGGGAGCGTCTGTCACTACCAACTAACAACTACCAACTAACAACTAAAAAAGGCCTGCATCAATGGCAAGCCCTCATTCTATATTAAAAATCATGCCTTCTTTACTGGAAATATCATTCCATTTCAATTTAACATGATATTTATAACGGTCGGCCCGGTAATAATTTACTGAAACCTCCAGGGTTTTCTTATCGTTATAGACAATCCGCCGCATCTCCAGGAGAGGTGAGCCCTCGGTTACTTCCAAAGCTTTAGCGATCTCCTTTTTCGCAACAGTGGCAGAGATGATCTGGTTTGCTTCTTCCAGTATAATGCCCATACCTGAAACAATCTGGTACATACCTTGTTTGGTTAAATCATGTTTAGCCAGTTCTTCCCCAATCTCGCGGGGCCAATAGCTGTGAATATAAGCTACAGGCAAATTGTTCATCTTTTGAACTTTGGTAATACAAAAAAGCTTATCCCTGTTAAACTCTTTGAGTTCCGGCACTTGTTCCAGGAGTTTCGCTGTGACCATAACGGGCTGCATCTTAATAATTTTTGCACTCGGGGTTAGCCCCTTGTTCACCATTTCTTCAAAAAAACCCGTTAGTCTTTGTAAAGTCTCGGTCATTTCACTTTTCACAAAAGTGCCTTTACCCGGCTTGCGTTCCAGCCAGCCTTCCTTCACGAGTTCGTAAATGGCGCGGCGCACAGTGGTGCTGCTGACACCATACTTCTCCATAAACTGTTTATCGGTGGGAAAAAGCTCTCCGGCCTTCCAGCGTCCCTGTTTTAGCTCTTCGCGCAATTCCTGGGTAATTTGATAGTGCAAGGGGCTTGCATTCATCATATCCATGTTCCCACCTCCTTTTAAAAATAATAATATTACAACATTGCCTAATGACATTATATTTGTTTTTTCTTGTTAATTCAAGAAATTAATTATTTTGTGAGTTCGCTTATATAAGCAGAGTAAAACACCACTTATGAAAGTGGTGTTCTCAATTACGAATCTTTATTCTTCTTTTTTCTTTTCCTCACACCCGCCGGTGGTGATGGCACATTTTACTTTTTCAATGGTATCCACCAGGACATCGGCAGTTTTAACCACAACCTCATCTTTTTTCTCCAGGCCTTGGGATACTTTTTCCTCAATGGTATACTGGGTTTTTAAAGCTTTGACCTCCAGTTCACGTTTCATCTTATTTACGGTTTCTTCAATATCCTGCCATTTACTTACAACCGTCTTCTTAAATTCCTCCGTCATTTTTAATCCTTCGCTGTATTTATCCTGAACGGTATAAAGGGTTTTCAAAGCCCTGGCATCCAGTTTATCGACCAGTTTGTCAAGAGACTCTTTGGAATTATCCTCAATATCCTGCCATTTTTCTTCAACCGTGGCTTTAATCTCATTTACCGTGGTGAGTACATTGTTTCTAATTTCTTTGCTTTCTTCGGCAACCTCTCCTTTAATTACGTCTAACAATTCCTGTAGTTTTTCTTTAATCCTTTCCCGACCTTCTTTCCCCATGGTCTCTCCTCCTTATATTCGCGGTTAAGAATAATATACCCATAACTTTCATCTTTTGGCAAGACAAAGACTCCAGTAAGCATATAACTTACTGGAGTCCCGGTTAATTGGGAGGTTGGGGATGAGGAATTCTATTTTAAACTAAAAGGTTTGCCTATAAGCCTTGCGTACTCGGGTAATGGATCACCGAGCAGTGGCAGACAGTATTTACGGAATTCGTCCGTAATAAAGTTCCCCTCTTGATTAATGAAGGAGTCTGGCATAAATTTTTCGATATTGGCTACTTTTTCCAGAGGCACGTATCCTGTTTCACAGTAATATTCAGTTCCCTGGGCTCTCTCCAGAGTTACCATGATATCGGTAATGCCTTCAGCCAGATAACGGACACCGGCACTTCCCGCCCGGAAAGCTTCATCGATATCAGTGCGGGAAGCTACCGCAGCCAGGGAGCGTTGAATGGTTCCCGGTCTATTGCAGCGTGTCTTTAAGCCTAATTCTTTATTAATGATTTTGGCAAGATAATTGCCTGGTCCGTCTCCGGTGGCGATGGCCTTATGGCCGAAGGCATCGGTTACGGCCGACTGGGCACCGATAAACTCGCCAGATTCGTCTCTAATGCCTTCGGAAATAATGACATAGACATAGCCTAGGTTTTGATGGACTTCTTTGATATCTCTCAGGAACTTCTCCAGAGAGAAAGTACGCTCGGGTAAATAGATAAGATGGGGTGCATCCTCAGACACTTTTTTGGCCAGGGCACTGGCGGCTGCCAGCCAGCCGGCATGGCGTCCCATCACTTCAAAAATGGCCACATCATCAAAAGTACTCATGCACTCCAGGTCACGGCCGGAGTCAATGGTACTGAGAGCCACAAATCTGGCCGCACTGCCAAAACCCGGACAATGATCGGTATAAGGCAGGTCATTGTCGATGGTCTTTGGAATACCCACCACCTGCATTTCATAATTCTCACTCTGGGCCAGCTTAGAAATCCTGTTGCAGGTATCCATGCTGTCATTACCGCCAATATAGACAAAGTATCTTATATTATTAGCTTTAAAAAATTCCAGGATTTTGGGATAATCATTGTCCTTCAGCTTATAGCGGCAGCTGCCTAAAATGGAGGCAGGCGTATATAACAATTTATTGATTAACTCATCAGGCTCTTTTGATAGATTATAGGCTTGTTTTGTAAACACACCCTCTATCCCGTGAAAAAGACCATAAATATTTTCTATTTCCGGTATTTTTTTTGCTTCACTAATCACACCGGCCAAACTGGCATTGATAACAGGCGTAGGTCCCCCGGACTGGCCAACCATCAAGTTTCCTTTTAATCTTGCCATATCATGTCACTCCTATTTCCTGTAAAGACTTAACACAATTCTTTCCACTTATGGGCAAAGAACTCCAGATTCTGCTGAACCATAGCGGCTACTTCATTCTTGCAGGCCTGGGGCACACCAACCATATCCCACGCATCCACATTCTTTTCATGGGTCTTGATGAAAGCTTCTATATAGGTCTTCTTAACTTCTGTCCCGATGTTGATTTTCTTAATACCTAGCCGGACACCCCTGGCAAACTGCTCTAAAGTAAGTCCTGTACCGCCGTGCAGCACCAACGGAACGTTACAAATACCAGCGATGTTCTTCAAGAGGTCAAAATCCAGTTTGGGTTCACCTTTATACAGTCCATGAGCATTGCCAATGGATACAGCTAAAGCATCCACTTCCGTTGCAGCCAGGAACTGGGACACATGCTCAGGATTAGTCATCTTGGCTGCCTTCACTTCTTCGCCATCCTCTAAGCCAGCTAAAGCACCCACTTCAGCTTCTACCGAGACTCCCACACTGTGGGCAGCTTCCGCAACTTTGTTGGTTATTTCAATATTCTCTGCCAGACTTAAATGGGAGCCGTCAATCATCACAGCACTAAAGCCCAGTTTAATAGCTTTCATACAGGTAGCAAAATCTTTGGCATGGTCTAAAAAGACACAAACAGGCACCCTGGCCCTCCGGGCCAGGGTCACCAGCAGTTCACCGATATATTCATTACCCGGCTTACTAATGACAGGAGCACCTAACATGGCAATTACAGGCAAATTTGCTTTTTCTGCTCCCTGAATTATGCCAAGAGCAGTATATAAATCATATGTACTGAAGGCACCAACTGCTCCGTCATGTTTTTGCAGGATTTCTTTTAAAGTTACTAAGGCCATAATTCATCCTCCCCGCGATATAAAATATTTTGCAATGTTGTAATATTATATATTTATTTTAGATCTGGATAGAATAACCGTCAAGAATTTATTTTCGATCTTTATATAAACCAAAAAAGAGACTCGAATAAAATCGAGTCTCTTTTAAATAATCCTGGCAACGACATACTCTCCCAGGCCTCGTGGCCAAGTACCATCTGCGCTGAAGGGCTTAACTGCCGTGTTCGGGATGGGAACGGGTGTGACCCCTTCGCTATTGTC